>CAYOAK010000029.1:0-23478 GCA_964401925.1 uncultured Bdellovibrionales bacterium | reverse complement strand
GATAGGCGACCGAGAATCTCTGCGGGTCCGGATTTTTTATCAAACGCATTGACCGGGGGAAGTCGATCCCAATCGCAGACTTATGCTTCGCCAGCATGAAAACGGAGTGCGTTACCGGTTCACGGTACTCTCCCGGCTGATCCTCCAGACTGACGAATGGCTGCCCGGGAGCGACCCGGGGAGTGTCGGTGTCGTACTCTTTTGAGGCGAGCACAAGCTCACGTCCATTAAAGCTCGAAAGCGCCCCTTCGCGGATGTAGAGCATCGGAGTCCACGGATTTCCCGCGTAATCTCCTTCCAGGCGGATGAGTGCCGCCGGCTGTTTCGTCTTTCCGACCGCGGAATGAAATCCGAGCGGACTCTTTCCCTCTTCGCTTCCTTCCCCAACACCCTCGGAAGCGCGGCTGAGATTGTCGCCATACCGCGCATCGATGTAACGGGCATAACCGATAAAAAGAGCGAGAAATGCTCCGGGTAAGAGAAAGGTCAACAGCTTCCGCACACGGCCGCTTGTCCGAACTACTCCGGGTCTGCTGAACAACGGGCGATCAGTTGAGAGAGCAAGGTAGATGCCGAGGAAAAGCGAAGTCAGCAGCCCGAGAGCGAGAAAGAACGACTGACTCTCGATTCCGAGCTTCCAAGCGATCTCGCTCAACTCCTTCGGTGCATCGAGGTGATAGTTCCGATGACCTGATAAGAGGGCCGCGCCCAGGATACCGGCGGCCAGAATCTCAACTGTAAGGAATCCCCCAACACGCCAGTAGAGAAAGGTGGCAAGTTCAAGCGCGAGATACAGACAGAGCAAAACGAGAAGCTTGTCGTAGACTACCGCGGAGGAGAGGTCTCCGGCCTGAACCACTCCGGTCGATCGCAAAAGAGCAAAGAGAAGCTTCGGCCCGATGAGAATCACAAGAGCAACTCCGATCTCACGGAGCGCGAGTGCTCGAAGAGTGAAGCCTGAGGAAACCGCTCGTCCACCGCGGCGAACGCCGATTACCCCGGCCAGAGCGAGAAAAAAGGGATGCGCGCCGAGGTCGAAGAGGCTGCCGATAATCGCGAGGAGTATTCCGGTTGCTGCGATTCGCATCAGCTGCAGCCGCCGGTAGATCGACGACTCCTCTGCGCCGAGTACAGAGAGCGTATCGCCGGACGGGCCTAAAGTCGGCTGTGCTGTGATTGTCTGTCCGTCAGCGGTCATGGAGAGCGTAAAGAGAGGTCACTGGAGATACTCGCTCCGTTCGCAGAGGAGAATCTCGCCGGTGTTGTGAGGAAAATGCCGGGATGAGATCCGCTTAGGCACGTCCTTACGCACCTTCAACTGTCCAAGCAGGGTTGAAACACGTTTCGGCACCTTGTCACGATGGGGCGTGAAGATAAACTCTTCCGGTACCACCGCGAGCGACAAGCGGATGCCGCGCGCACTTGTCGCGTCAATGACCCGCCGGTACCAAGGGCCTTCGACATCCGGCACGAACACCACAACCTGAGTCAACATTCGTCCGGATGCGATGATCCGGTCGAGGAATCCGGCGAGATCAATCGCTGTGCCCGCGCGTGAGTCCCAGACGGCCTCATGGAGCGCGCGGAAGATCTCGCCATCCAGAGTGAGAATCTTGTCTCCGCCGCCATCCGTTCCGAAGAGCGGCGTGATCTGATTTCCGATCAGCTGACCGAGGTAGCTGGCAAATGCGCCGGCCACATGATCGTCCTCTTCGCGAGCGACGACAAAGATCGCGACCTCTCCCTCAGGAATGAGCGATGGCTCAGGCCTGCGCACGACGAGTTGGCCGGACTTTGCAAAGGTCTTCCAAAGAATTCGTGAGATTCCATCCGATGGGTCGTAGGACTTGAGGTCAAAAAGATCACCCGTTCGCTCGCGGGTATGCTGCAGAAGATCCCCGGCACGTGCGCTCGATGCGACGATTGGCAGCGGGCGTATGGGCTGAATAGGAGCGCAGACTTCGATCTCTTCCTCGAGTGGGATGTGAAATGAACGATGTGTGAGGCCGAAGCGATCTCGGAGCGTGGCCCGCGCTCCGGTGAGCCGCCACACACCTCGGTGCGGAAATCGGACGGTGTCGAAGAGATGCCGTAGGCGCTCGTAACTCTCCGCGCCGCGGATAATATGGAGTGGCGACTCGGCGCCGGGATGCCGGAACTCCCGTTCAAGCGTCAGCTCATAAAGCGGCAGGAAATTGCTCTCCCGGAGGATGAACGCAGATTTTATCGGACGTCCGGCGATCGGGAGCTGCCGATCGAAACGGGCTTCAATCTGAAGCCGCCGTTTTAGTCGCGCAGCGGAAAATAAAGTACAGGCTGCGAGGAGCAGGGGCAGCCCGAGCGCCGCCCCGGCGAGCATCGAAAGGAAAAGATCACTTTCCGGAAGGGCAATCGCACGCAGGGCGAAGAAACCAAGCCCGGCCAAAATAAGTCCCCGCCCCGTCAGCAAGAGTTTTGACCAGATGCTGGACAAGCGGAGAGCGCCGGCCCGGAAAAACCTGATAAATCTCTGACGGGCAGCCTTGTCGATTAACGCCATATGCGCATAGAGCCATAGTCGCGGTAAGTGCGAGACGATAGCATCGTGAAAACGGACAGACTACTTCGATGCCCCGAACAGGAACTTTATTCATAGAATCACTCGCGAACGGCAGGCTCGTCGGCGAGCTCGGCCTAAAATACGGTGAGATCACCGAATTGGCCGCTCCCAGCGGCTCCGGCGTCTCCGCGCTAGGCACTTTTTTGCGGGATGAGTCCTGCCGGCGGCTTAATCTCAATGTTCCCCGGAAACGGTTTCGCGCGCTTCCAGAGCGGAACTTCCGGGTGAAGACCCAGCTGGGCTTTGTTGAGCTGATCGACGGGACACCCGCCGCCGAATCCCTCGGCGCGCTCTTTGAGCTGGATCACCGGATTCGGGAGATCGTCGCGCGGTTCGGAATATCCAGTTGTCCGATCTGTAGCGGAGAGCTGGTCGAGGCCTCCCCAGAGTATTGGTCCAACGAACTGGCCTCGTCTCCCCCGGAAACCTTCCTGATGATGGGAGTTGCCACCGCGCTGAGAGATCTTCCGGAGCTCCTCAACCGCGCACGGAAATTTCGAATCCGGCGCCTCTTACTCGGAAACCGTCTCTGGGCGACACCAGATACGGCAGCGGAACAGGAGTTCTTACAATCGGCTGCCGGCCCGAAAGAGACCCTCGTTCTGATTGTAGATCTTGTTCGCTCCGATTCGAGCGAACTTCCCGAAAGAATCAGTGCAGGACGCCGCCAAGCAGGGGAGATCCTTGGATTGCTTCCAGAAGGGGGAGCGGTAGTCGGCTATACCGGGACATTACAAAAAATCGAGAGCGCCACCGGCGCACTGCCTCAGCGTAACTTGACCGTTACGCAGAAGATCGATCTTACATCGGCATTTCGATGTCGCGCATGCGGACGGAGCTGCAACGATGCCGGCGAAAGGCGCATCGACGGCGCCACATCGACAGAGCTGATGCAGCGCCCTCTCGCGGAGCTTTCCACGCTCATCCACCATTCACTACCGCCGCTTTCAGAGCTGATGCTCGATTTCCCGAAACTCACACTCAGTGAGCGGCTGGCTTCGCTTCCTTTGCTGACACGCATCTCACTCGATTTGCGGAGGCTCATCGATCGACAGATCACGGATGCCGTCGTCTTTTGCGATTTCCCCAATCTCCCTGAGCTTCAGTCTCTGCTCGGCAAGTTGGCCGGGATGGAGAACGCAGTTGTGATCGGCGCGCGCATCCCGAGCGCCCGGGCCGCCGAAAAAGTGAAAGCACGAAACACCGTCACTCGCCCGCTCAACCTATTTACTGACGATGAACAGCGGCTTAGCCGGACGATCGATTTTGCACGCCGCACAAAGAATTCGGCAGAAGCGAAGTGCCGGCGGCTTCCGGAATTCCGGGCCGGTCGAAGGTCGTCGGTCGAGCCGATCTATTACGATCGAACGGCAGATTCGCGCCTCTTCTATCAACTGATCGGACTAGAGGAGCCGATTGCGGAATTATTCGCCGCGCAACCCGGAGCCCGGCAGCGCGGCCTCTCACAGAAGGACTTTTTCCGGTCTCAATCGCGGTGCTCCGATTGTGCCGGACGGGGCTACCTCTCCAGTGAGCTGCTCGGGCTTGGACATAGTATCGAGATCTGTCCCGGATGCCTTGGAGAACGATTCACCGGCAAAGTCTTGGAAGTGCGGTATGGCGAGCATACGCTCGCCGATCTCCTGCGGCTGCCGCTTACTGATGTTGTCCGTGTTGTAAGCCGGCGACATGATCTCGCCATCAGCATTCATAATCTGATCGCTTGTGGCGTCGACTCCTTCCGCCTCGGTGACGAAGTACGCATGCTTCCATCGAGGGGGCGCATGCTTGCAGAGGTCAGCCGGCTCGTTCATAACGGTGCCTCGGAGTGCGTAGTCGAGCTGCCTTTCGCATTGTTTGGCGATCTGCGCGGCGGGCTACAGCTGATCCTCGGCCGGGCAGCCGAGAGTGAAGCGAAGATCTACTTTCTGACACCGGATTCAGCTTCATGAAGCGGGTGGCGATCATCCAGTCGAACTACATTCCGTGGCGGGGATATTTCCACCTCGTCGATTCGGTATCCGACTTCGTTTTCTTCGATGAGGTTCAGTACACGCGCCGCGACTGGCGGAACCGGAATCAGATAAAATCTCCGAACGGCCCGCAGTGGCTGACGATCCCTGTGCAGGTAAAGGGAAAATTCGAGCAGAAGATCTCGGAGACCGTCATTGCGGAAAGTGACTGGCGCGAGAAGCATCTGAAGGCCATCGAGCACAGCTACGCGCGAGCGAACGCATACGACGAGATGTTTCCGGTGCTTCAGGATCTCTATGCCCGGCTCGAATCAGATTTGCTGTCTACGGTGAACTTCACTCTGACCAAGGGAATCCTCGATCTACTGCAAATTCCCACACGCCTGCATCAGAGCTCCGATTTTTCGCTGCGAGAGGGCAAGACCGAACGGTTGCTAGCAATCTGTGAGCAACTTGGAGCCGACTGTTATGTCAGCGGCCCGAGCGCAAAAGAGTACATGCAGTTGGATCTCTTCCGGGCGAGTGGTATCGAGGTCGAGTTCTTCGACTACGGGACGTACGGAGCGTATCCGCAGCTGCACGGAGAATTTGTGCCGAACCTCTCAATCGTCGATCTCCTCCTCAATGCCGGAAAAGACGCGAAACAGTTCATCTCTCCAGAACGCTGAGCAACCGGCGACCGGATCCCAGATCCAATCAGAGATCCAGTCAGAGGTGGAGAGCTACTACACCGGAAAATTTCTCGAGTTCGGCGAGGCAGCGCGCGGTGTCGATTGGAGATCTCCGGAGCATCAACAGCTCCGTTTTGAACAGCTGCTCCATGTGCTTGACGGAGAAGACCTCACCGATGCATCGCTCCTCGACTACGGCTGTGGATACGGAGCGCTCTATGAGATGGTGCGCAGCCGTTTCCCGCAACTTACGTATTTCGGATTCGATCTTTCG
Organism: uncultured Bdellovibrionales bacterium; assembly: GCA_964401925.1. Lineage (GTDB taxonomy): Bacteria > Bdellovibrionota_C > UBA2361 > SZUA-149 > JADYYL01 > CAYOAK01. The sequence goes on along the minus strand of CAYOAK010000029.1, from coordinate 17,961 downwards.
AAGGAGATGCTCGCTCATGCAGTGAGGGAGTCCGGAGCAACCTGGCTGGCCGAGCTCCCGCCCGGGCGCCGCTTCGATTTTAGCGTGGCGAGCGGAGTTTTTAACGTGAAGCTCGGCTTCGATGATCAGGCGTGGCGCGACTACGTGGAGACGGAGTTGATGCAGCTATTCGGGAGATCCGTCAGGGGGTGCGCCGTGAATTTCGTTCCGCCCCCAACGCCCGGCTATTCCCCCCAGCCGCATCTCTTCTATGTCAATCCGAGCGAGATGAAGGCGTGGTGCGAAAGCAACCTCGGCGCCAAAGTTGAGATTCGTGAGGGCTACGGAATTCATGACGTCACGCTCATCCTCAAAAGGGAAGCGTTCACGGTCAAAGCGTAAATATCTACGCCGTAAGTCGAGCTATCGAGCTGCGTCTTACAAAACCACCGTGCACATCTGAGAGTCTGAAGATCACCACAAACGCGTTTGCGTCTCGCTCCGCGATAAGAGATTTCACTCGAGGAAGCTCAAGCCTGGTTGCAACAGAGAACAAAACATCGAGCTCGGTATCCGATGCTCCGCCGTGTCCGTGCAGCCTCGTCGCGCCACGGCCCAACTCGCTGACGAGGGCTTTCAAGATTTCCATCGAGAGGCTCGAGATGATGAACACTCCCAAGTACTCCTCCACCCCGTAAGTGACGAAATCCAGAGCGCGGGTCGCGGCAACGTATGTCAGCACTGAATAGAGAGCGTTTTCGAGTCCGAAGACAAACGCCGCGGTGAAGAAGATGAACACATTCACGAGCAGGATAACCTCACCGACCGTCGTGCCCGCAATTCGATTGGCGAGAATCGCTAGAATTTCCGTTCCGTCGAGAACAGCCCCTCCTCTAATGCACAGTCCGACTCCTGCACCGATGAAAAGGCCGCCGAATACGGCGCATAGCAGCCGATCGTCGGTAATCCGGGGCACATGAACGAAGAAGAGAAACGCGGCGAGCAATGCGATAGCGATCGTTGTGCGGATTGCAAATCCGGGCCCGAGTCTCCGGTATCCGAGGATGAGGAACGGAACGTTGCAGAGAATGATCAGCAGCCAGAGCGGAAAGCCGGTGACCCGCTGAAGGATCAGGGCGATGCCCGTTACTCCACCGTCAATGAAGCCCGCGGGGAGGAGAAATCCATGGAGACCAACGCACACGAGTGCGGCTCCGAAGATATAAAAAATAGCCGAGCGAGAGGGGCTGGTGACGCGATTCATCGATCATGTCAGTAGCGGAGATCGGCGATAATTGAAACCATTCCAATAGCTATGAGATAATTACGGCAAATGTTCAATTTCGAACCCTTGGGTCAGATTTTCTCCTGTTCCGGATCTGCACCCTGGATGCAATCGCATGCCTCGAACCCATTTGTCGTTGAGAGAGGAGCTTCGGCCACCGTTTACTTCTCACCCAGGGACGGACAGAACCGATCACATGTGGGATCTTTTCGAATTCGATTGTCGGACAGTGGGACGCCATTCCCGTTTCAAATAGATCAGTTGACCGAAGAGCCGCTCCTTGCACCGGCCATTGGTGACCGTTTCGATCGGGACGGCGTCACTACCGGCTGCGTCATTGAGCACAACGGTGAGACGCTGCTGTATTATGTCGGGTGGCGGCTCGAGCCGGATGTTCCGTTTCGAACTCAGATCGGTTGTGCACGCTTTGATTCCGGCAGCGGAAAATTTGAACGAATCTCGGAGATGCCGATCGTTGAACGGGACGAGATCGATCCACATTCCTTTTCATATCCCTGGATCGTGACACAGCCGGATGGAACTCTTCGGATGTACTATGGAACGGCGACCTACTGGAAAGACTCTACCGAGACACAGGAGCATGTCCTGCGGGTGGCAACATCCGCGGACGGACTGAAGTGGGAGAAGCGCCGGGAGCCGATTTTGATCCCTGATGGCGAGGAGATCGCAGTCGTCCGTCCGGCCGTCTATCCGGCAGGTGACGGGTTTGAGATGTGGCTCTCGGCACGTGCGGCAAACGGGCCGTACTCTCTCTCCTATGCCCGTTCGAGCGACGGGATGAGTTGGAGGCGTGATCCGAAAAAAGTAGAAATTCCAAGTCGATCCGGTTGGTTCGATGACTCCATGCAGTGCTACGCGGTGCGTCTGCGCTTATCCGGTCAGGATTTCCTTCTGTATAACGGGAACCGCTATGGGCAGACGGGAATTGGGGCGGCGCGGCTCGCTTAATGATTTTCTGCTACAAAGCACTGCAGCGACGTACAACGATCACTTCCCGCACCTGCTTGGCAATGACGGATGAAGAAGCCGGACCTTATCTCCATTTACGATACGACCTTGCGCGACGGCACCCAGCGCCGTGGGATTAGTGTAACGGTCGACGACAAGATCAAGGTCACCAAACTGCTCGACACTTTCGGCGTTCACTACATCGAAGGGGGATGGCCGGGCTCGAATCCGAAAGACGCGCTCTTCTTCGATCGAGCGAAGCAGCTTCGGCTTCAGACGGCGAAGCTCGTGGCTTTCGGCAGCACCCGCCGCGCCGGTATTCGCACGCAGCTGGATCTCAACCTTCAAGCACTTCTTTCCGCTGAGACTCGAGCAGTGGCGCTCGTCGGGAAGGCATCGGCGTTTCATGTAACGGAGATTCTTGGGTGCTCACTCGAGGAGAATCTCGAGATGATCTACGAGAGCGTGGAGTTCATCACGCGTAACGGCCGGGAAGTGATTTTCGATGCGGAGCATTTTTTCGACGGGTATCGCGAGTCACCCGAGTATGCGCTGAAAACGTTGGAAGCAGCAGCGAAGGGCGGAGCGGCCTGGCTGGTGCTTTGCGATACGAATGGCGGCAGTCTTCCGCAGCAGATCAGTGATGCCGTGCGGGTGGCCAGTGCCCAGCTGCCGGTTCCGATCGGAATTCATACCCACAACGACTCAGAGCTCGCTGTCGCAAATTCGTTGGCCGCGATCTCCGCCGGAGCCCGCCAAGTTCAGGGCACAGTTAACGGCTACGGCGAGAGATGCGGGAACGCGAACCTTGTGCCGATTATTGCAAATCTCCAGCTGAAGCTGGGCTACCGGTGTCTCGTACCGGAGAAGCTGGCGCAGCTGACGACACTTTCCCGGACGGTCGCTGAGATTCTGAACGTCAATCCGGATCAATACGCGGCATATGTTGGCGCTGCGGCGTTCGCCCATAAAGGCGGGCTGCATGTCGCCGCGGTGCAAAAGCACCCGAAAAGCTACGAGCATATCTCACCGGAGCTTGTGGGGAACCGGCGCGATGCGGTCGTTTCCGAGCTTTCGGGACGAGGAAATATCCGCGTTAAAATGCAGGAGCTGAAGATCGGCTTCGCGATCGATGAGCGTCAGATGCTCGAGCAGATCAAGACGCTCGAATCACAAGGTTACCAGTTCGAGAACGCCGACGGCACATTCGAGCTTCTCTTACGAAAGGCGGACACCGCTTATACTGCTCCGTTCAACGTCACCGATATGACTGTCGTCGTCTCCGAGCGAGTCGGTCAGATGACGGTGGAGGCAGTGCTCAAAGGGTCGGTTGCGGATGAAGAGTTCCATGTCGCCGCGGATGGAAATGGTCCTCTGCATGCGTTGGATCGAGCATTACGAAAAGCATTGCTGCTGCACTATCCCGAGCTTTCCGCTGTCCAGCTGATCGACTTCAAGGTTCGGATTCTGAGTCCGGAAAACGCAACGGGCGCCGTGACTCGGGTGAGTATCGATGCAACCGACGGGAAGTCGACATGGACGACCATCGGTTGTTCCGCAAACATTGTCGAAGCGAGTTACCAGGCGCTCCAGGAAACCTACGAGCTCTTTATCCTGCGTTCACGTGATCGCCGCTCGCTGAGTGCCGCCTCCGGGTACTGATCGCCGCGTTCGCTGATAATGAACAGCGGTCGGCCCTTCGCCTGCTCGAAGGTCTTCCCCAAATACAGCCCGACAATTCCCAATGAGCTGAGGATCATCCCGGTCGAGAGCAGAATCAGCACCGCTAGCGAGGCCCAACCTTCTTTCAGTCCATGTAAAAAATAGAGGGCGATCAGAAGCGCCGAAAGCAGCACCGCGAGTCCGCAAAAGGCGAAGCCCGCGATGATCGAAAGAGAGAGTAAGGTAGTCGAACTTGAGACGATCCCATCAACGGCGTGGCGGATCAGTTTCGGCCAATTGTAACTGCTCTCGCCGCTGTGCCGGTCGTGGTGCTCGATCTCGATGTGCGAGGAGCGGAATCCCAGCCACTTCAACATTATTAAGAAGTGCCGGTTTTTATCCGGAATCGTCAGAAACGCGTTCACGACCTTGCGGGAGAGGAGAGTGAGCGTGCTCTCGTCATAATTCGTTCGTACCTGGTCAGTGAGAAAGGCGAACACAATGTGGAACAATCTCGCACCGAAAGTCCTGCCGGCTGTGGAGGATCGGTTGGTTCGGCGGGTGAAGACGACATCGTAACCTTTCTCGGCCTCCGCGATGAGCCGCGGAATATCAGATGGTGCCTGTTGGAGATCGCAATCGATCACGGCGACAAAATCACCCCGTGACTCGGAAAGACCCGCGGTGATTGCCGCATGCTGTCCGAAATTCCGGCTGAGCTTAAAAACCCGCACTCGTTCATCGAGCGCTGCCTGTTCCAGCAACTTCTGCCAGGAGTTATCCGGGCCGCAATCTTCGACGAGAACCAGCTCGAAATTTTCGGTAACGGTCGAAAGCGCGGCTTTCAGTTTCAGGACGAGTTCCGGGACGATCTGCTCCGCTCTGTAAACGGGACTGACGACAGAGATGTAGGGGGTGACATCGGGAGAGCTCATAGGCGTCCCGACCTTAGGTCAGACAGGCGGTGATGTGAAGAGCGGCACCGGCGCTCATGATCGTAAGCAGCAAAGCACAAATGGCCAGCACGGTTCTCTCGATCTCCGGACGGCGAAGACCCGCCCCGAGGAGCAGAAAGATGGGGAACTGCACGGCCGTGTACCGGCCAATGGATATGAGCGTGCCGGACGAAAGGGATGCCGCCACTGGAATGACGCAGATTAACGCATCGATCCACAGACGCCGTTTCGCGAGAATCGCTCCGGCCGAGAAAGCGAGGAGAACGGCCAGGAAATTCAGCCAAACCGGATTCCAATCCAAGACCACTGCGTTCAGCTCTTGGAAAATATTCGTAAGCGGCCGCGTCTCCCGCCAGGTTGACTGGATATTGTAAAAGGCGAGCGGGTCTCCTGTCCGCCCGTGGAGGTGCAGAGCGAATGAACCGAAGGAAATCACGGGAAGCAGGAGACTGAGCACGCGCCAGAGCGACTCTTTGGAGCTCGCGGGCGATGAGCGCTTCCAGCCTTGATAGGCGGCGATTGCAAATGCCGGTGCCAGGAGAATGCCGGTGAGTCTGGTCACACAAAGAAGTGCGTAAACGGCAGCGCCGCGTTTGAAGGCGCCGGTTTCGAAAGCCAGCAACCCTCCGGCACTCAAAGCAAAGAACGGCGCCTCGGTCATTGAGCCGCTAAGGAAATGGCTGAAGGGAAAGAGACAGAGGTACCACGCCGTCCGGGAGATGGAGCTGTCATCCCAGCCGCGCCGCCGCGCAAGCTCGGCTAAGCACAGCAACCCTCCGAAGAACCAAAGGTGCGAGCTGATAATCCCAGCGGCATTCGAGTCAAAGCCGAGGAAGCGGAAGAACGAAAGCGAGATGGGATGCAGCGGAAAGAACGCCCAGTTCTTCTGAGCCGAAGCTGAAAATCGCTCCTGCGTATAGCCGGACTCGGCGATCGATGCGTACCAGCCGGCATCGCCGCGCGAAAGAAAAGTTCGCATCCCTTCCTTCGCACAGGAGAAAGATGCTTCGAAAAGTGGATGACGGAGAATTCTTCCCGCCTCTTCTCCGCTCGGCTGAACGGCGGTGCAGTGTGCGAAGATCGCCGCGGCTAAAACCAGCGCGCGCGACACAAGAAACGGCGCAAGAACGAAGCGAATGTTGCGGCGGAAGAAATCGGGCGGGGGCACAATCGCTCTTCTAGCGTGTGCGCCGGGGCCCCGAAATCGAAAATTACCGGCCCCTGGTCAGCGGGCCGGAGCTGGCTCTCCTTTCGAAAGGATCTCCAGCTGTGCCTCCACAACTCCGTCGTCCACGACGCCCAATTGCTGCGCCGCCGCTTTTGATAGATCAAGCTCCCGGCCCTTCACGAACGGACCACGATCATTTATCCGGACGATGACACTTTTCCCACCCTCTACGGTCGATACTCTTACCTTCGTTCCAAATGGGAGGGTCTTGTGGGCGGCGGTCAGTGCACTTGGAGAATAGATCTCGCCTGAGGCAGTCTTCTTTCCTGCAAACGAATCCGCATAGTGTGAACAGGTCACCGAGGTCTTTTTCGTCTCTGGAGGCGGTGGTGCCTCGATCGCCGGCGGCGGCTCCCGCTTCACGCACGAGCTGAGCATGCTGAGACTTGCCGCCGAGGCCAGAAAGGTTGCCGCAACGATCGCCCGATGTGCCTTCATACCGTTCTTCCTTTCCTAAAGCGTTTTAGGTTTTAGTGTGGGACTTCAGTAGCCGGGTGTGCTTCAGACCGGTATGCGGCGCGTCATATTTCGACGGCCTCAATGCTCCGTTAATAAAGCAGAGCGGAATCTCGTTTGTTAGTGTGGGGCACCGCTCTTCGCTGTTCAGCTATCACGATCAGAACCCTGACAATCGGCAAGAAAGGGCATTGGAGCATTGAGAACGCAACGATCGCTATAGATCGTCTGAAAGCAGGATAAACACCCGCTTACAGAGCGCTTGTGACCGATGCGCAAGAGCTCCCAGCCGCTTCGGGTGATCTAGATCATACGGTCAGGACCAGTCGGCCGTCATACTCCCTAAAACGAAAAGGACGTCTAGAGGTTCTCAAAAATGTTTGCGTACCCAATGAAGTCCGGCTGGCCATTCGTGTTTCTCTCGTTATCGATCGTGGCGGCAGCTTTCGCGGTGATTGGGTCGGGGCTGCCGATTGGCGGTGTAGCCCTGTCGCTGCTCTACATCTTTTTGGCCTTTTTCGTCGCGTCATTGCTGAAGCGTTAAGGAGCTGCGCTCGCTTTCCGGCGTGTAGTTGAGGTAGTTTTCTCATTGATGTCGCCGCTGAAAATCACCGAAAGAGTTGATTCCATTTCTGACGGACTCGTCCAGGCGATCTGCCTTGCCGGAGCGCTCTTTGGTGTCGCTGCACTCTTCGGACACACATTAGAAGTTCCGATCCTGAGGACCTTCGGATTCTCGAAGGCCCCGGTTCACATCATCAGCGCAGTGCTCATCGCTCTGCTCTATTGCGCGCTTCTCGCATTCATCCGCGGACGCCCCCCGCTGACGAGGATCTACTGCATCGCGGCGTTACTGGTGAGCGTCGTGGGGGCAATCGGCCGCTTTACCGCAGCGGCACCGCTGTCGTTCGGGGCCGGAGACGTGTTGCCGGTGATCGGCAGATTTGACGATCTCGCGACCGTTAGCCCGCAGGCGATCGTCATCGGTTTATTCTTCTCCGTCGCATTTCTGCTGTTGATTCGTGCGGACTCGATCATGACCGTTCTCTGGTCCGGGTTGCTCGCGCTTGTGTCCGTTGTGCTGTGCGGGTCTGTGCTTTTCGGACACGCACTCGGAGTGCGTGCCGCAGTGAGTTGGGGACATGCATCTGCAATGAGTCCGATTTCGGCGATGCTGTTCATCGTCTTCGGCGTCGCCTTCGGGGAGCTTCTCTGGCGCAGCCGCCTCCGTTTCGAACAGAGCGCGCCGGAAACCTGGCGCCAGTTCGTGTTGGTCGCTGTCGCAGGCGCGGCGGTCACGACACTGATCGCATCAATCTTCGCCGTCCTTCCCCTCTATAGCCGGCTGGAAATTGTGCGAACACAGGCGCTTCGCAGTGAGCTGCAGAGCCGGGTCGAAGCTTTCACGCGCCTCGGGGCCGAGCTGCAGATCTCTGCAGCTCGCATTTCGGCACGCGGTTCCGGAGTCGCACTTGAGGGCTTTATTCGCGGGAAAATCTCGCAAACGGAGTACGCGGATTTCTTCAAGCACGAGAACGAGATGCTCCTGGTCGATCATCGAAGTTTGCAGGGCCTTGTCCGTATCGACCTCAACGGCAACGAGCTGGCGAGGGTCGGCCGGCCGTTGGACTACCGCCCCCCGGTGCTTCCGCCTGATCAGAAGCTCTATCCCTCGATCTGGACGGGCAAAGAGCTACTGTTCCTTGTGGTGACTCCCATCGCCCTGCGGGATGAGACCACGAATGTTGCATGGGACCTTGCCTTTTTTGTTCCCTCGGAGATCGAGAAATTCCTCAAACCGCTCGACGAATACAAAACCACCAACTCGCTGCTGCTTGTGAAGCCGCTCCCAGCCGGAAAGATCGAGCTTCTCGGACTGTCGCCTGAGCTTACAGAGCTGCATGCCAACAACACTTTTCTGTCAGCCTTCCGGAGCTACTCTTCGAAGAAGACGACGGCGTCGGTCGAGCGAAGCGTTCTTCCGGTGGTGCGGGTGTTTCTGCCCATCGAAAACGATGATCGGTATCTGGCGTACGAAATTCCCTCCGACATTCTGCAAAAAGAGGAGAGTGAAAAGCTGCTGAGCTTTTTCCTCTCCGTTTTGTTGTTCGCGGTGTTCGGGTCCGCTGGGATTTACTTCGCGGTGAATCACCTGCTTCAACGGACAGCGCTTCTGCAGTCCGAGGTGAAAGAGAATATCGCCGAACGGAAGCAGGCTGAGATGGCACTCCGCGCGTCCTTGCGAGAGAAGGAGCTTCTGCTTCAAGAAGTCCACCATCGGGTGAAAAACAATCTGCAGGTGATCTCTTCGTTACTCGGACTGCAGGCGCGCGGACTCGCCGACAAAGAGTCGCGAGACGCGTTCGAGCGCAGCCAGAACCGGGTGAAGTCGATCGCACTGCTGCATGACCTGCTTTACAAAAGCGGAGATTTCGCTCGTATCGATTTTCGCCTCTATGTCGATCGTCTGCTCTCGAGGGCGCTGGATTCATTAGGGGCGGCCGAAAGGATCACTTTAGACCTGCAAGTGGACAACGAAGCCTTGCTTGGCCTAGATGTGGCGATACCATGCGGCCTGATCATCAATGAATTGGCGACAAATGCGGTAACGCACGCGTTTGTCGGCAGGGACACCGGAACGTTGCGAATTGTATTTCGCCGCGACGGAGATTTTTACGAGCTATTAGTGCAGGACGACGGGCGAGGATTCTCGGCCAACCACCGCGATGAAGCGCCGAGCTCTCTGGGAGTGCGGCTCATTCAGAGTTTAGTGCACCAGCTCGATGGCAAGTCGACGATTGAGTCGGAAAATGGAACAAAATGGACGATCCGCTTTCCGGTTCCAGCCGTTGCAGTTATCCCGGTGCCTGCCCCCGAAACGATTCAAGGAGTAAGAGTAAATGAAAGCTAAAATTCTGATCGTCGAGGACGAAAGCATCGTTGCTCTCGACATTCAAGATTGCTTGACGAAGCTCGACTACGAAGTAGTCGGCGTCGAAAGCTACGGCGAGCGGGTGCTTCAGCAGGTAATCGCACTGAAGCCCAATCTGGTTCTTATGGACATCCGGCTGAAAGGCCAGATGGACGGAATCGAGGCTTGCATTGCGGTCAAGAAAGAGGCGGGCATCCCCGTGGTATTTCTGACCGCATATGCGGATGAAGGCACGTTGCAGCGGGCGAAGACGGTTGTGCCCGACGGCTACATTCTGAAGCCGTTCGAAAGTCAGGAATTGCATACGGCGATCGAGCTTGCACTCTACCGGGCGGAGGGTGAGCACGCCCGCGATACCATCGTGGAAGGCGACGACGAAGCGCCGAGTGATGCGAAGTCGTTCCTGCAGTCTCTGCCTCTGTTTAAAGCGCTCTCGAAGGAAGGACGTGATTCGCTGCTCAGCTCTGCGCGAAGCCGCCAAGTAGAGATCGGAGAGACGCTTTTCGAAGAGGGAACTCGCTTCCAGAAGGCCTCGATCCTGATGTCAGGCAGGGGAGCTCTCGTTAAATCATCGGCCAGCGGGAAGGAGCTGGTGGTAGAGGTTCTTTCGCCGGGCGATGTGCTCCCCGCACTGCTGACCTTGACCGAAGATACGCCCACTGCGACGGCGCGAGTCCAGTCACCTGCGGTGGTGGTTGAAATTCCGGCTGCGAATCTGCGTTCAGTCTTGAGAGAAGAGAATGAGGCGATGGTCGTTGCGACTGAGCTTCTGGTTAAGCGGCTGACGCATTCGCACGAACGAACTCGCTCGCTCGCTCATGACGCGGCCGAGCTTCGGCTTGCCACGGCACTCCTCTCTCTCGCGCCGCACTTTGCGCGTGCGCCGCGGAGCGACGGATCGTTCGCGATCTATATCACCCGTCAGGAGCTGGCCGACCTGGCCGGAACCACGCCTGAAACCGCAATTCGCGTAACAAAGGGGCTCGAGCGGGAAGGCTACTTAGATCTCACTCGGCCCGGCGTGATTCGAATTCTGGATCCGAAGAAATTCGAGACGGTTGCACGCGTCCACGCGTGAACCCCGGTTGCGATTTCGTCGAAACGCCTGCTTCTTAGACGAGATTTTTCGGGGCGCGTCGCGTGAGGAGCGAGAACAAGAACAGCACGATAAAAACGAGAAATAATATTCGTGCAACCTCAACTGCACTCGCGGCGAGACCGCCGAATCCGAAAATTCCGGCGATCAGGGCGAAGACAAAGAACGTAAGTGACCAATTCAACATAACCCCTCCAAGAATATTCGGTGGCTGATCCTCCGGCTGTTGATGTTTCAGCGCATTCTATTCTTGAGAACGCTGGACACATATGATCACGATCATTTTGGTGTCCTTCCTCACATGATCGGGGTCATCACTCCTGCCGGCTTTGTGGCGTAACATCCTGCTCTGTCGGAGAAGCTTACGGCTGGATGAATCCAATCCGGAAATTTCTCTGACCGAAAATGTTGATCGCGGGAACAACCTGTGGGCCCGCAAACTGAAGGAGTTTTATGAATAGAAAAATTGTCTACGCACTTTTTTGCTTGGCGTTAGTGGGTCTTCTGGTGGCAGTCAGCGGCTGCTCAACCTGGAACAAACTCGATCGGACTGAGAAAGGCGCGGTTATCGGTGTTGGAAGCGGGGCAGCAGTTGGGGCCGCAGCCGGCGGAACGCCGGGCGCACTGATCGGGGGGGCTGCGGGTGGTGTCGGCGGTGGACTGATCGGGAACGAGCTCGATAAGGACGAACGCCGCCGGGGCCGGTATCGGGAGTATTAATCGAGAGAAGCTGCATGAGGCGGTCGGCGGCCGTCCCCTCAAGCACAAAGCCCTGCACCGCAGGGCTTTTTTCTGAGCCCCGTTGTTTGGACTTCTGCTGGGGCAAGGGTTACCTTCGTCCGCTGAATTCTAAGTTTATCCCAGGATTGTTATGGCATTCGAACTTCCGAAACTTCCCTACGCGACGAACGCCCTCGAGCCGCATATCGATACCGAAACGATGGAGCTCCACCACGGAAAGCATCATGCGACCTACGTCACAAATCTGAATAAGGCGCTCGAGAGTCATCCGGATTGGGCGAAGCATTCAGTCGAGGATCTGTTGACCCATCTGAATGAGATTCCGGAGACAATTCGCCCCGCGGTGCGGAACAACGGCGGCGGACACGCGAATCACTCGATGTTTTGGGAGATCCTCAAGGTCAACAATGGGCAAGGTCCTTCGGGCACGCTCCTGGCGGCGATCAATGAGAGCTTCGGGTCCTTGGATGAGTTCAAGACGAAGTTCAATGACGCCGGACTGAAGCAGTTCGGATCAGGCTGGGTGTTTGTCGTCCCGGTCGCACAAGGCGGAAAGCTCGAGATTCTTTCACGGCCGAATCAGGACACACCGCTCATGGAAGGCAGAACGCCGATCATGGGAAACGATGTTTGGGAACACGCCTACTACGTGAAGTACCGCAATCGCCGGGCCGACTATCTCGCTGCTTGGTGGAACGTCGTGAACTGGGATGCCGTCCAGGCACGCTTCGACAAGCGCTCGTCCAAGTAGGAGCTTAGGCTTTGTTCGCCTGGATCTTCCGTTTTAAGCCGAAAAACTCCTTTGTGAGAGTGATCACGCGTTCCTGATCGCTTTCGCTGAGCTCGCAAAAAAGCGGGAGCCGGACGAGCCGCTCCGAGAAGCGGCGTGCATTCGGCAGTTCGGGGCCGCGATACTGCGCCCGGAAATAGGGGCTGTCGTGCAACGTGACGTAGTGAAAGACGGCATTCACTCCGTGAGCATTCAGGAAGGCTAAAAGCTCGTCACGCTCCTCTTTTGATTGCATCGTCAAATAAAAAAGGTGCCCGTTGACCGATGCGTATTCCGGGATCACCGGCAAGGCGGCGTCGCCGCGCTCCTCGAGGATTTTCAGTTCCGTGTTGTAGCGCTCCCAAATTCGGAGCCGGGCGTGTTGAATCTGCTCCAAATTTTCGAGCTGAGCCCAGAGATACGCCGCCAGGATATCCGAAGGCAGAAACGATGAGCCAAGGTCGACCCAGGAATACTTGTCGACCTTTCCCTTCGAGAACGCGGAGCGATTCGTCCCCTTGTGCCAGAGGATCTCCGCGCGCTCGGCAAACGCCGGATGATTGATCGCGAGCAAACCCCCTTCGCCGCAAGAGATGTTCTTCGTCTCATGGAACGAAAACGCCGAAAGCGGTCCGAAAGTTCCGAGCTGTTGGCCGTGATAGTAAGACTCAACGGCGTGTGCGGCATCCTCGATCAGAACCGCGTCGTTCGCCTCCGCAATTTGGAGCAGTTCCTCCATCTCACACGCGACCCCGGCATAGTGCAGCGCGACAATCGCCTTGGTGCGGGGGGAGATCAGAGCTTCGACGCTCTGTGGATCGATATTCGGAGTCTCCGGGGTGCTGTCAGCGAAGCGGCAGACCGCTCCGCGGAGCGCAAAAGCATTTGCACAAGAGACGAAAGCATACGAGGGGATTATCACCTCGTCACCCGGCTGGAGGTTGAGGAGTAATGCGCACATTTCCAGCGCATCAGTGCACGAAGTTGTGAGGAGCGCGCGAGGTATGCGGTAGCGCTTTTCGAAGAATTCCTGACACCGCTGGGTGAAGACGCCGTTCCCCGAGATCTGGAGATTCTCGACCGCCTCGCGGATGTATTGAAGCTCAGAGCCGCTGAGGTAAGGCTTATTGAACGGGATATGCATTCCGGAGCGCCCTTAATTCGAACAGACAATTCTCACTGCCGCAGGTATGACGCTCCGGCCCGGGCATGCTAGACGAGTTCGCCACTAACGTGAAGCAAAAGGGGCATGATCCGAATGGGCATTTTTTCTCCGCTGCGCCGCTCCTTGAGGAACTTTTTGACCGGGCTTCTGACCGGGTTCCTGGTCCTGTTGCCCGCCGGTTTGAGCGCCGCAGATCCTTATATTCCTGAGAGCTTAAAGCCTTGGGTCGGTTGGGTCCGGGAGCAAAATCCTGCGCGAGAGTGCGCACTTGATCCCAGCGGCTCACGAACTTGCGCCTTTTTAAGTGAGCTCACTCTGGACGCTCAGAAGACCGGGGCAAAATTTTCGCTTGATATCGATCAGATCACAGCCGGCGAAGTCATGCTTCCCGGCGGAGGACAGCGTCCCGAAGAACGCGTGTGGCCGGAGAATGTTGTGACTGGCACCACAAAGCTCCCCGTGTTTTCTCGCGATGGCCGGCCGGCGATCTGGCTGCCCGCGGGACGCACCACGGTTCAAGGGGTGCTTCACTGGCAATCGATGCCGAAATTCATTCTTGCCCCGCAGTCGATCGGGTTGATCCGTTTGACTGTTACGGGTGTTTCCGTTTCTGCGCCGAAGCTTTCAGCTTCCGGCGAGCTCTGGCTCGGCGATACCGGGGATGCTCCGGCGGAAAGTGACTCGCTTCGGATCCAGGTCCTCCGTGAACTAGTGGACGGCTCTCCGGCGCGCTTGCGGACACAACTCCGCCTTGAAGTGGGGGGACGCGCTCGAACGGAGAATTTGGGTCCGGTTCTTCCACCCGCGGCGTTGCCCTATTCGATCAGCGGAGGGCTCGGATATCAGTTCTCTGATTCAACCGGCCTCAAAGTTCAACTTCGTCCGGGCGTTCACACTTTGATGATCGAGTCCGTCTATCCGAGCCGGCTCGACGAGTATGTGAAACCCGCCCCCTCCCAGCCTGATTGGCCTGACGAGGAATACCTCGCGTTTGTCGCCGATGAATCGTTTCGCCATGTGCAGCCGGAGGGCGGCGCACAAATCGATCGATCGCAGATCCCTTTTTCGGATGTGCCGCAGGATATGCTGCCGGCGAATGCGCTGGTTTATCTGTTGAAGGACGCTGAGAAGATCACTTTCAAGGCGATGCCGCGGGAGAAGGAGGCGATCGCGCCGAACACGATAAATCTGCGGCGCAATATCCGGCTCGATCTCGTGGGCGGTGGAGCCACTGTGCAGGATCAGCTGAACGGGTCGATGAATCAGCGCTTCCGCTTGAACATGCTCGCGGAGGCGGAGCTTGGCGCCGTGCGGCAGAACGGAACTGAGCAGTTGATCTCGACCGATCCGGAATCGAAGCTTCGCGGAGTCGAGCTGCGCGAGCGGACGATCAATCTCGAGTCGGACGCTCGAATCGAGAATTTTTCACAGACGTTTTCCGCGGTGGGCTGGGATACAAAAGTTGACTCACTGAACATCTCGTTGAGCCTTCCACCGGGCTACAAATTGTTCGCGGCGTTCGGCGTCGATGAGCCGCCGATGAACGGCTGGCTGCACAGCTGGACGCTGCTCGAGATCTTCTTTGTCTTCCTCGTGACCATTGCGGTTCTTCGGATGTTCGACGTGCGCGCGGCAGCGGTGGCTTTGGCAGCTCTCGTCCTAACGCACAATCAGTTCACCGCCCCCGGCTCAATCTGGATCATTTTGCTCTGTCTTGTCGCCTTGCTGAAGGTCATTCCGGAGGGAAGCGGGTTGCGGAAGTTCACTCTGTTTACACGCACGCTCTTCCTGATCGCACTTGGATTCCAGATCTTCTCGTTTATCTACCTTGAGCTTCGTGAATCACTTCATCCTCAGCTCAGTAACGGATTTTTTGGGAAAGGCGGCTATTATGGCGGCGAAAACAGTATGGTGCAGGCGCAGCGAGCATCCGATGAACTGATGATGCCGGTCGCACCGGCCGCGAAAGGCGGCGTTGATTTCGGTATTCCGAGCAGTGACGCCCCTCAGCAAGAAGCTTATCAGGGACACTCGAACCTCGAACGTTCCAGGTCTTTGCCCACGTTGCGAAAGTCGAAAGTCTCGCAAGCTTTACGCATCGATCCGAAGGCGGCGGTTCAGGCGGGGCCGGGTGTGCCGGATTGGCGCGGTTCATTCTCAACCCTCAACTGGCGCGGACCGGTGCGGATGGACGAAAAGGTGCGCGTTGTGCTGATTACGCCGTCCGTAAATCTCCTGCTCGGATTCATGCGAATTCTCTTTGTACTCCTCTTCGCCCAACTGTTTTTCCCTGTCACACGCCAGAAGCTCAGCTCTCTCCTCAGAGGCGGCAGCAGGGCGTTCATCCTTCTGCTGACCATCACGGTCGCCATGACAGTTATTGGCAAAGATGCGCTCGCGGAAGACTACCCGAGCGACGCGTTGCTCAAACAGCTGAGCGATCGAATATCACGTGATGAATGTCGAAATGATTGCGTGTCGATTCAGAGCCTCAAGATCAAGGAGTCCGGTGACGCTCTTCGCTTGGAGCTCCTTGTTGGAAGCCGGGGCCGAACTTCGCTCACGCTCCCAGGCCCGCTCTTGGAACTGCCGGTGGAAGCGGTTTTGCTCAGCAGAGGCACCGGACAGGGGAGTCCGGTCTCTCTTCGCAGGGATGCCAGGGGATTCTTACAGGCTCGATTGGAAGATGGTGTGCAGGAGCTAGTTCTCACTACGGCTCCGTTGCAGCGCTCATCGGTGTCGCTTCAGCTTCCCGCCCAGCCGGGAACTGTCAGCGCAGAGCTCTCGCATTGGGCGGTCGACGGGCTCGCTCCCAACGGGGGTGTGAGCGGATCGCTTCGCTTTACGCGGCTTGGCAACAAGAGCGGTGATGATTCGGGAGTTCGGAATGAATCGGAGACGCTGCCCGAATACTTCATCGTCGAGCGAACCGTCACACTGGCATTTCCATGGGAGACTGAGACGCGGATCTCCCGCTTCGGCAACTCGGAACGCTCTACTTCACTGCGAGTTCCGCTTTTGGAAGGGGAGCGGCTGACGGACAAGACATTCCGTGAAGAGAACGGTGAGGTTCTTGTTCAAATCCCGCGTGGCACGACGCAGGCGGCTTTTGCCGGATCGCTCTCCGAAGCAGAGAAGCTGCGGTTCGTGGCGAACAAGGGCGGGCAGTTCACCGAAGTCTGGAGAGTGAGTTGTTCGCCCGTGTTCCGTTGCGAGCTCGAATCGGGCCTCCAGCCGACGGCAACGATGAATGCCACTCAGCAGGAGTTCCTTTTTCAGCCATTCCCCGCAGACGAAGCGGTCGTCAAGATCGTCCGTCCACCCGGGGCGTCAGGGCAAACGGCGACGATCGATGCCACCGATGTTCAGTATGAGCTCGGGAGAAACAATCTCGTATCCCGGGTGCAGATCGATCTCAGATCGACTCAGGGAGGAACACAAAAGATTACGCTCCCTGAAGATGCGGCGCTTCGTACTTTGAAAATCAACGGAGCAGATAAGAACTTGAGGCCCACCGGGCGCGAGCTGTTTGTACCTATCGCGATCGGCCGCCAGACGATCAATTTGGAGTGGGAGCAGCCGTGGGCATTCCGGTTTGTCAGCTCACTGCCCTCTTTTCAGCTTGGAATGCCCGGAGTGAACCTGAGGGAATCAATTCGTGTTCCGCGCGAAAGGTGGGTGTTGTTTTCCTCGGGGCCAGGGGTTGGGTCGGTTGTATTCTTCTGGCCGAAGCTGCTGTTTGTCATTATCTGCGCCATGCTCCTCGGCAGAATCTCGGCGCTTCACCTGTCGACGACTGGATGGCTTTTGCTCGGAATCGGTTTGGTGCCGCTCGACAATGAAGCGCTTCTTGTTCCGATCATCTGGTTCGGGCTGAACGCGCTCCGCTGTATGCGCCCTCCAAAGCGCCGCTGGCTGTTCAACCTCTTGCAAATTGTGCTCGCCGGATGGACCTTTGCTTTTCTTGTAATGCTCTACTCCGCGGTCGAGAGTGGATTGCTCCATGTTCCAAACATGCGTGTGCAGAACCCGGCGGGATTGTACGGTGAGTTCGTTTGGTACCTCGATCGATTTCCGCTGGAGATACCTACACCCACACTTTGGTCCGTGCCTCTCACCTGGGTGTACCGGCCGCTGACATTCTTGTGGGCGGGCTGGCTCGTCTTTTCGCTGATCAACTGGTTGAAGTGGGGATGGGATTGTTTCAGCACGGAAGGGCTCTGGAAAAAACGTCCGCCGAAGCCGCCGAAAGATCCGGCGCCAGCGCCCGCGTCGTCCTAGAAACACTCACTCGTGGCGAAGTGCATCGAGGGTCTCGATCCTCGATGCCTTTCTCGCGGGCCATACTCCGAAGATGATCCCCACCGCGATCGAGAGAATGAAGGCGCCGCCGACCGACCAAAGCGGCGGGCGCATATCGAAGACCGGATAGAACCAGCCCACACCGTGTGTCAGGATGAGTGCCGAGGCGACGCCCGTGACGCCGCTCAAGATTGTCAGCATCAGCGCCTCAGTGAGAAACTGCATGAGAATGTCGTGCTGTCTGGCGCCGACCGCCCGGCGGATTCCGATCTCCGAGATCCGTTCGGACACGCTGACAAGCATGATGTTCATTATCCCAACACCCCCCACCAGCATCGAGATTGAGGCGATCCCTCCGAGCACGTAGCCGGTCGCCTTCTCCGCCTCGCTCAAAATCATGTCCCTATGGTCCGGCTCCCCG
>CAYOAK010000028.1:0-23696 GCA_964401925.1 uncultured Bdellovibrionales bacterium | reverse complement strand
CGTCAGCCCTTTCCAAGCGGATGCCTCATCGATGAGGTCGATCGCTTTATCCGGCAGGAAACGCTCTGGCAGGTAGCGCTTGCTTAAGCGGACGGCAGCCTCGATGGCATCATCACTGATGGAGAGCTGATGGAATTCCTCGTAGGATTTCCGCAGGCCTTTGAGAATGGCGATGGCATCTTCGACGCTCGGTTCATTCACGACGATGGATTGGAACCGCCGTTCGAGTGCGCGGTCCTTCTCCACGGATTTGCGGAATTCTTCCGTCGTCGTGGCGCCGATGACCTGCAACGCGCCGCGGCTGAGTGCGGGCTTGAGGATATTTGCGGCATCGAGCGTTGTGCCGGTCGTGGCACCTGCGCCGACAATTGTGTGGATCTCATCAAGGAAGAGCACTGCGCCCGGAATCTCTTTTAACGCTTTGAGAACGCCCTTCAACCGTTCTTCGAAATCACCCCGGTAGCGAGTCCCTGCGAGAAGCGAGCCGAGATCCAGAGCGAAGATTCGAAAATCCTTCATCCGTGCGGGGACTGCGCCCGAGACGATGCGCTGTGCGATCCCCTCGACTATCGCCGTCTTTCCGACACCTTGGTCTCCGACGAAGAGCGGATTGTTTTTCGTACGGCGGCTGAGCACCTGGATCGTTCGCTCGATCTCTTTATCCCGCCCGATAACGGGATCGAGCTCGCCGGCTTTTGCTCTAGCGGTAAGGTCGGTCGCGTATTTCTCCAGCGGATTTTGTTTCGGACCGGAGCGGGGAGCTGCCTCTTCCCCGTCGATCTCGTCTTCGTCGATCTCATCGATCTGCGAATCCTCCTCTTCGGCCGCGGCAGCCGCGGAGGTCAGCCGCTCCAGGATGGCGAGCTTTGTGATCCCCTGTTCGCGAAGGAAGTAAACGGCATGGCTTTCCTCTTCACTGAAAATAGCCGCGAGAAGGTCGCCGACAGTGAGGCGCTCTGCGCTCGAATAGTGAGTGTGCAGGAGCGCCGATTGGACAACGCGTTGAAAACCAAGCGTCTGATGGGGCTCGAAGAACGACTCGGCCGGAAGTGAGTTCAGCTTGTAGCGAAAAAAATCGTCGAGGCGCCCGGACAGCGCCGCCGCATCGCCGCGGACTTCGGCAATGAGCGCGGACCCGGTTGGTGACTCGATCAGCGCAGCGAGCAGATGCTCAACGCAGATGAATTCGTGCCGCTTCTCACGGGCAAGCGAGCGCGCTCGCTCAATTGCTTCCCGTGCTTCCGGATCGAACTCAAAGTTAGCGGTCATATCTCCTCAATTGTGCAGCGCAGGGGAAAGCCGTGTTGGCGTGCCAGTTGAGTCACCAGCGCGATCTTCATCTCCGCAACCTCTCGCGTGAACACACCGGCGATCCCTTTGCCGCCGTTGTGCACGGCGAGCATTATCTGCGTCGCCTCTTCAATACTTTTATAAAAGACCTGCTGCAGGATGAGGACGACGAACTCCATCGAGGTGTAATGGTCGTTAAGGAGCATCACCCGATACATCGGCGGCTCTTTGACGACGGACCTTTCCTCGGTCTTTTTTCTGGTTTTCGTGTCGCCCATGCAGACTATAGGATAGCTTACTCCTCCCCATGGGAGCAGTCATGTCTCAAAAAATTCTTGCAGCAGACATCGGTGGCACGAGCAGCAGATTTGCAGTGTTTACAGCGCATGGCGGGACTTTAACACTCGAATCAAGGTGTTGGCTGAAGACCGGTGAGTTCAACTCTTTTGAAGCGGAGTTGAAGGAGCTCGTTCAACGCGGATTCATCACCTCGGGACAAGAGCCGGCAATCGTGAGCATCGGCGCTGCCGGACCGGTCGAGGACGGGGTGAGGGTGAAGCTCACTCAGGTCCCATGGATGATCGACATAGAGCGGCTGCCGCCGGAGCTTGCGCCAAAGCAGTTTCGCTTGGTGAATGATTTTGTCGCACAGGCTTACTGTTGCATGTCGCCCCTCGCGGCAGAAAGCACGACGGTGCTCTCCGGTGAAAAGGAACCGGATGGTGAGATGGCAGTTGTCGGAGCAGGAACCGGATTGGGTGTCGCCGGAGTTTTAGTGCTGAAGCCGGGGCACGGACTTGCGCTGCCTTCCGAGGGCGGTCATGTGAATTACTCCCCGGAATCGGAAGAGGAGTTCCGGTTCACGCAGTTTTTATCAAAACTGAACAACGTTCACTATCCGAGCTGGGAGGACGCGTTGTCGGGCCGGGGGCTGCAGGCGACGCATGAGTTTCTCACCGGGACGAAGCTCGAAGCGGCGGCAATTGGAGCGGGCCTGAACGAGTTTCCGCGCACCGCTGAAATGTTTGCCCGTAATTATGGACGCCTCTGCAGGAATCTCGCTCTTCAATATCTCACGAGCGGGGGCATCTTTATCGCCGGCGGAATCGCCGCGAAGAACCGAATTTTGGTTGAGCACCCGGCATTCGAAGAAAGCTTTCGAAATTCCCGCCAGCACAAGCCCTTCCTCGCGAAAGTGCCGGTGTATCTCCAGGATAACGAAGAGGCGGGACTCTGGGGAGCAGCGCAGCTCGGTTGGCAGGTCCTGAACGGCGCGTGATGAAAACCGCAATGTGGAGCAGTGGAGAGGCTCACCACTGCTCCACAGGGGGAGAGCGACGGCCGCGGCGGTAATTTCACGAATGAAAATATGGAATCGAAATGAGTTCCTTATTTTCATTTTTCATAAAAAATGAAAATATAGGTCACCAGAAGCAACCTATCGTTTCCCTCCCGCGAATATGGCCACCCCGCCGAAACAGTCTGACCGCGCCGGCCGCTACATCACACAGCTCGATGGCTACCGCGCGTTTATACCTAAGTCGCTTCCTCCGGATCCGCCACTCGTCCTAAGCGAAGATCTTCAACTTTTATTATCCCAAGCTGACAGGGCGCTCGCCCGGCTGGATGGGATCGGGGAGACATTGCCGAACCCGGATCTTTTCGTCGCGATGTACGTGCGGAAGGAAGCGGTTCTCAGCTCGCAGATCGAAGGCACGCAGGCGACACTTCAAGACGTCCTCGACTTTGAATCGACCGGCGAGCAGCGTGAAGATGTCGACAAGACGGTGAATTATGTTCGCGCGATGAAGCGCGGACTGGAGCTGCTGAAGGAGTTTCCCGTTTCGCTGCGGCTAATCAAAGAGATTCACGGCGAGCTTATGCATGGAGTGCGTGGACAAGAGCGCTCGCCCGGCGAATTTCGGCGGACGCAGAATTGGATCGGTCCATCCGGCTCGACGTTGGGCGATGCTGCGTTCATCCCGCCGCCGCCCCACGAAATGAAGATCGCTCTCGCTGAGCTCGAGCGGTTCATTCACGATTGTGATCGCATGCCGCCGTTGATTGCGAATGCGCTTGTGCACGTGCAGTTCGAGACGATCCATCCGTTTCTCGATGGAAACGGGCGCGTGGGCCGCCTTTTGATTAGCTTTCTCCTTGTGCAGCAAGGGGTGATGCAGCGTCCGCTGCTCTATCTCTCGCACTTTCTCCGGAGGCATCGGCAGGAATATTACGACCGCTTGAACGCCGTGCGCTTCGACGGCGATTGGGAGGGATGGATTCGTTTTTTCCTGACCGGGGTTTACGAAGTTTCAGAACGCGCCTCCCGCCTCGCCCGGGGGATCTATAATCTCCTCGAAGACGATCGGCAGAAGGTATTCGGTTCCGCTCGTGCGCTCCGGTTATTGGAAGTGCTTTCGCTCTTTCCTATCGTGACGGCGACGGAGGTTTGTAAAAAGATCGGAGTTTCCCCGTCCACCGCTAGCCGGATGCTCGCGAAGTTCGTGGAATTGAAGATTCTCCACGAAGTGACGGGCTATGCGCGCAATCGCAAATTTGTCTACGGCGACTATCTGAAACTTCTGAACGAAGAGTAGTTGGGGAGCGGCTGTCGTCAGCTCGCGGAAACTTCGCCGAGGAAGTTAGTCGCCATCGCCTTGCGAACATCGTCGATGGACGATGCGATTCCGTTGCCGAGCAACCAACGGACTTTCACTTCGACTGCGCAGTCGGTGGTGTCGTAACACGCGATGGCGCCGGCTTCGAGCGGGGCGCGGCCTGAGGCATAGTGCGCGCGGCCAACAGCTCCACCGAGGTACTTTGATGCGATGAGTATCGGGGTGCGGTAGCGCTTTACCGCATTCTCGATGAAAGGAATCATGTTGTAAGCACCCTCGGTGCAGACATTTCCCTCTCCGAGCGATTTCAAAATCATGGCCATGACTCCGCCGCTGCGGATCATATTATCCAGCAGCCCTGGCTCGGTTCCCGGCGCGAGGTCTACGACCATCACGCCGCGGCTAAAGCGAGGTTGTATCGATGCGGTCTTGTCGGTGCTGGTCAAGCACTTGAGCCGGTGCGGCAGGAGGTGAACGCCGAACGCATCAATCACCCCGACTTTGCCGATCTCCGATGGCGCTTCGAAGGCATTGAAGGATCTCTCGCTTACTTTGATCGCCCGGCAGCCCGAGAGAACGTCGTAACCGAAGTTGATCAGTACGTCGGCGACGTTCAGATCCATCGCCGCTTTTGCGGTACGGAAAAGATTTTGGAGATTAAAGCTGCCGTCTCCGCCAAACTCATAGATGGGATTCTGTGCACCGGTGAGTACGATTGGAATGCGGAGAGCTGAGGTCTGAGGATCTTTGTCATGGAACCCGAATGCGAGCGCGGCAGCGGAGTAGACGAGAGTGTCGGTGCCATGAGCGATACACACGGCATCATATCCTGCTTCCTGAGCATCCCACGCACGGTAGAGCAGTGACTGCCAATCGTCAGGCGTCATGTTCATTGAGTCTTTCGCGGTGAGAAACTCGTAGTCGACTTCGACGTCGTTATGCTCTTGCCAGTTCCTTACGACCGGCAAGCAAGCAGCACGGAAATCTTCGTCGTTGTGCGGCGGGCCGAGTGAGCCGTCAGCGCCGGGTTGCATCCCGATCGTTCCGCCGGAGTAGAAGAATCTGATTCGCTTTCTTGCCGGCTTACTCATGGAATCCTCAATCTGAGAAAGGACCTAATTGTCGCGGATGTTATCGCCGCGACCCGGAAAACTGACGCTTCTATTCAACGACCTCGGGAATCAGATCTCGGGCGATAGGTGAGTCGAGAATCATGATTGTTTGTGTGCTCTGAATCTCTTTAATCGCTTGAAGCTTAAGGAGGAACGCATGTAAATCGGAGATCG
The DNA here is from genome assembly GCA_964401925.1 of uncultured Bdellovibrionales bacterium. GTDB lineage: Bacteria > Bdellovibrionota_C > UBA2361 > SZUA-149 > JADYYL01 > CAYOAK01. The sequence continues at coordinate 18,502 of CAYOAK010000028.1, read as the reverse complement.
ATCGAACGAAGATTTTAGTGAAGATGTTGAACTGTCCGGTCGTGTAGTGAGCCTCGACGATCAGCGCAATGTCCGTTAATCGCGCCAGCACCCGGTCGTAATCCCTCGCATTGTGGAGGTTTACTCCAATATAAGCGGAAACGTCGTAGCCGAGCTTCCGGTAGTCGAGGACGACTTTCGAACCTTTGACGATGCCGGCCTTCGCCATTTTGTTCATCCGGACGTGGATTGTCCCCCCGGAGACTTTCAACTGCTTGGCCAGTTCTAGATACGGCCGGCGCGCATCGACCAGGAGCGCCGAAAGAATCCTGCGGTCCAACTCATCGATTTCGTATGCGGGAAGGGTGGCGGTTGCGGCGCTCATAAATACTTCTCCTGAATCCTAATAAAGATACGAATATACTAAAAGTTAGCGGATCCTATCAAATAATCATCAGCTCTAATCGCAATAAAATATCAGACCATACGCTTTCGTCGCGCCACCACAGCTGTAAAATGCAAAATCGGCAAAAAATACCCGGTAAATTGCCCATAAAATTACGAAATCCGCATTAGTTACCGCATATTGATATAAATCTCACCAGGATTAATATGCACCCCGTTCAAACGCGTTTCTGTTCTCTCCAGCGTTTCTTCCGGGCCCAAAGGCGCACACCGATTCTGAAGTTCAACGCGGATTCCGCGAGTGTTGGTCTCACCAGCACCGCGGGTCTGCTGACTCGAAGGTTTCAATTGAGGTTAAGGAGATCTCCCCTATGTCGGCTCCAACAATGGAACGGCGCAAGTATCAGGAGCAGTGCATCGCTGCTCTCAGGAGAGCATATCGAAGCGCAGCGATCGCACTGTATGTGCTCGCAACGGGACTGGGTAAGACCTACGTCGCCATCCGGTTTCTCGGCTTCATCCTCCGGGAGGAAAAGAGAAAGCTTCGAATTCTCGTGCTCTGTCACCAGAACACGATTCTCTCGCAGCTTGAGGAAGAGTTCCGGAAGCATCTCGGCGAGAAATATACGTACGGCATTCGGAACAGTGTTGCTCAAGCACCGAAGGAACAGCCTGACTTTCTGTTCGCATCATTTCAAACGATGCGAATCGTGCGCCAACAATATGGCCGTAAGGCATTTGACATCGTGCTTGTCGATGAAGGCCACCACGCCGCTGCGGATTCGTTCTCGGAGACGATTACTTATTTCCGGGCGCGTTTCCGGTTTGCGATGACGGCCACGCCAAACCGCATGGACCTGCGTGATATCCGGAAACTCTTCGGGACGGAGGTGTACTCGAAGCCGCTGCTGCAAGCTCTTGCAGAGATGCTCCTCCCGCGCATTCGCTACAAAGTGTTCCTGGAAAGGGAATGCAATCTGGCGAATGTCGTCGACGGAGTGCGTCCAACAAAACTGCTGCTGAATCAACGATACTTCCGGGTGAAGTCCCTAGCGGAGAGCAAAGAGATTGCGTCGAAGATCGCCGAACATTTCCGTGCAATCAAAGAGCCGAGGCTGCTCGTTTTTTGCAACAGTGTCGATCACACGGGTGAGATGGCCACAGTACTTCAAGCCGAAGGTATCAACGCCGTCGCCGTCCATAGCAAGATCGCATCCGGAATAAACGAGGCCAATATTCGGGCCTTCAAGGCCGGAAAGCTGGACGCCTTAGTGGCAGTGGACGTTCTGAACGAGGGCAAGGATATGCCCGCAGTGAACCTCGTGGCGACTGTCCGGTGTACCGATTCTGTTACGATCTTTGAGCAACAGATCGGACGTGGCCTGCGTCCCGGAAAGCCGGAGCTCGTATTCCTCGATTTTGTTGCGAACTGCGATCGGATCGCCATGGTGCTCGACTATTCGGAACAGGTCGAAGCAATGCGCGCGGCGTTAGCTCCTCATGGGGAACAGCCTCCGAGTGCCCCAATGATCGATATTGTGAGCGGCAGACCGGATCTCGCTGAAGAGTTCAGAGACATCCGGGCGATCCTCGAGAAGATTGCTCAGTCGTGGAATCGGGATAGTTCGATTGCTGCGCTCAAGCTCCTCGCCGTCGACGGCCGCCTTGCGATTCGAAAGGTGAAGGACGGTTCGAAGAGAGGAATCTGCCCCGCCGTGGGAACGCTCGTGTCGCTCTTCGGCTCCATGCAGGAGGCCGCAGAAGCAGCCGGATTGGAATACGGCAGTGAGGATTACACGCGAGACGACCAGAAGGCGCTCGAGGCTCTTCGGGTCTATGCCAAGTCGATCCAGAAAGTTTCGTTGAACGAGACGGACATCAAAGCCGGCTCCGTTGCAGACCTCTGCCCAAGCCCCTCGTTTCTTCGAAAGCGATTCGGCTCGTACACGAATGCGCTGAAGCTTGCCGGGCTGAAATCCTCCGGGCTTGAAAAACGCCTTTCGCGCTCTGCCGCAATCAAGCAGCTGCAAGCATACGCCGCGACTCTTGGGGGCCGCCCCATGACCACCGCTTTGATCGAAGAAGGATCGAACGCCGGCAGGTGCCCCAGCACGACCACATTCGTGAACTACTTCGGTTCGGTAACGGCCGGAATCAAAGCGGCGAATCTGAAGGGAGCAAACCGACACTCCTGGACCAAAGACTCCGCAATTGCTGCGATGAAGAAGTATGCGGGAAAGAGGACGGACCAGATCCCCGAGCTCGAATGGGCGAAAGCCGCAAATGAGGGAAAGCTGCCCGGCCGCCTCGCTCTCTACCGGCTCTTCGGCTCGGTCGCCGACGCCAAGCAAGCTGCTGGTTTGAAAGCCAAGGTTCGAAAGTAAGCCAATCGCATCCTCTCCTCAGGTTTCCAAATTCTCAGTCAGCAGACTGCGCCCCAAATTCGCGACAGCCTTCGCTGCCAACCCGACATTGGTACACCCCAACAATTAGCAGATTGGTAGTTTGCAGTAGGTAGTGAGAGATTCCTTATTAATTCGGGAAAAATAAAGCCAATCAAACTTTAAGTTCTTCTAAATAGGGATCATATTATTGCAGAACCCAAAAATTAAATATCAAAGGCGGCTTTGATATTAATAAAATGGCATTAAAAATGACTAATAGACACTAAATATTTATAAGAACCGCAAATAGCACACATTATTGTCAATAAATAACAATGATATACAATAAGAGCACTAAACACGTCAGTTGTTCTTTAGAGCGTTTCTCCCTGAGGGCCTCAGGCGCACACCACATCGTAGAAGTTCGCAGTCGCCGCGGTGCTGAGTCAGTCAGCACCGCGGGTCTGCTGACAGAAAGGTTTTCTTACCTATCTGAGCGGCGGCTATGGCCCGTGAGTTTTGTTCCAGGAGGGAGCATCACCATGCAGATTAAGAAAAAGAAGGCGTCACCTACAGTGGTGGACATTATCTATGCCGGCGGAACCGCCGGTATGGAGCCCGATAAGGACGGCAAGTTAGTACCGCCCAAGGATGCAACCGGCTTCACCGCACAGGTGATGGCCGCAATTAGCACTGATGAGGTGCTCGCAAGCCGGATCGCCCCTCAGTTCTACGTTCTTTCAACCGAGGACTCCGTCAACAAGCGCCCCAGTAGCTGGACGACGGCCGCTTACAAGGTTGCCGAGCCTTCGCCGGCCAAAGTGAAAGTCGTCCTTCATGGCACCGACACGATGCAGTGGAGCGCGGCGGCTCTTCAGTTCGCCTTCACACAGGGGATGACCGTTCCGACGTTCTTCACCGGTGCCCAGCTTCCGATCCGGGAGAGGTGGGGGGATGCGATCGGCAACATCCTTCGCGCAATCCGGACGGGCCTCGCCGCCGATGAACAGAATATCGCCGACGTGGGCGTTGTCTTCGGCGACCTGATTCTGAGCGGTGTTCGTTGTGCGAAGAAGACGGATGATCGCTTCAATGCCTTTGATGCTCAGACGGAGGCCTTACGGGCCGGCGTCATCACCACCAACGGCCCGACGTTCTTCCGCAATGTTCTGCGGAAGCGCGTCGCCGGACCGGTGGACATTCAGCCCCACTTCGCTGGCGGCGTCTTCACGATCGAACTGGGACCGCTGACCGACCCCGAGATGATCGACGTTCCGATTCGGAACGGCGTCGTCAAGGCGGTGCTCCTGAAATCCCCGGGCGAGGGAAACGTGCCGGAAGTCTTCCTGCCGTTCATCCGCCGCTGGGTGCACGTCTACAAGGTGCCGGTGGTGATCGCCTCGAAGTTCGTTGCCGGAAAGACCGGCGGCGCCCATTACCTGTCCGGCTCTGCACCGCTCGACGAAGGCGCGGTCCCAGCCTTCGACACGCAGGACTCGACCTGTGAGGTAAAGCTCAGCGCCCTGCTTGCTCGTGGAATGACGACGAGCGAGTCGCTGGTGCGTGCTCTCGCGACGAATTTCGTCGGCGAGGTCACGCCCCCTCCGAAGAAGTGGCTGAAGGATTTTCTGGCGAAGCGGAAGGCGAAAGCACGCCGTTCCGCTTAAGCGATTGAAATTTCCGCAACGCTGCGGCTATCGGGGACGCTCCGCCTGGTTCTTGATCAAATGTTGAATGTCAGTAGACCCGGCGGAAATTTAATCCGCACCTTCCGCTTCGCTCTTGTGAGCGCGGGCGAGCGCCTTTTGTGCATCATTGAAGCCTTTCTCAATCAGCCCCGCGATGTAGTCGGGATGCAACGCAACGTACGAAGCAACTTCATACGCAAGCTCCTCACCCATCCTGGATTTCAGAATTCGGAAGATCGGCCACGTCGGTCCGAGCGCGGTGATGAACTCTTTCGTCGAATGACCCACAGCTTCTTTCAGCACCGCTCCAAGCGGAGCCGTGTTTCGAATCTCCAGCACGGCGTTCGGCAGCGGGCAGAACGTTCCGACCTTCGCCGGAACTTCCCATGTCTCACGGGTGTAGTGCGGCTTGCCGTAGCGGTCGAGCCACCACCGGCGACCGCTGATGTCGATAAGAACAAGATCCGTAGCACCAAGTCTGACAGCCGGATCGATCGGAATGTTGTCGCATATCCCACCGTCTACAAGCCGGAGGTTTCGCGCTTCAAGGTCGAGCTCTATGGGCGGAAGAACCGAGGGCAGCGCAGCGGATGCGAACGCGTGCGCAACACCAAGACTGTCTGCGTAGACCACATCGAAAGTTGCACCAGCCATCCGGTATTCAGGCATCTTCTCTTTCGCGCTGACGAAGAGGAGCGGCTTTCGCTCTTCTCCTTCAAGTGTCGTCATTACGGCGACCGCTTTCAAACTTTCGGCGCGGTGCTTCGGATCAAGACCCCCCGAGGCATTGATAAATCCCTGGATCCGATCCATCAGCGGCGTAGGGTCAAAGATCGACATCTTTGTGGCGGACGGGCCCGGATTTGCGTATTTCAAGATTGCGAGCCGGAGCGCGCGAACGAACGCCATCGATGGCGAGCCGCGGAAAGTGTTCCGGTAATTTCGCTCCCGCCAGATCTCCTCGATGCTTTGGACCGCAGAGGAGTAGCCGTTTCGGAGGCACCCCCCGAGCACGATTCCGTTGACTGCGCCGATGCTGCTTCCAGTGATGTAGTTGATGGGCCCACGGTCTTCTACGTAGTTAACGAGCGCCTTCAGCGCACCGGCCTGGTAGGCCGCCCGCGATCCGCCGCCTGAAAGCACGATGCCGAAATTACGGTTTGCTATGGGCGTGACGTTCGGATCCGAGATTTTAGGCGCAGGGCTGCTCACCGATTCCGGTTGTTCATCTGAGTCAAAACGGGCACTTGCGCTTGGGTCCACCTTTTAACCTAACACCCTCTTAAGATGGTCGGCAATTCGTTGAGTATTCTACAGTTTTTCCGAATGGGGCGTTCACCAGACAGGCGAGCCCAGCAAAGTCGGAGATTCCTCTAGGCGGACTCTCGATCCGCTTCTGTCCGGCGGGAGCGCGTGCCCATCCGTTCGTGGTAGCTCCAAAACTCCTGTGCACCTTCCTTCGAAAGGTAGCGCTGAAGCAGGCGGGACTCGGTCTCGAGGAGATCAACGAGGAGCATCCCGTCGAGCACGCCACCGAAGCTCGGATCGACATTGAATCCCAGCAGCTTTCCTCCGAGCTTCAAGTACTGACGGAGGAGAACGGGGATATCGCGTTGGGTGCTCTCGACCTCTTGGAGCAGCGCCGAAACCTCGTGAACATTGCCTACGACGACGCTGTTCACCTCCGGATCTACTCCGGGAATGCGCTTCATGCGGAGCGGGTTCCTCGCACGAATCATCTTCGCGAGCTCGGGATCGTAGTTGTTCGCTTGGAGGAAGCTGATGATCAACTGACGAGAGATCGAATCGTACTCGTTGTTGATGCTGACCGGACCGAACAAGTAACGGTATTTCGGATATTTTGCGACGTAGTGCCCGATGCCCTTCCAGAGCAGAAGGAGCGGGGAGTAGGTCTTCTGATATTCTTTGCGCACAAACGAGCGGCCGAGCTCAAGCGCAGGACGCATCTGGTCGAGGAGCTCGGCTTTGTAGTCAAAGAGCGTGTTCGTGTAGAGGCCCTTAACTCCGTAGCGATCAAACACCACGTCCGTGCGTCCGAGCCGGTAGGCTCCGACGACCTCCTGGTTCTTAACGTTCCAGACAAAGAGATGGACGTAGTAGTTGTCGAAACGGTCGAGATCGATGCTCTTTCCGGTTCCTTCCTGAACCTCGCGAAAAGTGATCTCCCGCAGCCTTCCGATGTCACGCAGGATGTGCGGAATCTGTTCGGCACGCGCGTAATAAACCTGATTGCTGTCGCTCTCGAGCAGCATCTGATCCCGTGGCAGAAGGTCCACTTCCTCCGCGAGAACTGTGTTCGGCTCGCCTTTGACCACCGGCTCTAGAACACGATCCAACACTGGGTCCGCAAGCAACCGGTCTCTTCCGAGGAGACGCCGGATGATCGCGGGAATGCCCGGCATGTGGTGCACCTTCTCGTCGCGGTCCGCGAGGATATAGCTGCGGATGCGGAGATAGTTGATCAGCTTCTGATCAGTTTGAAATCCGTTCAGTTTCTCGAACGGGATCTCGCGCCCGATCTTCAATCTGATCGTGCTGCCGCGTTTATTCGTCATCTCGCGTGGCAGAAGTGCCGTCCGTAAAAGCGGATGCACAAGCCCAAGCAACTGGAAGAGCAGTCCGTTTGTACCGCAGAAGAAAACTGGAACGACCGGCGCGCCTGTTGATCGGACAATTCGGCCCACGGTGCTGCTCCAAGTCGGGTCGCTGACCTCGCGACGGTCGAGTTGAAGATGCGAAACTGTTCCGGAAGGGAAGATAGCAAGCATCCCGCCCTTCTTTACGTATGAGATCGCCTCACGCAGTGGACCGATGTTCTTCCTCGGCGACTCGGATGTGCCGAACGGATCCACGAGGAGGAAAAAATCCTTCACGGCGTCGATCCGGCCCAGCAGCGAATTCGCGAGAATCTTAAAATCCGGCCGGATCTGACCGAGCAAATCGGCAAGGATGACCCCTTCGATCCCTCCGAAGGGGTGGTTGGAGACGAGGATCGCCGGCCCGGTCTTGGGGAGAGTATCAAGCGACCCCTCGGCAACTTCGTATTTTACTCCCATCCATTCCAGGGACTGCCTGACGTATTCCAAGCGCGGAAGGTCGAGCGGGACCTCCTCGTGCAGATGCTGCAAGGTTCGGAGGCCCGAAATCTGCTCCAGCGGTCCGCGGAATGCGCGCAAGAACTTCAGCAGAGGCGGAAGCGGGCGCCCGTCGGATAACCGCTCCGGAACATCTAACTTAAAGGGATTTTTTGGATCGGGCATAGGTGCGGGGGGAGAATTTCAGAAATCCGGCCCTGACTCAAACCCGAAGATCTCAACGCGGCGAAAATTAACGGAAATTAAACTCATCACGGCGTAACAACCCGGATTATTCCGCGAGCCGTCCGCGTGAATGCCCTCAGATTTGTGCCAGGTTTTCGGCGGGATCTCCCGCCGGCGCTCCTTGCAACAAATATGACTCAGCTCATCCAAATTCCGGGAAAACGTGGCAAGCTGCACCCCATTCGAGCGAATAGGCATCGAACGAACGGGTGCAGTGGCCAATTCCGCCGGGAAAGAACGCGTCGTCGAGGAAAGTGTTCCACCGGGAGGGACACAAAGGTTTTCAATCGGCTCAAACGCGCGCAAGTTTTTCAAGCAGGTTTTTGTGCAGAACGTCTCCGCAGGATTAAGTCCTCATCGGACAGGGGCGCTCGACTCCCGGGCGTTTCAGCGGTGGTTCGACGATGAAGACGGAAGTTTGAGAACGGGACGCGCAGTCGTGCATTCGATTCCAGAGATCGTCACCATGAATCCGGCAGCTGCGCTGGACGACGAACGTCCCGCCGGGGAGATCTCCGCGGAAAAAGCTGAGCTCCTTCGCCACTCACTTCAGTTTCTTTCTGATCCGAGCATAGAGCGCGATGAAACGGGTTGGCACTACCTGCAAGTGGTCGGATTAGACGACAGCCTGGTAGCCGATACCGATCTTTACATTCATTGGGGCGCTTCCTCCGAATGGACCGATCAAGAGGTGATGCCCGAAGAGCTTTTGCATGTTGAGCCCGGAAAATATGTCGTTCGCGTACGGCTTCTCGTTGAGTCCGCCGGCTCCTTCGGTGCCACGCTCTACGCCAAGCATTCTCACAGTAGTGAGCGCCTTTGGCAGGGTCGGCCGTCGGTGGATGATGTCTATTTTTCGATCTCCCTCGAGGAGCTTGCCGACTCAGTCGCAGACGCGGCGAAGACCGGACGGATGCACCAAGCGCTGGATGGCACGACGCTCGAAAAGGCGGTCGAATCCTACGAAGCGTTTGCATCGCATGTGCACCAGTCTCGCAAATCATCCGAGCATCGTGCGCTCGGACGGAGTCTGTTTCAATTCACTTACGAGGAGCCGGAGCTCCGCCAACAGCTCTCTGAGTACCTTTCGAAGGCCCGGCAGATAGTTGCGACCTCGCGCGTCTCGCGAGAGCGCAAGCATGCAACCGAGGTGATCGAAGTTCTTCAGCGTTTAGGGATCGGCGAGATTGTTCTGATCTCTCCCGAGGGGCCGCACGCATCGGCAGGCGGGCTCTCTCAAGTCATCACCGGTTTGCTCACCGCTCTCTCAGAGGGAGCGATGCAAGCGACATTGATCTCGCCCCTCTATGATCTGGAAAACGGAAAGAAGCATTCGTCGGCGGAAGAATTGATCCGCCGTGGCGTTCCGTTCGATGGGAAACGCTTACCGCTCAAACCCATCGGCGATATCTTCGTGCGCTTCGGTCCCACGCGCGATGTTAACGACGGCTCGCGCATTCGTTTCGCGCAACGGGTTCCGGTTAAGGTCTATCTCGCGGAAGGAAAGAACATTCGTCTGATTCTCCTTCATCACCGGCGCCTTTCGGACGCTCTCTATCGGGGCGTATGGGCGGATGAACAGATTCGGCGTTCGGTCTTCCTCTCGCAGGGCGCACTCGAGGTGATGAGCCGGCCCGAATTCGGCGTCACTCCGCACATGGTCATCAGCAACGATTGGATGACCGGCCTTGTTCCGGCACTGATGCAGAGTGATCCGCGCTATCGGGAGAATCCAATCCTGCGAGATGCGGAGACAATTCACATCATTCACAACGGTGGCCGCGGCTATCAGGGCAAGTTCAACACTGTCCAGTATTCCGAAGATCTCTTTCCGTTGCTTGGACTTCCCGGGCACCATTACTTCGGGATCTCCGATCCGATTGAGCGAAACTGTTTCAATTTCACCGCAGCAGCGGTCTTCCACGTTCGTCAAGCGATCCTGACTGTCAGCACACCGTATGCCAAGGAGCTCCTGACACCGGGGGGAGGCGAAGGGCTCGAAAGTCTCTACCGGCGGCGGCGGCGAGTATTGTTTGGAATTTCTAACGGGATCGATCGTTATGCGATTCGCAAGGGAATTTGGGAACGTGGCCTGCAGGCTCGCGGCGAGGAAAGGCGCGCGACCGCATTTCGCGATTCGCTCTACGTCCAACGTCTTCCGGCGCTCAAGCAATCGCTAAAGGATGTGACTCAAGGCAAGTACGGCTTGGAGCAACGGCCGGGTGCTATCCTCATCTGCTTGGTCGGAAGACTTGCCGAACAGAAGGGGATCAAGCTCCTGACCGAGGAGGCAATCGAAGGCGACACCGTCCTATCATACATTTTACGCTCCGCTCCCGAGACTCAGCTCCTTATCTGCGGCCCGCGCACCGAGAACGATTCTGCGTTTGATCTCCTGTCCAAGCACACGCGGGCACTTTCCCGTGCTTTCCCCGGTCGCATTGCGACCTCATTCGAATTCATCCCGCATCTTGAGGCGCTCGAGATTACCGCCGGAAGTGACCTCTTCCTCATGCCGTCGCGCTATGAGCCGGGCGGCATTAGTCAGCTCGAGGCGCTCGCTGTCGGAACGCCTGTCGTGGCGCGGAATGTCGGCGGTCTTCAGGCGACGCTCAAAGATCTATCGGATTCAGGCGGAAACGCTTTTCTGTTCGAGCGCTACACCGCGCAAGAGCTTATGCGCGCCGTGGAGCGAGCAGTGGGCGGGCTGCGCAATCCGGAAATTCGATATCGAACGGTGCGCGAGGCGGCTCAAGCACAGAACGACTGGTCCGATCGGATGCCCAGTTACCTGGCGCTGTTCCGCTTTATTGCGGGAGTTTCTGATCCCTTCCATCCCTATCCCTACCTCAGAAATGAGCTCGACATCGTCGAGTCGATTCGAGCATCCCGGACGTAGTCAGAAGCTTCACCGAGTGATATCTCCGCCGGCATGGAGCTTGAATTTCTTGGCGTCGGCGAGGACTGCGATCCGCACCGTGCCTCCGTCTCGTTTCTCATTCGGGAGAAGACAACGCTTCTCGTCGATTGCGGCCTTGGAACACCGCAGCGGCTGTTTCAGAAGTATCTTCCCCCGGAAAGCATCGACGCTGTCTACCTGACGCATTTTCATGCCGGGCATTTTTTCGGCCTTCCCGCATTTCTCGTTGATCGCCACGTGCTTGGCCGCAAGGGGGCGCTGACGGTTATTGGACAGCCGGGCACGAAAGAGCGGGTGCTCCAACTCTGCGAGCTCGCCTACAATGGAATGCCGGAATGGCTTGGCTTCCCGCTGGAGTTCCTCGAGACGATCGAACCGGCGCATTACCGCGAGTTCGATCTCGCCTTTGCTCCGACGGATCATCACCTGAACATGGCAATCCGCGTCACCGCCGGCGGGGTGAGCTTGGGGATCAGCGGGGACGGGAATTTCACCGAGGCCTCAAGCAAGCTTTTCGCAAGTTGTGACGTGGTCGTTCATGAGGCTTATAAAGCCGTCGAGGATTATCCCTTCCATACAACGGTGAAGCGCTTAATCGAGGAAGCGAACGGCTGGCCGAAACTGAGGCACCTTGCGCTCGTGCATCTGGAACGGGAGGATCGCGAGAAGCGTTTCGAAGAGTTCGCACAATTCCTTAAGCATGATCGTTACAAGGTAACGATCCCAGGCGATGGAGATCTGGTGACGATATGATTTTTCGAGCCGCGCTGCTTCTCTGCTTGATTGTCACTCCCGCATTGGCCGCGGAGCCTTTCAAAATCGTAGCGATGTTCCATTTAAGCGGTGAGTACGCTGCTGAGGGAACCGCGTTTCAAGAGGGCGTCGAAGTGGCGGTGTCGCAGTTAAATGCCGATCGGGGTATTCGCGGCCGTTCGCTGCAGGTGGTTTTCGAAGATACGCGTTACAACCAGGTCGACAGCAACACGATCGCAAAGAAGATCATCTCGGATAAATCTGTCGTGGGTGCGATGATCACGACGTTGCACGAAACGAAGCCGAGCGGTCCTGTGCTTGAGCGTGCCGGCGTTCCGACCATCGTCCTTTGGGATTCCGCGCCGGAGATTGAAGAGATGGGCAAGTCCATCTTCTCGATCGGCCCATGGGCACCGGATTCGGGACGGAAGGCTGCGGCATTTGCACGGAAGTCGCTGAAGGCTTCGAAAGCGGCGTTACTCACGACAACACACGAATGGTCTGGTCTCGTCGGCAAGTCATTCGAAGCGACCGCGAAGGAGCAGGGGATGGCGGTCGTCTGGAACGATGCGGTTAATTTGGACGAGACTGACTTCCGGACGCTGCTCGCGAAGATGCGGGCAAGTGAGCCGGATGTGTTGTTTGCGCCGCTTGTCAGCAACCTCGTCCTGTTCGCCAAGCAACTCTCGGCGAGCGGGTTCAAGAAGCCGGTAATTATGTCGGACAATATTACTGACGCGTTGCTTGCCGAAGCACCCGAGGCGTTCGAAGGCTTTTATCAGACCGTCGTTGCAGACCCGAAGAGCCCGGAGACCGAACAGTTGCGTGCTTTGTATACGCAGCGTTTTCACAAGCAACCGCGCATGCTGATGTTCACGGCGTGGGGGTATGACGCGGTTCGTATGTTTGCATGGGCGCTCGGTCATAGCGATGGCAGCCGCGCTGGAGTGCGTGACGCGCTCTATAAGCTCCGCGATTTACCGGGAGCGTCGGGCCCGATATCGATGAACGAGAAAGGCTCGGCGGCAAAGTTCGTAAGCCTTGTGCGGGTAAATGCCGGAAAGATGGAGACAATAGAAGGCCCGGATGAGCCGCAGAAACGCTAGGGCGTTTTAAGGCTGAAGTCTAGGGAGCGAGCGGCGCGTTCGTTGGCTGAGCGTAGCGCATCTTCCGCAGGAGGAGGACCGCCGCGGCCAAGCAGACCACGACGCCGACAATCCAGAGGTAATCTTTCGCCGAGGAAGTTGGCGGCGGTGCAACGACCGTTACCGCAATCGGAAACGGTTCGGAGAAATGCATCGAACCGGCTTCTCCGGAAACGATTACAAGTCCCGGATATGAAGAACCGGGAAGGGCGCCCACAGGAGAGATCAGCAGAGTGAAAGGCAGAGTGGCGTTTCGGGTCAGCTCGAGTGGAAAACTATTCGGGTGAATCTCAGCGGGAAGCTCCGCCGCTGTGAGAAACTCGATCTTGGTGACCGTGACGGCCTCGCCGGTGAGGGATCTGAGCGCGAGCTTCGTCTCTTTCTTCGCAGACAATTCAATCGGAGTGACCGGCTTTCCTTGCGGGGTCAACAGCGCGACTGTTCTCGATGGCGCAGCTCCGATCTCGACCATTGCGAGTGAAGGAGCGGAGAATGGATAGCGGTTGTTGTCCCGATAAAGCACCCGGAGCGGAACTGCAAACCGTCCTTGTCCGGTGATTCCCAGCTCCTCCAGCGCGAGCGCCTGGCGGTTCTCCACCTTCTTTCCGGGACCGAGAGCGTCGGCGAGCATTGTAGTGCGCTTGGTTGCGACGATTTCGAGACCGACTTCATAGGCGCCTTCATCGCCCTGGTTCTCGACCGCAATAAAGAGGGTCCGCTGGGAGGCATCAGCTCCCGGCTCGATCTTTGTCTCAATCGTCAGACGAATGAAGTTCGCCCGCGCGATCTGCGGGTGAAGGAGAAGAAGTACTGTGAGGGCCATCCAGGCGAAGCGCATAAGCGGGACGGTATCAGCGAGGATTCATCTCCGCCAGATCGTGAAGACCAAGGAGAGTGAGCTCCCCAACGACGGTTGAGACCCCTTTGCATTCGGCCGCGATCAGGGTGGCGAGGCCGCCTGTGGCGATCACCTGCATATTTTGACCGATCTCCGCTCGAATTCGGGTGAGTAGCCCGTCAACAAGCTCTGCATATCCGAAAATAAGGCCGGAAAGCATCGCGTCTTTAGTGTTCTTTCCGATCAGCGTCGACGGCTTTGCGAGCTCGATGGTCGGCAGAAGGGCTGCGCGCGAGAAGAGCGCGTCGGCGGAGATGCCAATTCCGGGGGTGATTATGCCCCCTTCGTAGGCGCCGTCCTTCCCCACGACGTCGAAGGTGGTGGCGGTCCCAAAATCTACGACCACGCACGGCTGGCCGAAGCGCTTCCGGGCGGCGACGGCATTGACGATGCGATCCGCTCCGACAGTACCCTGGTACCGAATCTCCATCTCAGTCCGGGTCGAAAGTCCGACAACATGCGGAGTCTGATTGAGATACTTCGTCGAGAGTTTTGTGAAAACGCGCGTCAGTGCTGGAACTACGCAAGCGATGATCACTCTCCGGATCATGTCCGGCTCAATCTGGTTCAGCCGGAGAAGCGAGAGAACTTGGACCGCGTACTCGTCGACCGTGTTCTTCGCATCGCTCTGAATGCGAAAACTCTGTTTCAGCGCGCCGCCTTCGAAGAAGCCGAGAACCGTGTGCGTATTTCCAATATCAATTGCGAGAAGCATTGTTAGCGCACCCCAGGTCTGTTGCAGCTCTTACAGAGCCCGTAGAAAAGTATCTGATGCTCCTCCACGCGATATCCACGGGGAACAAGCCTGTCGATTTCGTGTGTGCATCCGCCGAGGTCGAAGACTTTGTCGCATTTCCGGCACCGGAAGTGATGATGATGCTCTTTACCGGCCAGCTCATAGCGGGAGGGCTCGTTCATCAGCTCGACCTCCGCGAGAAAGCCGTCTTCGACGAGCTGCTTGATGTTTCGATAGATCGTCGCGAGGTTGATCCCTTTCACCTCAGAGGCAGCAAGATTGAGCGCTTCCTCCGGACTCAGCGGGCGATCGGCCGATTCGAAGGCGTGCCGCAGTGCAGTCTTCTGCTTCGTGTTCCGTGTCTGAGTCATCGGCCGGCGAAGATAATGGAGGACGGCTATTGATACAACTTGTGCGTCACGATGAACTCGGCGATCGCGGGGTGAGGTACCGTTCCGCCCTCTCGCACATCTGTTGAATGGAAGGGATACTCGGAAATTACCTCAACGATGGGGCAACCCTCTTCGATCCAGCGAAACCAATTAGCCGATGCTGCGGCATCGCCAGGTCCCACGAGCCAGCGAATCTCCCCGCTATGATCGGTTCGCCACCACCTGAGCAGCTCAATCGATCGCTCATAGGGGTGCGAGCAGAGATAGATCTCACCAGGCTTGGGGTCGGACTCGACAAACTCGAGCTTCTCCCAACGCAGCGCGAGCCGGAGCATCTCCATCCTCAGGGCAAAGGGGGTCGCTTTCCGGGCTTTCCAGGGATTCTGGCTTGTTGGCGCGATGAGCAGAACCCGGTCGGGAGCCTGCGATTTTCGGACGAGCTCGAGGTGTCCGGCTTGCACGGGGTCGAAAGTTCCGCCGAAGATATCCACAGATAAACGCACCACGCTTGAACTCTCCAGACCCGCTCGCTATCTCCGTCTATAATAATAAGGACACGATGGGAAAGATTGGAACACCGCTTACATCCTCGGCTCTGAAGGTGCTCTTCTGTGGAGCAGGTGAGCTCGGCAAAGAAGTCGTGATTGAGTTGCAGCGTTTCGGTGTCGAAACGATCGCAGTCGATCGCTATGAGAATGCTCCGGCTATGCAGGTGGCCCACCGAAGTCATGTCGTGAATATGCTCGATGGTGCGGCGCTTCGCCGGGTCGTCGAGCTTGAGGAGCCGGACTATATCGTGCCGGAGATCGAGGCGATCGCAACTCAAACGCTCGTCGATCTGGAGCAGGAAGGGTGGAATGTGATCCCGACCGCTCGCGCCGCCCATCTCACAATGAATCGGGAGGGGATTCGCCGCCTGGCCGCGGAAGAGCTGAAGGTGAAAACCTCTCAGTATCAATTTGCCGACACTTTCGAGGCATTCTCCTCCGCCGTTCGCGAAATTGGAGTTCCTTGTGTGGTGAAGCCGATCATGAGCTCATCAGGCAAAGGCCAGAGCGTCATTCGAACAGAAGCCGACATTGACTCCGCTTGGAGCTACGCTCAATCCGGCGGCCGCAGCGGCAGCGGAAAAGTTATCGTCGAAGGCTTCGTCGATTTCGATTACGAGATCACTCTGCTCACAGTCCGTCATGCAGGAGGCACCTCGTTCTGCGCCCCGATCGGACATCTCCAAATCGACGGCGACTATCGCGAATCCTGGCAACCGCACCCCATGGATCCGGCGGTTCTCGCGGCGTCGCAAGATGTCGCACGCAAGATCACCGACGCCCTCGGTGGCCGTGGCATTTTTGGTGTGGAACTCTTCATCGCCGGAAGAGAGGTCTACTTCAGTGAGGTCTCCCCGCGTCCGCACGACACGGGCCTCGTTACCCTCATCTCGCAGGACCTCTCCGAGTTCGCGCTACACGCCCGTGCGGTCCTCGGCTTCCCGATTCCAAGGATCGAGCAACACGGCCCCTCAGCCTCTTGCGCTCTCCTCGTCCACGGGGAGTCGAGCAATGTGCAGTTCAGCGGCCTCGATACCGCGCTCAGTCACCCCGGGACCCAGCTCCGGCTTTTCGGCAAACCGACCGTAAGCGGCCACCGACGCATGGGCGTAACCCTCGCCCGCGGGGGCAGCCTAGACGAGGCACGCAACATCGCCCGCGCGAGCTGCGAAGCCATCAAGGCGGAGCTCTGAGCCAGATAATTATATCGCGTATAATTATTTATCTTGAGCTGGCGGTCGGTTAGCGACTTTTGAACACTCTGGCGAATAGTCCGCGAGGGACCCGTCCTTCGTCGGGAATTAATTATACGCGATATGATTATTTGCATTCTAGTGGCACCACTGCTGCGAGGCGCATCTCCGGGGCTCGGGGAGGTGATAACATTGGGAGTGATGAGACCGGGGCTTTTGTTCGTGCTGATGCTGCTATGCCTTCCCAGCGGGGCGGTGTGTGAGCTGCCGCCGAGGGAGGAGCTTGAGGTGTGGGACCCGTCGGCGCCGAAGCCGCCGAAGAGTAAGAGTCCGATAATCGTGGATCGTGGGCAGAAGGCAGAGACCGGGTTTGGGCTCACCGATAAGCCGTTTCCGATGACCGCTGCTGAGAAGAAGCGTTTTGCGAAGGATCTTGAGTCGCTGTCGAAGAAGCGGGAGCAGGAGCAGCCGCAGCAGATGGCGAAAGAGCTGAACAAGATGCTCGAGCGGATGATGAACGATCCGAATTTCCTGATGGATGCGCTGAGGGAGGCGCAGGCGTCCCCTGAATATCAGATGGTTATGCGTGAGATGGACGCTCAAATGGAGCGGGAGATGCGCGAGATGTTGAGCCTTCTGCAGGCAGGCTTCGGGAACTCACCGAACCTGTCCCGGCATATGCTGATGATGCAGAAGGAGTTCGATCAGGCGATGAAAGCCATGCGTTCGATGCATGGTGATAACCGGCGGCCCTAGGGCACCACTCATTCGCGACAGGCCCTTGAGAGTCTCACGCAGTCCACAAGTTTTAATAGCCTCCGGTATCGGCGATCTTCCGCAATGAACTCTTCGTCGTTCGGGATAAGCATACTCATCTGTCTGTCTCCGAGTTGTACTTCACCGCAAACCACTCAACCCAACTTCCACCTCCAACTCTGCCCCTGTTTCCTTCGGCTCCCTCTGGTCGCCGGGACCTAAAAAAATAATCGGGGCATTCATTTTTCTCCAGGCCCCTAAGTGAAGTCATTATCGGCGCTCGATCGGGCCGGATTCGCTGGCCAACAAAGTGCTTTGAGGGGGATAGTGATCATGTCTCGTCCGGGGAGGGGCCATGGCCGTGCTGACCGTCTTATTTATCGTAATCGTTGTAGTGGCCGTGAAGTCGATCCTTGTTGTGCCCCAAGATAACGTCGTGGTCATCGAGCGGCTCGGCAGATACTTCGGCGCCTTCGGTGCCGGCTTTCATGTCGTGGTTCCGTTCCTGGATGTGGTGCGAACCCGATATCCGACAACGGAGCAGGTGGTAGAGATCCGCACCGGATCTCTTGTGGACCTTCAAAACCACGTTGGCACGGTGAATGGAGTGTTGAAATACAAGGTTGTCGACGCCGGACGTCTCTATCGGGCGGTGCCGAACCACGAAACGTCCCTTCAGCAACTGTGCGACACGGTGCTCCGGGGCGAGATTGGCCGTACGGAGTACGCAAAGGTTCGCGAAGAGCGACGGAGCTTCGATTCGGCGGTCGCTTCGGAACTGAAGAAGATTTGCGCCGAATGGGGTGTCGAGATTCTCGGCTACGAAACGAAGAACTTCAATGGCGCTGACTAGGGCATCACTCATCCGTTAGCCCGAAATCCTGATCGGTTCTAGCTTAGAAGCGCCGCGCCTTTCAGCGAATCACTCCCTCGGTTTGCACTCCGTTCAATCGACTCGAACGCCTGCGTCATATATCGGCTCCGGACCTCTCCGAGGCCCTCAGTTCCAAGATCCTCCGCGACGATTTGCAGCGACTTGGCGAATGCCTGTGCGAGGACGAGCAGCGAATCCAGGCCGATCGAGTCTTCGCCGAGCTCATTGAGGAGAAAGCTGGAAACGAGCTCGATGCGCTTTTCGATCGGCTCCCATTTTTGAACTCCGTGCTCCTCGCGCTGGTTGGGATCACGTGTTGAGACCTCTCGCAGAATTTGGCGATCGAGCGATTGCATCGCTGTTACGAGGCCTTCTTCTAAGGGGGAGCGCTGTCCAATTTTCTGACTCATCTGTCCTCCGACTGCACGATCTGTCACTTTTTCTGACACACTTCACCAAACAAAGTGGTCCGTGACAAAACTTTTACATG
>CAYOAK010000027.1:23933-24592 GCA_964401925.1 uncultured Bdellovibrionales bacterium | reverse complement strand
CCGGCAAACAAGGTTTCGATCATCATCCAGATTATGATTCTGGATATCATCTTCTCACTCGACTCGGTCATCACAGCGATCGGGGTTGCCTCCGAGCTGTGGGTGATGGTCACGGCGATCGTCCTGGCAGTCGGCGTGATGCTGATCTTCGCCGGAAAGGTGAGCAAGTTCATCGAAGTTCATCCGACGCTCAAAATGCTCGCACTTTCCTTCCTGATTCTGATCGGGGTGATGCTCGTTTCCGAGGGCCTCGGAAAGCATATCGACAAGGGCTACATCTACTTCGCAATGGGATACGCGCTTCTGGTTGAGGCGCTCAACATCCGCATGTCAAAGAAGCGAAAGGCAAAGGCGTTACCTGCGTAGATCACTGGGAGCATGGGCGAAACCGGATCCGCGGGCGGCCTCGCCCGCCATGGACCAATCGCATACCAGTTGAAAGCTGATGGCCACTCGATGTTGCGATTGGTCCGTCTTCCACCACCCCCGGTCTTGCTTCGCAAAACTCCGCCCCCTGAAAGGGGGCATCTGATCCGAGGAGAGGCGTTACTGGGACCGCGGGCGGCCTCGCCCGCTTGCCGGTTTGTGCGTTTGAACAGTGATCGGCTCTCGCACCAGCTTGCGCATGCACGAACGCCTGGCGGGCGAGGCCGCCCGCG
>CAYOAK010000027.1:0-23923 GCA_964401925.1 uncultured Bdellovibrionales bacterium | reverse complement strand
TCGCCTCTCCCCCCCGCGGCCCGCCTCCCGCCCGCGGGGCGGGCGCGGCCGCCCGCGGTCCCAGTGAAAGCCACCGTCCCCCCAAAAAAAAGGAGGCGGATATCCGCCTCCTTGCCACTCTGCCGTAACTTCACGGCGGAGCACTTTACATCTCGCTACACTACTCGCCGGCGTACACCAGCTAATCCGGCTAAGCCGGAACCGATCAACAGGAGGGTCATCGGTTCTGGAACTTCATCATTGATGGCGGCGCTATAATCGAGACCGTAGCCGGTTCCGTTGCGCTGCCAGACCTGGAATGCGAACACGTTCGCTCCGGTCACGAGATTGCTCGTGATGTCGAAATTGCCTTGAGTCGCGTTCAGACATCCGACCGGATTCTCATAGCAAGTCGGATAGGTCGGGCCCGTTCCAACAGCGCCGCCCGCGATTGCAAGCTGCGCGCCGTTCACCCAAACACTGACCGTGTCGTCGGCGAGTACGCTCAGCAGGCTTCCGCCGAAAACATTTCCGGTGAGGGTGAACTCATGGAAGAACCAGATGTAGTCGTTGTTCTGGATCGGATCCGCAGGGACACCGTCCGTGCCGGTCGTCGGCTCGTAGTCGTTGACGAACGAAATCCAGCTGCTTCCGCCGAGCGGGGGCTTCCAACCCGGATGCGGTGGGGCAAGCGCGATTGTATCAACATGCGTGAACGCTGAATTGGGTGCGGAGGTTTCGGTATTCGGTCCGACATTGATATCGAGCCGGTACTCGCTACCTACCGTTTGATTGGCCGTGCCTTTGCTTTCGACTGTGACGCTGACTGCACTCGCAGAATTGCCGAGTGCAAGCGTCATCGAAGCAAAGACGACCGCTGCTGCAAAAAACTTCTTCATGATCCTCTATCCTCTTTTTGTAAATTCGTGCTGCTCCGTTTGTCGGAGTGCCGATAACGGGCGGCAGCTTATAGGAAGAAATTCAACCAATGCTAGATAAGAACGTATGAATTTTTTCTCACCCGATGACGTTAACGAGCGTGTGATCAGTGCTTCGCGTTCCCCGGCGAGCTGAGCAAGAGCTCGTAGATCGCTCCGGTATTATCGGCAAGTTCGGGATGAAAGGTAGCGCCGAGAATATTTCCTTGGCGAACGAGCACAGGATTACGGTCGCGCTCGCACAACACTTCGACTTTTGATCCGACCCAGTCGATCTTCGGGGCGCGAATAAACACACCTTCGAACCCGGCATTCGCCGAAGCCGCTGGGATTAACAATTTTACCTTCGCATTAAACCGCAGATCGGGATCGATAAACGAATCAATCTGCCTTCCATACGCATTTCGTGTGACGCCGATCTGCAATAATCCAAGCGAGCGCTGCTCCGGACTTTTTACCTCTTCAGCCAGCAGAATTACTCCGGCACACGTCGCAAGGGTGGGCATTCCCCCCTGAATTGCTGCGATCAGAGCCTGCTCGAGCGCCGGTTCGAGAAGCTTCAGCAAAACTGAAGATTCTCCACCGGGAATCACTAACCCGGAAACCTGCTCAAGATCTGCAGCGGTGCGGACCTCCCGGGTCTTCTGGCCGAGTCCGGCAAGACGGGAGCTATGAGCGTGAAAATCTCCCTGGAGTGCGAGGATTCCGATCATGAATTTTCGTCAGCAGGGGGGACTACCAGCCACGGGTCTGGAGCTTCTCTTCTTCCTTCAACGTCGAGACGTCGATCCCTGGCATCCCTTCGCGGAGCCCCCGCGAGGCTTCGAGGAGAACCGCAGGATCGCGGAAGTGCGTGGTCGCCCGGACGATCGCCTTTGCTCGAGCAGCGGGATCTTCCGATTTAAAAATTCCGGAGCCCACAAAGACTGTTTCCGCACCGAGCTGCATCATGAGCGCCGCATCCGCAGGGGTGGCGATCCCACCGGCCGCGAAATTCGGGACCGGCAATTTGCCGGCCTTTGCAACCATCTGCACGAGCTCGAACGGAGCGCGAAGCTCTTTCGCTTTTGCGGCAAGCTGCTCTTCGTTCAGATTCTGAAGATCTTTAATGTCCGCCATCAAGGTTCGCATGTGCCGAACTGCCTCGATGATGTTCCCGGAGCCCGCCTCACCCTTGGTTCGGATCAACGCCGCACCTTCGGCGATCCGCCGGAGCGCTTCACCCAGGTCGCGGCACCCGCAGACAAAGGGGACTTTGAAGTCAAACTTGTTGATATGGTACCGGTCATCGGCTGGGGTCAGAACCTCACTCTCATCGATAAAGTCGACCGCGAGCTGCTGGAGAATCTGCGCCTCGGCAAAGTGGCCAATCCGGACCTTTGCCATCACCGGGATGTTCACGGTGTCCGTGATCTTCTGAATGATATCGATCGAGGCCATCCGGGCGACCCCGCCCTGCTTGCGGATGTCAGCCGGCACCCGCTCAAGTGCCATGACCGCCACGGCGCCGGCATCCTCGGCGATAGTTGCCTGCTGCTCGTTGACGACATCCATGATCACGCCGCCTTTGAGCATCTCAGCGAGCCCCACCTTCAGTCTGAGGTCACCCGATGTAGTTCCGTTTAGCTGCGCCATCGTCGTCTTATTCTTCAGTCTCAGTCTTTAAGGCCGGTCCCCAGCCCTCTAATCCGAGCTCCGGCGATCTCCCGGTCCCGGCTCGATTCGTCTGGCCGTTCAGTTCGTCCAAGTCTCGCAGCGATTATGCGGAAAATTTGGAAGAAAACCAAGTTGACGGGCTCGGACTCCGTAACCATATTGCCCACGCGGAGTAAGCCGTGACGCGGAAACTATGATCAACGTAGAGAATCTTGGCCGGCATTTTGGGGAGGTGCGGGCGGTCGACGGGGTGACCTTCACAGTCAACACCGGCGAAGTGCTCGGTTTTCTCGGTCCGAACGGGGCCGGTAAGTCGACCACAATGAAGATGCTCACCTCGTTCCTGACGCCCAGCTTCGGAAAGGCTTCGATCGGGGGCCACGATGTTGTGGAGGATTCTCTCGCGTCCCGGCAGCTCTTCGGCTACCTGCCGGAAAACGCACCGCTTTACGGGGAGATGACCCCGAGAACCTTTTTGGAATTTATCGGTGAGGTTCGTGGACTGACCGGCGCCGCGCTGAAGAGCGCGACGGAACGGGTCCTGAGCCTTACGGGGATCGCCCCGGTGCTCGATCGAAAGATCGAAACCCTCTCGAAAGGGTTCAAGCGCCGTGTGGGACTTTGCCAGGCGCTGCTCCACGATCCGCAGGTATTGATCCTCGACGAGCCCACTGATGGGCTCGATCCGAATCAGAAGCATGAGGTGCGGACGTTGATCAATCAGATGGCGAAGGAGAAGTGCATCATTCTCTCGACCCATATTCTGGAGGAGGTCGACGCTTGTTGCACCCGGGTTGTAATCATCTCCGGCGGAAAGCTGGTGGCGGACTCGAAGCCGGATGAGCTGCGTGCGAACTCCAAGGGCAAACAGCTCGACGAGATCTTCCGGGAGTTGACCCAGTCACACAATTATCAGTTCAATACATAGATTAGAGAGCCACGATGCATCCGACCCTGACTGTCTTCAAGCGGGAGTTCCGATCGTATTTCGCGACGCCGATCGCGCTGATCTTTCTGACGGTGTTCCTGGTGCTCACAGGTTTCTTCACCTTCAAGCTCGGAAGATTCTACGAAAGCGGACAGGCCGATCTCCGCTCCTTCTTCCTCTGGCATCCGTGGCTCTATCTTTTCATCGTGCCGGCGGTTTCAATGCGGCTTTGGTCGGAAGAGAAGAAGAGCGGCACAATCGAACTGCTTCTCACACTCCCGGTAACGCTCTTTCAGGCAACTGCCGGGAAATTTCTCGCTGCATGGGCGTTCCTCGGCCTCTCGTTGCTCCTGACCTTTCCAATGGTGTTGACCACGATGTATCTCGGCTCGCCGGATCTCGGTGTAATCTTTGTCGGCTATCTCGGCAGCTTTCTCATGGCCGGCAGCTACCTCGCTATCGGCTGCGCTGTGTCTGCAGCGACAAATAGCCAGGTGATCAGTTTCGTCATCAGCACGACCATCTGTCTCGTGCTCATTCTATTGGGATTCGAGCCCGTAATCGAAGCGTTGCAGGCGCTGATGCCGGAGGGAGTAGTGGATCAGCTGACCAACCTCAGCTTCCCGTTCCACTTCGAGGCGATTCAGCGCGGAGTCGTGGATCTGAGGGACCTGGTCTATTACCTCCTGGTGATGCTGCTCAGCTTATTCGCAAGCGCGGTGATCCTCGAACGCTCTAAAGCCGATTAATCCGGAGTACCACTGTGAAACGCTCGACAACCTCGATTCTCGGCCTCCTCGGACTGATTATCGTGCTCGTGCTCATAAACGGTGTGAGCCGAAACGTCCTGAGCCGGTTCTACTTTGACTTCACCCAAGACGGGCTTTACTCGCTCTCCGCGGGCACACGAAATATCGTGAAGTCTATCGATCAGCCGATCACGCTCAAGTACTATTTCTCGAAGACGGATGGGTCGAAGTATCCGTCGCTGAAGCTCTACGGCTCCCGGATTCTTGATCTGCTTCGCCAATACGAGCGGGTGAGCGGCGGAAAGCTTCGGCTTGAGATCTACGATCCGCGCCCGGACTCCGAAGAGGAGGAATGGGCCGACAAATACGGCCTCGCGGCGATCCCCGCGGAAGCGGGCGAAAAGCTCTACCTCGGGCTCGCCGGTGTGAACTCGTTGGGTGAAGAGCAGATCATTCCGGTCTTCAATTTTGCCCGCCAGGAGTTCCTTGAGTACGACATCAGCCGGATCATCTCGACCCTCGAGACTCCGAAGAAGCCGGTCATCGGGCTGCTCTCTCCGATCCCTGTCTTGGGACTTGGGATGTCGCAGGAGGCAGATGACGGCTGGTTTGCATTCATGCAGCTGGCCCAAAGCATGGAGCTGAAAAAGCTGCCGCTCGAAATCTCGGCAATCGAACCCGAGATCGATCTCCTCATCGTTTTCCATCCAAAGAATTTTGCCGAGCAGACACTGTTTGCGATCGATCAATATGTCATGCGCGGCGGAAAGCTGATGGTGTTTGTGGATCCGTTCTCGGAATCGGATGAACCGAAGCCGGACCCGAACGATCCGGCAGCCGCACTCTCGGTTGATCACAGCTCGAATCTGAATGCTCTGCTTAAGAACTGGGGTGTTGAGCAAGTCGAGAAAAAAGTGCTCGGAGATCTTGAGCTCGCCGCACGCGTCAACACCGGCGGGGAACAGGGAGAGCAGAAGCGGTTTGTGCTCTGGGCCAATCTGACCCGCGACCACATCAACGCCAAAGATTTGGCGACCAGCCAGCTCGAGACGCTTGTTCTGCCCTGGCCGGGAACATTCAAGATTACGAAGCTCGAGGGCGTAGAGACCGAAGTTCTGTTGAAGAGCAGCAAACAGACACAGCTGCTCGACGAGATGAAAGTGAAGTTCGGCGGCGGTGATCCGGATTCGCTGCTTCGCACATTCGTTCCTTCAGGTGAAGAGTATCCCTTCGCTGTTCGCGTGCGCGGGAAGTTGAAATCGAATTTCCCCGAAGGCGCTCCGAAGAATAAGCCGGCCGAGGGAGAGGCCGCGCAGTCAGCGAAGCCGGCTGAGGTGCTGAAAGAGTCCGTGACAACCTCAAACCTGCTTGTCGTGTCGGATGTGGATTTCCTGGCGAACCGTTTTTCCGTTCATATGCAGCGGCTTTTCGGTGCGAAAGTGGCGCAGCTATTGAACGACAATGTGAATTTCTTCGCGAACGCGGTCGAGAATATGCTCGGGTCGGATGATCTCATCAGCATCCGATCACGGGGGCAGTTCTCCCGGCCCTTCACGCGCGTAGAGCGGATGGAGACAGCTGCTCAACAGCAGTGGCAGCAACAAGAGGTTGTCCTGCAAGCCCAACTGAACTCCGCCAATCAACGGCTGACTGAGCTGCAAAGCCGGGTTGGCGCGAACGCGGACGGAAAGCAGGTGCTGAACTCCGCGCTGCTGGATGAGATCAAGAAGTTCAAACAGCAACGCAGAGAAGCTCAGCAGAATCTGCGAAACGTTCGGAGAAATCTGCGGCAGAATATCGAGCGGCTCGGTGAGGATCTCTTCCTGCTGAACACCTTCTTCGTGCCGCTGCTGCTGATCATTATCAGTGTCGGGTATTACGCATTCCGGAAGAAAAAGGTTGTCCAATGAACAATAAGAAGCTCGGGCTCCTGGGCGGAGCTGTACTGCTCTTTCTCTTATTGTTCGTGCTCTCGAATCGCGCCGAGGACCGCGCCATTCGCCGGGAGACCGTGCGCCTGCTCTCGGATGTGAACACGGACGAGATTTCGGCAATCGCCGTTCAAAAGGGGAAAGAGGAAGCGAAGCTGGCTTTTCATGATGGAAAATGGACCGTCGTGGATCGTGCGAACTATCCCGCCGATGGGAACAAGCTCCGTTCGATCATGCTTAAGCTGATCGAGCTCTCACTCTCTCAAAAGGTTACGGATGCCGAAAAGAATCATGCTGCATTGGGAGTAGCGGCGGAATCTGTTGAGAAAGGCAGCACGAGAGTGCGGATGCTCGGTTCAGGAAACAAAGAGCTCGCCTCATTGATTCTCGGCGAGAAGCGCAAGCCGGGGAAGTCGCCGATGGCCACTGACGCTCAGTTTGTGCGCCGGGAGAGCAATCCTGCGGTGTATCTTTCGGCGAGCGCAATCGAAGTTCCGGCTACACCGCCGGCCTGGCTGAGCACCGAGCTGTTGAGTGTTCAAGAATCGAAAGTGAAGCGGATTCTCCAGGAGGAGCTCTCCGAGGTCGATGCCGCGGAGCGCCGGCAAAAAGTCTTCGAAATCAAAGCTCTCTCCGAAGCCGATGGGAAACCGAAGTTTGAGCTGGATCTCCGGCCGGCAAATGGTGAAGAGGTTCAGGAGCCGGTTCTCAATTCAATCTCCGGCGGACTCGAAAATGTCCGGATCGTTGACGTCCAGCCGGCCGCTGCTCCGGCTGAGGAGCTCAAGTCGAGAAAGTTCGACCGCCTGACGACGTATGAAACGAGTGCCGGTGCCGTTTACGAGGTTCGCACTCTCGCCGTCGGAACCCGGATCTTCGCCAAGATCGATGTCCGATTCTCCCCGGAGCTTGCAAAGGCGACCGAAGCCGAAACGGCCGCACAAAATGAGAAGCGAAAGCAGGAATTCGAGGCGAAGAAGAAAGCCGCCGAGGAGAAGAAAGAGGAGTACACCGGCCCGAAAGAGTTCAGCCCTGTTGCACCGGACGTGACGACTCCCGAAGCTGTGCAAAAACTCGCCAAGGAATATGCCTCGTGGATATACGAGTTTGCGAACTTCCAGGGAGAGAAATTCCGCCGTGGAACAGCAGATCTTCTGAAGACGAAAGCTCCGGAGCCCGAACCGCCGGCTGAATAGGATCGAGCCGCATTTCCCGTCGAATACATCGGACAAAGTGCTTGAGTGACCACTTTCGGCCGAGCCCCGAATAATCCTCACAAGCCGGGTTCTCTATAGTCAGGGCTGGAGATCCGCCGGAGATGATCCTTCGGCCCTTCAGAACCTCCATCGGGCGCCCGGCGCGACGCTCTCTCACTTTCCGATACGAGAAAAGTCATCGATGTGCATGAGGGTGCCCGTGCTTGCTGCGGCCGTCCCTCAAGCACATCGGTGGAGTCTGGTTTTGCGAGCCTCCTCTCCGCGTTGCGGGGAGGAGGCTCCAATTGGCAACAACCAAGAAATGGGAAGCCGCACACAAAAAGAGCGCGAAGAAGCGCGCCCCTCAGAAGAGAGCGGCAAAGAAGAGAGCACTCGCCAAGAAGCGAGCGTCAACCTTTCATCCACTATGGGCGGTTCAGGTCTTTCTGCTGAGCGTGTTCCGTTTCATCAAGGGCATCATTCTTGATGTCGACGACACCCTGCTGCGGTCGGAAGTCCTGCAGCTCATGACGTGGAAGGGCATCACGCGTCTGCACTGTATCCGGGTAGGAAAAACGGCGCAGACGGATGTCGAACTCAAACTCAAGATCGTCGAAGAGTTTTTCGACATGGTGTTCCGGAAGGGAGCGTTTCACCTTCTGACACCGGGTCTGCTCTATCTGCTTACCGTCTTCAAATGGCTTCCAGAACGGGTTTACCCGGTATGGAATTACAAATCGAAGAGCATGCACAAGCTTCAGCGGTTCGAGCAGATCATGGGAGCGATCGACAAGGAACTTCGGCTCCAGGGCATCGATGCCTGCGCCGTAAGCCATGTCCAACGCTGGGAAACACAGGAATCGGATGCCACAGGTATCATCGATCCGCCCTGTCCCGAGCTGAAAGCCGCGATCGTCGAACTGGACAAGTTCTTCAGCCCGATCAGGACCGCGTCAATGGTCGCAACGATCTCGGCGGACCCCGATAAGTGGATTCTGCCGGGAGTTCGTGCGTTCATCGTCCTCGCAACGCGCCTCGGCCTCAAGCTGGGACTCTTCACGAGCACCCCCCGGGAAGTATCCATCCCGATGTTGGAAGCTGCCTTCGGGAAGAAGTTTCTCGACAAACATATTCCCCCGAATGCCCGTGCATTCGGTGGCGATCATCCCCGTAAGCCCAACTGCTCCGGTTGGTATGCCGTGGCAGCGGCCCTCGGAATATCGCCTGAGTTTCTAATCATTGTCGATGATCGGCCGAACGTAATATTGGCCGCGCTCGATGTACGTCTGATCCAGAAGTACATGAAAAAGAAGCTAAAGCCCTTCCGTGGCGCGATCTGCATCGCCGGCGCGGAAGCAACCGAGGATCGCGTTAAACTGATCGAAAAGGAGCTTAACGGCTTGATGTGGCGAGTTGTCATCGTCCCAAGCTTGAAATGGATTCGCCTGAGGGAGGCAACCGAGTTGCTTCCCCTTAAGGCAAGACATTCGGCTTAAGCTCTAAGCGTTGCCCAAGTTCACACAGCAGCTTCGGCCTCCTCGCCGAACACGGTTCGGACTCCACCGAAGCTGCTATTCCGGTTTCGCCCAGTGATTCAGCGGGCCGATACCAGCGCCGAGGTCAGGAGCGGTTTCAATCGCGAGCCAAACATATTGCTTCGCGAGTCCGATCGCCTCGGGAAGACTTCGTCCATGCGCAATGTGCGCAGTAATCGCCGCCGACAAAGTACATCCGGTTCCATGCGTATTTGTCTTCAGACTCCGCCTTCCCTCAAATCGTTCGACACGGTCACGATCGAGCAGCAGATCGGTCGGATCGCCTTCACGGTGACCGCCCTTGATGAGAACCCGTTCTGCGCCAAGCCGCTGAATCGCGCGGCCGATCTGTTCGAGCGATTCCGGAGAATCTCCACTCTCGTCCGATAGGCCGGCACGCCGGGCAAGGGAAACTGCCTCCGCGATATTGGGTGTAACGAGAGTAGCTATCGGCAGCAGCTCTTTGATCAGCGTATCCGTGGCGTCTTCGTCGAGAAGAACAGAGCCGTGCTTACTGATCATCACCGGATCTACGATGATCGGCACCGAGGTGTTTTGCAGCTCGGCCGCAACAGCACGAATGACCGATGCGCTTCCAAGAGCACCCGTCTTGATCGCCAAAGGCGGGATGTCATCGAGAACGGCCCGGATCTGATCGCGCACGAGGTCAGGTTTGAGAATCTCGACCTGTTGCACCGACGTGGTGTTCTGAACCGTCACCAACGTGATGACCGCCATTCCGTAGACACCGTGCTGATGAAAAGTCTTGAGATCCGCTTGAATGCCCGCACCACCCGAGGGGTCGGAACCCGCGATCGTGAGCGCCACCTTCATAGAGTTACTTCAGCACTTTCAGTGCACGAGTCACATAGATCCCGACCGGAACCGGATCACCACCGCTGACCCACGTTGAGCGCCCAGCGGGAAACCCTGAAACGTAGAGCTGAGATGATCCGCCTCCGTCCAAATTGAGAGCCTCGGTGATCTGAAACAGCGGCTCGAGCAGAATATCCTGAAGCTCCTTCAACGTTGCTCCAGGGAGCCGGTTCTTTGTCGCCGCGAAGATGATGCGGTGGTCCGAAGTCACCGCAACTGCAGAGCGGCGGCTCGCCTCATAGCTTTCGACTTTGAGCGGTCTTCGATCGGCAATCAAGCGCGGCCCCGCTTCGATAGCCTCTTGGACGTTCTTGAATCGGCTGAACGCATCCCGATGAATGATGATCGGGAGATTATCGATAATCGCGAAAACTCCCGTGATGACATTTCCGCCACGCTGCAACGAATGCAGCAAATGGCCGTTCGAGATCACGAGCCCGAGCGGATTACCCTCGGGATCAAAATAGTTCGCATTAATCCCCGCGATCGCATTGCGTTTCATCGAGGCCTGGCGCACGTCCTTGGCTTTTACTTCGAGGCCGACGCTCAGAGTGGCGATCTTCGGATCGACCCGGACAAACACGAACTCGATAATATTGCCGCTCGACTTCGCGAAGTAGTTCCACTCGGTCGCTTCGACTCCGGGGGCGATCCGGCGAAAGAGCGGGTCTGCCCCCGCGGAATGGCTAAATGGGCTGAAAACCGGCAAAATCAGCGCACAAAACCAGAGAAAACTGGTCTTTTTGAATAGATTCAACGACTTACAAAAGTGAGCGTCCCTGATCGGAGATGACACGACCTGTGCGAATCTGTTCATAACTGTTTGGCACGTTAACAGAGGAAGGTCCTCCGATGCAGTCCTATATCAAAATTTTCGCCTTGGCGGCGCTTGTCTGTTCCGCCGACCTTGCACAAGCCGGTGAGCTCTTCGGAAACTCACAGCGTATGCGTCAGAGTCAACAATCCGTTCAACCCCGGCGGATCTACCAGAGCACGCGCAGCTCACAGCTCCTCGATAGAAACCGCTCGAACCTCAATCAGCAAGTCCTGGGGTTTAACCAATCGAGCCCATACGAATACCGGATTTCGGCCTACGATAAGGCGCTCACGAAATATCAGATGGATTATGCGCGCTGGCAGACGAACGTCCTGACGCTTCAGAACCGGGAAGAGCAACGGAAAATCCGGGAAAAAATCAATTTCGAGCAACGGGCAAAGCAGCAGAAAGAGCGGGAAACTCGCCTCGCCGCGAAGGAACAGGCCCGATTGTCCAAGCTCCGTGCACGTGATGCGAGCGGCAAATCCGGTTCAATCTTCGGCCGCGCCTTTGGTTCCACCGAAAAGGAAGGGCCTCAGGACGAAAAGGTGAAGAAGGCAGAGTCGTTCTTCGGCAATGTTGAGGAACCCACCACAACTGCCGTCGCGGCCCCCCAGCAGAAACTGTCGTTTTGGCAGCGCCTGAAACGGGCCATGTTCGGCGGATAGTAACCGCCGGTTACCAAAGAAAAACAACATGTTATCTAAACCGTAAGCCGGTGCGGTAATAATCCCCAACTTCCGAAGCTCCTGGCCGATTAGCGCAATCTAATTGTCAGGATGCCGTTTTTTTCATCGAAGCGAGGCGAAACGTTTTGAAGTTCCGAGAGATCTTTTCTCAGGGCCGGCCGGTGCTCTCCTTCGAGTTCTTTCCACCGAAGGAGCCCGCAAATCTCCCTGCGACGAAGAGCCTCATCCAAGAGCTCGGCGCTCTCGGGCCTGACCTTGTCACTATCACCTACGGCGCCGGGGGGAGCACCCGGTCATTCTCGCTGGACCTCGTTCAGTTCGTGATGCGGGAAACAAAGCTCAAAGTCTGTCCGCACCTCACCTGCGTCGGTCACTCCAAGCAGGAGATTCTAGAGCTCGCGCGCGAATACGAAGCTGCGGGTGTCGAGCAAATTCTTGCGCTGCGGGGCGATGCTCCCGCCGGCACAGAAAAATTCGAGCCGCGCGAAGACGGCTTCTCCTGTGCGCGCGACCTCGCTCGGTTTCTTCGGGCGGAGACCTCACTCACCATCGCTGTTGCCGGTTATCCGGAGATTCACAAAGAGGCGACCTCGCGCGCGGCGGATCTTCAATACTTGAAAGAGAAGGTCGATGCGGGCGCGGAATTGATCATCACGCAGCTCTTCTTTGACGAGAAGACCTACTTCGATTTCGTCGAAGATGCTGCGAGCTTCGGCATCGATATCCCGATTGTTCCGGGAATCATGCCGATCGGAAACATTCAGCAGCTGGAGCGCTTCACGAAGCTCTGCGGGGCGTCAATACCGCCGCGAGTGATGGCCCGGCTCGAACGCCTGACCAACTCTCCCGAGGGTGTTCTGGAATACGGCATTGAAGAAGCGGTTCGGCTTTCGCAAGCTCTCCTGCGCGGAGGAGCACCGGGGATCCACCTCTACACACTTAACAAGAGCGTGCAGGCAAAACCGATCGTTGAAGCGCTTGGCCTTGCGAGCCCGCTTTCAGCCGCGGTGGCCGACGCACCAGTCGTACGCTGAGCGGAAGCTGAGCATCCACGGGGAGATTTCATCGCCCTTGCGCGGATAATAGCCCCAGTTCCAAGGAAAGATGCTGCGCTCGAGATGCGGCATCATGATGAGAGATCGGCCATCCGGCGAAGAGACGCCCGCGGCGTTGTACGGCGAGCCGTTAGGATTTTCCGGATAAGTCGACGCGGTGTAGCGCATCGGAATCTTGTAAGCGGACTCCCCTTCGGGGAACTCGAAGCGGCCTTCGCCGTGAGCGACCCAGATGCCGAGTCTCGTTCCGCTGAGCGGCTTTAGGAACACATTGTCGGTGTCGCCAATCTCGACGGAGAGGAAGCTGCTCTCAAACTTCTTCGAGGCATTGCGTTGCAGCCGGAGCTTCTGCTTGTGCTCCGGATAGAGCAGCTCAAGCGCACCAACCAACTGACATCCGTTGCACACCCCGAGCATGAGCGTGTCGGGACGCGCCATGAAGCTCCGGATCGCCTGCATCGCCCGATCGTTATAGCGGAACATTCCCGCCCAGCCTTTTCCGGCTCCGAGAACGTCACTGTTTGAAAAGCCGCCCGGGAAGGAAACAAGCTGTACATTTTCCAAGTTTTCCCGTCCGGCGACGAGATCGCTCATCATCACATCGACAACTTCGAACCCGGCAGCATAGAGGGAGAACGCCATCTCGCGATCGCCATTCGTGCCCTTGTCACGAATCACTGCCGCCCGAGCCTTTCCTTCTTTTCCATGAGCAGTTCGCTCAAACGAAATTCCATGATCGCCGGGCTGTCCGGTGAAGCCAGTTGGAAAGGTATACTTCAGGTGGCGGGTCGAAATGGTTTCGAACCGTTCACCGGCTTTCGCCGTTTGCTTCTGATCGAGGAGAAACGAGGGCTCGAACCAAACTTTCCGAAGAGTCTTCAGTTCCTCTTCGAACGTGAACGAACCGGTTTTTAATGAAAAGGTCGTGCCTGCGACCTCACCGAGAGGCTGTGCCTCGATCTTCGCGTCGGCGAGGATCTTCAGCGCGCGCTCTATTTTCGCGGCTTCAACCTGGAGAACGACGGCCGGCTCTTCCGCGAAGAGCATACCGGTGACATCGCTCTCGGAGATCGAGATGCGGCATCCGGTATCACCCACAATCGCCATCTCAACGAGGGTCGTGATCAAGCCGCCGCTCGAAACATCGTGCCCCGCAACGATCGCCTCTTCTCTGACAAGCTTCTGAATCGCTTCGAAGCCTCGCTTGAAATATTCCGCGTCTCCGACATCCGGAGCTGCGTTCCCGAGAGCACCAAGCGTCTGCGCGAGTGAGCCCCCCCCAAGCCGGTATGATTTCGATCCACTGAGGGAAATATAGAGGAGCGTTGAAGGAACCGGTTTCAGCTCCGGTGTGACTCGAAGTGTGAAGTCGTCGGTAGCACCTGCAGCCGTGATGACCACAACACCCGGCGCTTTCACCGGCTTTCCGTCCCGATACTTCATCGTCATCGACATCGAATCTTTTCCGGTCGGGATCGCGATACCGAGCTGGATTGCAAACTCCGAGCAGGCTTGGACAGCGCGGTAGAGCCGGGAGTTCTCGCCCGGCTGCCGTGCCGGCCACATCCAATTTGCAGAGAGCACCAGCGAGCTGAGGCCCTTTTCGAGCGGGGCGAATACCAGGTTCGTTAACGCCTCGGCGATACTCAGCCGCGAGCCGGCTTCAGGACTGATCAGCCCTGCGCCCGGTGCATGACCGAGCGAAGTGACGATCCCTTTGTGTGAGCCGTAATCGAGCGCCGAGATCGAGTAGCCTGAGAGCGGGAGCTGAAGCGGGCCGACACACTGTTGCTGGGCGATCTTTGCCGTGACGCAGCGATCGACTTTGTTCGTGAGCCAATCCTTGCAGGCGACCGCTTCGAGCGAGAGAACATTGAGAAGGTGCTCTCGGAAACTCTTCTCATCTTTGATCGATAACTGAAGCGCGGGCTCACCGGCCGGCACAGTTTCGCCATCGAGGACCATTTTCGGCGAACTGCCGAGCAAAACCTCTTTCGGAAGCGAAACCGGCTTCTCTCCGGATTTATAAACGAATTCGATCTGCCCAGTCCCGGTCACCTCGCCGACGACATAGATCGGTGCACGCTCGCGCTCCGCGATTCGGCGCAGAAGCTCGACATCCTCTGCCGCAACGATCAGCCCCATCCGTTCCTGCGACTCGTTGCAGAGAATCTCTGTCGGAGAGAGGGTGGGGTCGCCAATCGGAAGCGCATCGATTTCAACGCGTCCGCCGGTCTTTTCGAGCAATTCGGTGAAGCAGTTCATATGACCGCCCGCGCCGTGATCGTGAATGGTCTTGATCGGATTATTCGGCCGCTCAGCAAGCGACCGGATGACGTTCGCGACACGCTTCTGCATCTCGGCGTTCGCACGTTGAATCGCGCTTAGCTCAAGCTCTTGGCTCTGAACGCCGGTATCGATTGAGCTCGCCGCGGCGCCCGACATACCAATCCGGTAATTGTCTCCGCCCAGCAGAATAATCTTATCGCCCGGCTGGACATCGCGTTTGTGCGAATACTCGGCATGGGCATAACCAACTCCGCCGGCCAGCATCACCGCCCGGTCATAGGCGGTGATCTCTCCGTCGACCGAAGCCTCGAACGTCAGAAGCGATCCGACGAGCAGAGGTTGTCCGAATTTATTTCCGAAATCCGAAGCGCCGTCCGAAGCCTTGATCAGAATCTCCTCCGGAGTCTGGTAGCGCCACTTTCTCGGCTGAAGCTTCTCTTCCCAAGGTTTCCGCCGCGAGCCCTTCAGCCGGGGATACGCGGTCATGTAAACTGCGGCACCCGAGAGCGGGATGGAGCCTTGGCCGCCTGCGAGCCGATCGCGGATCTCGCCGCCGCTGCCTGTCGAGCCGCCGTTAAACGGCTCCACGGTCGTGGGGAAATTATGCGTCTCCGCTTTGAGCGAGAGCACCGTTTCCGCCGGAAAGCGCGTAAATTCGCTCGGTCGATCGGGACTCGTCGGAACGAACTCACTGATCGGCGGACCTTTGATGAAGGCGACGTTGTCCGAATACGCCGAGACGATATTTTCAGGAGCGCGCTTCGAAGTCTCGCGAATCAGATCGAACAGTGAGCTCGGCATCGGCTTGCCGTCGATCACGAACTCTCCCCGGAAAATCTTATGCCGGCAGTGCTCGGAGTTAATCTGGCCGAATGCGTAAACCTCAGTATCGGTCAGTGGCCGCTTCAGATGGACCGCCGCCTGTTTGAGATACGAGATCTCTTCGTCCGAGAGGGCGAGCCCCTGCTCGCGGTTGTAAGCTTCGAGATTTTCGACCGGAAAGGCTTTCTTCGGCGCCTGGTCGATCACAAGCGTTCCGGCGTCGAGTTCCTTATAAACTGTCTGGAGCATCCGATCGTGCGGGGCATCGAAAGAGGGCACCTTTGCAAACTCCTCCATTCTCGTGATCTCGAGAACGCCGATGTTCGCTGCGATCTCCGTTGCATTCGTCGACCAGGGGGTAACCATCTCCTTCCGGGGACCGAGCACCGGACCGGCAACCCGGTCAGTGCCGAGAGGTTTTGCTTCGAGGAGCCACTCGAGACGGGTAATCTCGTCGGAGCTTGGCGCGCGATTACTAAGGAGGAGAAAGACTGTGGAATCGTTAGAGAAAAAAGAAGCAGTCATGGCGGTGAAATCGTCTTACCGCGTCTCGATTATTCATTCAATTCGAGCAGGAACCACGCTTCCTGGTCGATACGCTGGCGTAGCTTTTCCGCCTGTTCCGGCGGGAACTGCTTCAGCGCGCTCTCCATCTGCTCCGATGAAAATGTTCGGCTTTCTTCCACAGCTTCACCGCCTTTCCGGAGCTGAGCGCAGAGGGGCTCTGCGCCTTTGCAGATGACATGCTTCGCCTTGAGCGACTTAAGCTTTGTGCGCCAGTCGCCTTCGCAATTGAAGAGCTTCCGGTGCTCGATCAACCGCTTCAGAGAGCTCATTGTCTGCGGAGAGGAGTCAATCAAATTGTTCGGAATCGGTGAGGCGTAGTGCCGGCGGAGTCCGACGTATCCGCCAATCGCGGGAGAATGCACTGGAACTTCGGTGCGGTATCTTTCGACATACCTGTCGAGGACCGATCCGGGAAGAATCTCTGACCGAACCGGATGTGCGAGCGCCGTTGCAAATTGAAAATAAAGAAACGCTCCTGCCAGAAAAAACAACGCGACGCGGTTCTGACCCTGACAAAACTTCCCCGCGCGCTCCTCCAAGCTGATTACAGCAATGTGCCACCGCTCACGGATAGTTCCTGAGCTGAATTTCCAAAGCGCCGCCGCTTGGATCGGTGCGATGAGTGCAAGCGCGGGGAACTGAGTTGCATATTGAAGTGCGCCAAACACAGCGATCGTGATCAACGTCAGGACGGAATGGGCAAAGCGGTGCGTGTGAGCTGAAAATGCAAGGCAGAGAGCAATAGCGCTGCTCAAGAGTGCACAACTAAGCGAGAATGCCTCGCTCTGAATGTTCGGCTCAACACCGAAGGCAACAAGGAGTGCTTGAGCAATGAATGCCGGAAGCAGGTTCGGCAGCACCCGCTGCTGAAAAACGCCGAAGAGCGGCGCATAAAACGGGATGAGAAAATATGAGCCGTCGACAAGAGCATGAATCGGAACGAGCAACATCAGGAGCCGCACCTGGCCGGCACGCAAGAAGGCAAGCTCGAGACAGCAGAGGAGTGCACCAAGCGCCGTTCCAGGGTCGGAGATTGCAGCGGAGATACCGATGCTCCCGAAGATTGCGAGAATGAACGCGAACCCGGGCCGGGCCGCTAGCGCGCCGATGACTCGCATCAGAAAGCCGCTGGAGATGAGCAGCAGAATAGCCGTAAAAATCCAAAGCCCCTGATCTCCGATCCGCGTTTGGAGATCTGTGACGAGCGTGTCTGAGACACTCGACGCCGGATTCCAAGATTCGCTTAGGCGAAAGAGTGAGATCTCCTCGCGAAACGGCAGGCTCGAACGGGTCAAAAGCCACCCGCCCCGCAGAATGCTTTGTGCGAGGAACTCTCCGTTCAAAGGATGAAGGGTTGACGCCGCAATTGCGACCAGCGCGATCATCGTGAGGGGAGCGTTCTGTTTTGCCATTAAGCACATTCGGCTTAGTCTTTAGCCCCCTCAGGGTAGGCTCTTCGTCAGCCAAGGCCCCACGGTTTTCGTGATAGAGAGCGGCAGACGCCGCCAGATGCTTACCACCACCGTGAACTTCCTACTCGAAGGATTTATGTCCGGAACGTCTCCCGGCGCGGCAATGTAATACCAATGGAGGGTCTTCGGCTCGGCGCCCCATTGGGCCTTGAACTTAAATGTGCCCGAGTCCCGGGTCGAACGGCCGAAGTCGAACACGCGGTATCGATCCTGAATCGCCGCTTTCATCGATTCGAAATAGAGCAGCATATTCGCGGAAAGGTGGTTGAAGCGGCGAAGTGATGAAGCCCAGGAGATCTCAACGCTCCCGCCAAATCCAACAGTAACCGCCGCCGCCACCGGTGCCGACTCGTGATACGCAACGATGCAACGTGAATTTTCTGGCAATTGCTCGAAAAGCGTCTCCCAAAGCTTCTTCGGATAGACGGGAGTTCCGAGGTCGCGCATGTTCTCTGCGAACACCTCGTAGAAGTGATTGAGCGCTGCTTCTTTGCCGGTGCTGCTTCCGGAGATGACGGTGCAGGTGACGCCGTCTTTGACCGGACGGCGGATCTGGCTTCGCAGCTTCTTGTCGAAGCCGTTCATCAGCTCCTCCTCGGAGGCTGGAAGAGACATCCGCATCGCCACTTTGTGTGTCCGAACGGCGAGCGGAAACGCGGCCTCGACCCGGTAACGGGTGTCCGGTTCGCGAGCGCGGAACTCAACATAGCCGACCTTCTGCTTCTTCTTCTGTGCCGCTCGTTCAAGCAGAAGGCGGAAGGCAATGTCGTTCGCTGCAAGAATCCCGCCCGAATTCAGATATGGCACGGAGATGAGGGAGCTGCCGAACAGCCGGCTCTTCACCAGGAACAGCGGGAGCACACCGGAAACCTCGCCCTCCTCTTCCGCGATGAAATAATACGGCTCGTGGCCGAAAACCGAGGAGATGATCTTACGCCACTCCCAAAGATGACCGTAGTGATCCGGCCCGGCGGTTCGCACGAAAGCGTTCCAACGTTCGCCGTCGGAATCCGATGCGATTTCGACGCTCAACATAGTCTCATCTGAAGCGGCTGAGATCCGAAGTCATTGAGATAGCTTCGCACAAGCCCGGCAAAATCACCCAGCCGGCGATAGTGACGAAGTCGCGAGACAAGAGGAAGCGCGTTGTAACGCGGCTGTCCGGGATCCATCTCCCAGGGGTGAAGATAACAGTTCAGCGCGTGGCGCTCGGCGAATGTGCGGGCAAGTCCCCACCAAATGAACGTCTTTGGAAATTGACGCCACCAGCCGCCGCCGGAGATTCCGATCCGCACTCCACCGATCTCCAAGACGGAGAGCGGCATCACGATCAGCTCGCCTGCCGCGGTTTTTCGTGATTCGAGCTCCGCGGATCGGTGAATGTTTCCATAGCGCGGATGGCGAACGGGATGCAGGCTAGAATCATACTTATAGCCGGCGCGCGTGAGCTCATCGTAAGCCCAAAGGACGCCGTCGACGATTGAGAAATTCGGAGCGCGGTATCCAAGAACCGCTTGACCGGTCTGATCTTCGAGCAACAGTTTTGCTTTTCTCACATCTCGGTAGAAGCTCTTCGGTGACTGCGTCGAGACGATCCGGTGACCATAACCATGGGAAGCGAGCTCGTGGCCCCGCTTCACAATCTCGTTGATCAAACCGGGGTGACGCCGCGCCATGGAACCGAGGGCGAAAAAAGTGCCCTTGGCGCCGAACTCATCAAAAATATCCAGCAGCTCATGGGTGGAGCGCTCGACCCGGGACTCCAGCTTATGCCACTGTCGTGGACCGAGAATCTGATCGAGATTGCTCGCGTGGTAGTACTCCTCCACATCGACGGTCAACGAAGAGATAAATTGTTCGGGGCTCTTCATGGCGGACTGATCATGGCTCGCTGAGTAACTTCATGGCACCTTGGCTTAGCACGAGACGGTTGGCTCCAGCAGGAGGATTTCCCGCGACCCTTGAGGTCGTGCGTCTGCTGAAGCATCCCGATCTCGCCGGCGAAACCCGGCTCGCCTTACTCAGATTGTTCCACATCAGCGAGCTCTCGCTCTGTTCCAGCGGAAAGGCGGCGCTCGAATCGATCTGCCGTCATCTATCACTCGAAGGAAAGAAGCGCCTTCTCGTTGCCGGCTACAGCTGTCCCGATATTGTCGCCGCCGCCGTTCGCGCAGGATTCAAAGTCTCTCCTCTCGACATCAATCCCGAGACTCTCGAAATCGATCAGCGTGCTGTCGATTATGATGAAAAATCAGATTCTGTGCTGCTCTCGAATCTGTATGGCCTTGTCGATGATGCCCAATGGCTCGCGCACTCGCGCTGGATCGACGACGGGTGCCAGGCGGCTCTCAGTACTGAGCAGGGGCGCAGAATCGGCTCACGCTCTCTGGGTCTGATCAGCTTCGGACGGGGAAAGGCGATCTGCGGCACGGGCGGCGGCGCTGCGCTCGGACTCTCTGATCCGGAGAACATTTCCGGAGACTCCGTGTTTGATCTGTTGAAGTGCGTGGCATTTTCCTGGATGGAGCGGCCGAGCCTTTACTGGTTGCCCGCATCAATGCCGTTTCTGCACCTCGGGGAGACCGTCTACGATCCGCATTATGAGAATCGCGCTCCCTCCCGCGGGCAGCTGGCCGTCGCGCTTCGCCAAGTCGAGCAGATCGAGCGAACCGAGGCGCACCTTGGACTCTGGGCGACTCGTTGGACCGAATATCTCGATGGGCTGCCGCTGATTCTGCCGGCAAAGCTCCGCGCCGGGAGGCCGGGTGTCACCTCCCGTTTGATCCGGTTTCCAGTCCTCTTTCCTGATGACAGCCTCCGGGATCGGGCGTATCAGAATTTGCATGCTGCGGGGCTCGGGGCTTCCCTTTCATACCCTTCAGCTCTCGGAAAGCTGTGTGCAAGCGAGTCGCGCTTCCTTGCTCGTCCTACGCCGGGTGCGGAACAGGCGGCTCGCCGAATCTTAACACTGCCCGTGCACCCGTATGTCCAGGAACGGGACATGGAGCGAACGCGTATGATCCTAAAGCAACTATGCTCAGCCTGATTACCTACCTCGCCTTTCTGCTGATCATTTACAGCTATTTCGGTTATCCGATGCTGCTTTCGATCTTTCCGCGAAAGCGGATTCCGATCACAACCGAGCCTCTGCCGCGGAGCTACACAATTATCGTCGCCGCACGAAACGAGGAGGCGGTTATCGCGGAGCGCCTTGAGAATATATTGAGCGTTCAACAGCCCGCTCCCACCCAGTTCATCGTCTGCTCAGATGCGAGCGATGACCGCACCGACGAAATCGTCCGCAGCTTTGCCGGCCGGGGAGTCGAGCTCGTCCGGTCACCTGAGAGGAGAGGCAAGGAGTTCGCCCAGGCGCTCGCCGTGCAGCAGGCAACAGGCGAGGTGATCGTCTTCACGGATGCAAAGGTGAAGACGGAGCCTGAACTGCTTGTCAACCTCGGTGCGTATTTCCGTGACCCGAATGTCGGATCAGTTAGCAGCATCGATCGGGTTGAAGGGGAGGGAAGCGGCGAGGGCATGTATGTCCGTTACGAGATGTGGCTGCGAAAGATCGAAAGCCAGTATTACTCGTTGGTCGGATTAAGCGGCTCCTGTTTTGCAGTTCGGCGGGCGGTCGCCCAAGGCTTGCGCACGGATGTCCCGAGTGACTTTGCGCTGCTCTTGGAGTCCATCAAACAGGGAAAGAGCGGAGTTCTCGCCGAGGATGTGGTCT
This sequence comes from uncultured Bdellovibrionales bacterium, assembly GCA_964401925.1. Lineage (GTDB taxonomy): Bacteria > Bdellovibrionota_C > UBA2361 > SZUA-149 > JADYYL01 > CAYOAK01. Next base: position 2,694 of record CAYOAK010000027.1, on the reverse strand, counting down.
GCACTTATAAAGCGGTGAAGACCGAAGAGCAGGAATTCGCTCGCAAGGTCCGCACAGTCTTGCGTGGCATCACTGCTCTCATGACCGTTCGGGAAGTGATGAGCTACAAGCGGTACGGCGCATTTGCCTGGATGATCGCCAGTCATAAGCTTGGACGGTGGGCTGTGCCCTGGCTGCTCATCATTGGAACATTCGGTGCTTTCGAGCTGGCGGGTGACTATCTGCTCTGGGCGCTGGCATCAGTGCTGCTTGGAATCTTCTACGGACTCGCAATCTTTGCCTGGGCATTTCCCGATCTCCGGCAGATTCTGTTCTTCAAAGTTCCACTTTTCTTCCTCACGACCAATGCGGCGATCCTCGTTGCTTGGATCAAATATTTCGGCGGGTCACGCTCGGTGACCTGGGATCCTTCACAGAAAGCGAAATAGGCTGCCCTGACCAGTGAGAAGCCGGTTGAAGAAATGATGGCCGGCCTCCCCGGACAATTTCACCCGAGGACACGAGCGACGCTCATCGGCTGTGGTGCGCTGGTGCTTTGGGCAAGCAGCCTTCCATTTGCCAAACGATGTGCGGAAGATGTCGGTCCGCTGACGACCGTGACGCTCCAGTATTTTGTAAGCGGAGTACTTGGGCTGCTTTTCTATCGGATGACCGGCCGATTCCGTACTTTTGCTTACTTTTCCCATTGGCAGTTCTACGCCCGAGTCTTCTTATTCGGACTCTATTTTGCCCTGCTCTATTTTGCGATCGGCAGTGTTGATCGCTCTCAGCTTCCGATCGTGACATTGCTCAACTACCTCTGGCCGACTTTTACCATGCTGCTTTCGGTGGCGCTCTTGGCCCAGCCCGCTCGGATCGCAATCCTACTGATCGGCAGCTCAATTGTCGTGGCCGGGCTGGCTATCGAGATCTGCGGAGAACAAGTTCGCGAACTTCTCACGGGACCAAAAGATCGAACGACTCTCTTTGCTTTAGCGGCGGCGCTGATTTCGTCATTTGTGTGGGGACTCGCGACTGTGCTGAATCGAAAATGGGGGCCGCTTGCAGGAGAGCTTCAGGCTTTGCCGTTCGTGTTGCTCTTTGCCTCTTTTGGTTTGATGGTCATCCGGTTCAGCATCGGTGAGCACTCTACTTTTTCCGCCGGCAGCATGCTTCCACTCACTTATCTCTGTCTCATGCCCTTTCTGGCGAACGTCTGTTGGGACATCGGAACTCGCTTGGGAAGCATTACAGTTCTAAGTCTGTTGGCAGACGCCCTTCCATGGGCTTCTCTCACCATCACTCAAGTATACCTGGGGGTCCCGATAACGGGTACGACTTGGATATCAGCGTTTGCCATCGTTGCCGGCGCATTGGTCTCTCGTTTTTCACTTATCTCGGCAGTGTCAAACCAACCGAAATAGGCGCCCTTGCGGAAAGTCACGGTAGGCCTTCAGGGCCTACCGCTTGAAAGCTCCACAAGCTCGACTCTGCGATTCTTCATCCGACCCTCCTCGGTCAGATTCGTCGCAACGGGAGCGGCGAAAGAGGCGCCGAAGGAGCGTAGCCTGGATCGATCAACTCCGTAGCTCTTCGTGAGCGCATCGACGACTGCTGTAGCGCGCCGTTCGCTCAGATCCCGATTGAACTCAAAATCGCCGACATTGTCAGTGTGCCCGGTCACCAGAACTTTGAGCGAAGGCTTCTCTCGAAAAAGGTTTCCGATCTGCACTAACGTCGGCTCGGATTCGCTCTTTAATACCGCGCTATTGAAATCAAAGAATAGTCCGTAGAGCGAGACCTTTCCCGTTTGTGATATCGACTTGTCCATCTCGGAAGAGGTCGGAATGACCATCTTCTGCTCCATCGACTTTGTCTGAATGACATCCAGCTGCACGATCGGGTCGCCTTTCGCGACCTTGATCCCCCTGGTCAGTCCCATCTCGAACTTCGTAACGAAGAGAAGTGCCGACAAACCGCTCTCCGGCTTCTGAGCGGCGAGAACATGGGCGTTCTGTTCGTTGTAAGTAAAAAGCTGATCGTTATCCTTGAGCAGCTCATAGAGGTGGGCAAACGAATTGCCGAACTCCGGCTTCCCGCTTGCAGACCAAAGGATCTGCCATCCGCTCTCTTTGAGATCGCTCTCGTAATTCCTAAACACCTCCAAGCTCGAACGAAGGGGATCCGCCAAGTGATAAGAAACCCGTGTGACAGCACCTTCGAGTGAAATGGACTTTTCGAACTCCGCTGCCTTCGTCCCAAAATCGAACCGGGTCATCTTTCCAAGCGGGAGAACAAAACGATCAAATTGAAGCTGTTCGTAGCGCACAATCTGGCTTCCCTCATAGCGCTTTATGCCCGCGGGGTCCTTTGAGCCCGGCAGGTCCGCCGCTGCAAGAAGGGGTAAGAAAGAGAAGAACAGAAGAATGAAGAGCGGTCTGAGGAATCGCGACATATGCACCTTTTAAATCAGCCGGAAAATTAGACAGTATCAGGATTCATTCCGCCATCGGGAGGATTTACACACTTTCCCTCATAGGCGCCCATTTGAAGATCGCAGCCGCCTGACCGCAGTACCGGCCGTCATCGTCGACCAGATTCCAAATCGTCGCCTCGAGAATCTCAAATCTCTTTCCAGTCTTCGAGATCCGAATGCCGGTGTAATTCTCCGCGAACCCTTTTGTCCGAACCTCGCAAAGAACCCTCTCCCGGGCT
>CAYOAK010000026.1:0-24709 GCA_964401925.1 uncultured Bdellovibrionales bacterium | reverse complement strand
CATCATGCCCATCATTGAGCCTGTCCACCCCGGAAGGAGCCCAAATGTCTCGGGCTTTCGATACTTCTCGTCCTCGACCATACACATGTCTTGCGTTTAGCCTGGAATTTTCTTCTTTGCGGGATCATCCTTCGGATACATGTCCTTTAGTGGGTCAAACGGTTCGACTCCGTTCTGACCGGTGTGCCCGCTCGGATGAGCACCGTGCCCATCATGGCCGACGGCTGCTCCCTTCGGAGCGTTAGCGTCTCTCTTCAATGTCTTTGCTTGAACGAGAATCATCTTGCATTTGGTGCAAGTGCCGAGAGTCTTCTGCCGAACCTCCGGGTGCATCGGGCAGGTGTAATCGTCCGGCGAGAGCTGAGCGAGGAGGGTCGCTCCTGCGCTAACGAGGTTCGATGTGGACCTGTCAGAATCCGCGGCCATGCCGAGACCTCGTCCGAGGGAGGGCCCGAGCTCAGAGCTCAGAGCATTTCCCCGAGTGATGATTCCCATCCCCTCGTCCATGCCCGCACCTGTTCCCATGCCGTGGCCGTGTGCGCCGTGGCTCAGCGGTCCGACCATCGAAACCATCTGGTTCATCATGTGGTGTGGAAGGTGGCAGTGGAGCATCCAGTCGCCGACGTACTTCGCGTCAAACTCGATGTCTCGCGCCTGCGCTACACCGACGAGGACTGTGTTTTGCCTTGCCTGTCCATCCACTGTGCCTCGGCCCGCTTCGGTTCCCGTGACTACGAACTGGTTACCGTGAAGGTGTATGGGATGATGATCCATGCCGATGTTGATCATCCGTATTCGGACTCTCTCACCTTGTTTCACGATCATCGGCGTTGTTGCAGGCCCAGATTTCCCGTTGAAGCTGAGCCAGTTAAATTCCATCGAGAGCGTGTTCGGAACAGTGTTGTTCGGAAGGAGCGCCCATTCCTGAAGCACGATGGCGAAGTCTCTGTCGCAGTGCGGCTCGAAGGGCTCCTTCGGATGCATGATGAAGAAGCCAATCATGCCCATCATTTCCTGCATCGGCATGTGCGAGTGGTAGAAAAATGTCCCCGCTTGGTGGAGTTCGAATTCGTAGATGAACTGACCACCTGGCGGGACCGGGTCTTGCCCAAGTCCGACTGAGCCATCCATTTCCACGGGCACCTCAAAACCGTGCCAATGAACAGCGGTTGGTTCGGGAAGCTTGTTGTGAAAGACGACTCGAACCTTGTCCCCTTGATTCACCTCCAGCGTCGGGCCGGGAACGCTCCCGTTGTAGCCCCAGGCATCAACAAACCGGCCGGGGACAATCTCGAACCGCACCGGTTCGGCGGTTAGATGAAATTCCTTCCAGCCATCGACCATCTTGTGAGGCAGCTTCGGCAGGTCAGGCGTTTCGACCGGAATATTGAAGGCAGGTTTCTTCGCGCTCGCGGTGACTGTCGAAGGTTTTGTCTGTCCGCGCACCGCGGGCTCAACTCCGGCTGGTTGCCCGCTAGCATTTGGGCGCTTCGGCGGCGGTGTCGGTTGCTTTGGCTGGTGATGCTGATGCTCTTGTTGCGCAAGCGCAGACTTTGCCCCTGCCCACATTGCGGCGAGCACCGTGCCAGATGTCCTGAAAAAATCTCTCCGTTGACTCATTTCTCATTTCTCTCTCGCCCCTTCGGGCGGCTCACTTTTTTGTTTCAGCACCATGAGCTCCGTGCCCCGGCGCTTCTGCGTCGAGATTGTTCACCTCGCGCATGAGTTCAAGTTCTTTCGTAGAAAGGTTGGGTATGCGCCGGATGAAAAGAACGAGCTTCCAGTTCTCTTCGTCCTCTCCGCCAAAACCGGGCATGCCTGTGAAGCGGATGCCGTTTCGGATAATCGAGAAGATCTCTCCGTCCGTTAGCCGCTGCGTCTCTTCAAGGCGCATGTCGGGTGTTGGGGGATACATGTTGCTTCCGAGCATCGTCCGGCCCGAGCCGTCGTTTGCGTGGCACGTTGCACAGTGATCGGCGAAGTGGTCGCGGCCTTCTGCAATGCTTAGCTCTGTTGGCTCGATTGGATTCTTTCGATCTCGCACCGTGGGCTCAACTGCTAGGCTTCGGACTTTTCTCGCGAGGTAGGCTTCAAGTTTGTTCGGCGTTGTCCGAGCGCTGAATCCATGTGAACGGAGGTACCAGACGAGCGCAGCGAACACTGCGATCAACAAGACGCCAAGAATTGCACTGATTCGTAGCTTTCCCATAGAAGCCTTCCCAAGTTTTCAATGCGTGACAACAGCCTTGCTGTATCACGCATCAACCAATCCCGCTGTCGCAGGGCACGAGCAGACACACCTTGGGAAGGTGTTCAGATTCTCAGAACTGTTTTGGAGACAATCGTGACGGAAGGAAGTAGCAGCAACTCTGACGTGATGTGCTCGCGAACACCGCCAAGGCTCAGAGTGTCGTGCCGCAGACACTCTACAGCGAAGATGAGCGGACTTTGATCGATCGGAGTGTTCTTCGCCCCGTCGCTTGTGACGCTCTCATGGGAGCAAGTTGGAAGCTTATCTTTGGTATCGTTGCCGCCGGGCTTTTGATGGCAGTGGTTCGATTCATCCCCGTGCGAGCTCGGCGTAGGCACTGACGGATGGCAGGGCTGAACAGCGCACGTTGCGAGGCACTGTGCGTTGAAGAGAACGAGGGCTGCCAGAGCCACGACAACACCTTTTACTACCCAGGTCATCCTACCCTGAGCGTAGCATGCTCGCTGCCTGTCCGCTTCGAACGCTGGAGATCATGTAGTCTATGGAAGAGGACAAACGATGCTTCTTCCCGCCCTGCTCCTTGCCATTCGGATCTTGCCAGACTCACCGGAGGTCCCTTTTAAGCAGCCCCAACTCGCAACCGACGGCCGCACGGTCGCTCTTGCCTTCGGTTCAAGCGACGGCGTTTACTTCGCGCGCTCGGCTGATGGTGGTAAGAGCTTCGCAAAGCCGGTTCTCGTCTCCAGTGCGGGCAAGCTAATGCTCGGAATGCATCGCGGCCCACGCATCGCGATGACACCGGAGGCAATCGTGATCTCAGCTGTTATCCGCGAAAAGGGCGGTGATGAGCGGCCCATCGTTTCCCACACAGGCAAACCGGGAGATCACGCAGCACACCATCCGGCGTCTCAAGGTGCAGGCGGTGATCTCGTTTCGTGGCGCTCGACCGATGGAGGGGAGACTTGGTCAACTGGCGCCAAAGTGAACGATGTTCCTGCCTCGGCGCGAGAAGGACTCCATGCGATGGCCTCCGGCGGAGGTGTCGTCTTCTCGACGTGGCTGGATTTGAGAGACAAGGGGACCCGGCTGTATGGGTCAGTATCCCGGGACGGCGGGAAGTCTTGGTCGAAGAACATGCTCGTCTATGAGTCGCCGTCAGGAACAGTGTGTCAGTGCTGCCACCCTTCCGTTGCAGTTGATGGCAAGGGCCACGTGAATGTGATGTTTCGAAATTCGCTCGACGGATCGCGCGATATGTATTTCGTTCGTTCCATCGACGGCGGTCAGAGTTTTACCAAGGCCGAGAAGTTCGGCGAAGGTACTTGGGTTCTTAATGCCTGCCCGATGGATGGCGGCGGAGTAGCAGTTACGGACAAAGGTGAGGTGGTTTCTGTCTGGCGTCGCGAGAAGGAAATCTTCACCGCTTCCGGCAAAGGGCCGGAGAGGAAAATTGGCACTGGCAAAGATCCCGCTATCGCCAGCGGACGTTCCGGGATTTACATGGCCTGGACCTATTCTTCTGCTGTGCACGCGCTCCTCCCTGGCAAGACAGAACCGATTGTTCTGTCTCCAGAAGGAGGATACACGCAGTTGCTTGTCCTCCAAGACGGTAGAGTCCTCGCTGCTTGGGAAAGTAAAGGCAGTCTTTCTGTCGATCTCCTTCCTTAGCCAATCAGGTGCAGGCTTCAGATCCAAGGTCCGAGCCTGAGAGGAAGTCGCTGGTACAATTCGGCTTCGTCCTGCTTGAACGGAGGTTTGCATGATTTTGCTGAAATTCGCCTGGACGGCAACGCTCTTCACCATTGGCATCGTCCATAACAGTAGCTGGCGGACGGTGGTCTTGGATCAGTGGTCCATGAACTGCACCCTCCTGCCCCATCCCGCGCCATACCCATTTGAGCTCCAGCGTCTGGCCAATGGTGAAGCCAGTTGGCACGGGATCAAGCAACTGTTCAATTGCGTGCCAGATCCCGAGTGGGAAGCATTCTTCAAGCGGCTTCGCGCGACTAGAGCCACGTCGCAGCAGTCTGAAGCCAATGCAAAAGCGGGCAAAAGTCGTCCGGTCCCTGCATTACGCTTCGGCGCGCGGTGAAGTAGCATTGTGCCTTCCCTTCTGTCCTTCAAGTAGCTCCACGCCGAAGCCCTCTGCGCAAAAAATGAGGACAGAACTGTTGATCGAATCGCCAAGCAGTCTCCCTTCTGAAGCTTGATCAGTACGGATCTGATCGATTGTGTCGCGGCACTGCCTGAAAGGCAGATGAATAACCTTCATAGCGCTCTCTGCGTTGAATGCGGCGGTACCCGTGCTTCCGAGCAATGTGAGACCGAGAGCGGTGGTTATGGCAGTGCGTGTTCAATGAGGTTTTTGCCAGAGCTTACTCGGCGAGTCGGAGCGGACGGTGATCCGGGATTGAGTCTGTACGAGTTCTTGAAACAGTCACTGCCGCTTCCTGAGCTTCTCGCACCTAAGAAAAAGACTTTACAGCCTCTAAAACCGGGTGTCTCTCCAGAAGATGACGCAGTCAAAGAGCTTGAAGCGGCCCAAGCTCTAAAGAAATCAGACGGCGTTAAGAACACGGAGCTTCCGCCGCAGTTGTCTCGCTTCGGAAGCTTGCCCACAATCGAGTTCGACGGTGAGAGGCTAATTCTGGTCCGCCCAGATGGGCAGCCGATGAAGGCGGCAGATGAAGTTCAGGAACCAGGGCAGAGGTCGTCCACTCTGAACCATGAAAGTGCAGCGGAAGTGAGCATCGCTGACGCCGACAAGGCACCCTCAAGGAGCGCGGCAGTCCTTCCGCCTCGACCAGAAATGGATGCGGTGGAGGGACAAACTCACAAAAGCTCCGCAGAGGGGCTTCTGGACGAAGATTTCTACGAAAGGCCGACTTTCCGCGTGGATGTGTACGCAGAGGCGCCGAGGGAATCGGATGAAAACCATCCCGAGGAAATCTCCGAATTCGAGGCAGAGGTGCCGGATGCGTCTGATGACCAAGCCGACAGCGAGGATTTCGACGGGCCCACTTTCAGTGTGGACGTGTATGCGGAGCCACTCGAGGAAAGTGAGACGGACTCAACCCAGGAAGTCATCGAGGGGTACGACGGTGGAGAAGAAGAGCTGGTCTCAGAGGTCGAGGGCGGGCAGTTCGGTGAGGATGTCGTTCTGGACGACAAAGGACTTGAAGAGGCCAATGTAGAACTCTTGGACGATGCTCACGAAGAAGTTCCTGTTCAACTGAAGACAGAGGAGGAACGTTCGGTGGAGATAACTGCTGGGCGTTCAGATCCTGAAGACCTTGTCGCTGAGCCTGAAGTTGTCACCAAGCCACAATCTAAGGACCTCGACTTTGAGGAATGGATCGAATGGTGGGATCTCGCTGCGCCAGAGGAAGAGCCCGAGGTAGCGGAAACTATCGATCAGGAATTTGAGGAAGCGTGGGAACCCGAACTTTGTGAGGAGATCTGCGTTCAGGCTGAGGATGAGGCAGATCATACAGGAAATGAAATCTCGGACGTTGCTGGAGGACTCTCCAGCGGTCACCTAAGCGCGGATCAAGCCGAGAACGCCCTCCATGAGATCGAGGAAGAAATCCTTGACCTCGAAAGTTGTGGTCCCGAAGCCCAATCGAAAAAGGAGAAGCTTCAGGCCGCAGCCGCTGCACTCCGAGTTGCGATTTCGCAAAAGCGGGAAGCAGAATCGAAACAGAAAGAAGAGCGCCAGCGGACAGACAGAGAGAGGTTGGCTCTCCCTGGTTACAGTGTGAATGATTCAAACAAATAAGTCCGGAGTCTGTTGCAGGGGCTGCCGAACTGTTGCTACATCCCGGGCCACCCAGACAAAAATAGGAACGCGACTAACGTCCCAAGGTACATATAACCGAACGCCGGTATTGCCAGCGAGAGCAGTAGTGCAGAAATAACCAGAGTCGCGCTTTTCCGTAACATACATACCCACCTCCTCGGCACGCCTCAGCCGGGCTCTGTCCTATCAGTGGATCACCTCAGTAGTCGCAGCGCATTCATGATGACGACCAACGACACACCCATGTCCGCTGCGATTGCAGACCACAGGGAGGCGTGGCCGAGCATTGTTAGCCCAAAGAACACTGCCTTGACGCCGAGAGAAAGAACAATGTTTTGCCGTATGACGGAGAGTGTTCGCTGGGAGTGGTGAATCAGCCAGGGCAGCTTCGTCAGGTCGTCTGACATCAGGGCGATATCGGCGGCTTCGATGGCTGTGTCGCTACCGGCAGCACCCATCGCAATCCCCACGGTCGCGCGCCCCATGGCTGGCGCGTCGTTCACGCCGTCTCCAACCATCGCAACCGCATCATATTTCCTTACGAGTTCCTCGACCGCCTTTACCTTGTCCTCGGGGAGTAGTTCCGCTCGAATCTCGTCGATACCGGTGAGGCGAGCGACCGCTTCTGCGGTGCCTTTGTTGTCGCCGGTGAGCATTATCAGATGCTCGATTCCGGCACTGCGCAACGCCGTCAGAGTGTCTTTCACGTTTGGACGAACGGTGTCGGCCAAAGCGATGAACCCGCACACATGCTCATCGTTACCCACGACCACTACCGTCCGGCCGGACTGGGACATCTTCTCTAGCGTTTCGTGAACTTCGGGCGTCTCTTGCCCCCGCTCTTCGAGGTAGCGATGCGATCCGAGCCAAAAAGTCTTGCCGTTTATCGTTCCGCTGGCTCCCTTTCCCTGGATGATGCGAAAGTCTTCAACCGCAAGAGGCGCAACCTTCTGCTTGGCCAAGTATGCCACGATTGCACGTGCGAGCGGGTGATCGCTTTGAGCTTCCAGCGCACCTACGCGCTCCAGCAGCTCAGGTTCGGAGTGTCCGTTCATCGGCACAACTTCAACCACCTCCGGCTTACCCTCGGTCAACGTTCCGGTCTTATCGAGCGCAATGGCTTTCAAGCGCGCGGGGGCTTCCATGAACGCGCCGCCCTTGATGAGCACTCCGTTTTTGGCGGAAGCCGCAAGCCCTGCAACTATGCTCACCGGTGTCGAGATTACGAGGGCACAAGGGCATCCGATCACGAGCAACACCAGCGCCCGGTAGACCCAATCGCTCCAAGTCCCACCAAAAGCCAGCGGGGGAATGATCGCAATTAGAATCGCTAGCGCCAGGATGAGCGGGGTGTAGACCATGGCAAATTTATCGATCCACTGTTCAGACGGCGCGCGGCGACTTTGTGCCTCCCCGACCATTCGAATGATCTGAGCAAGCGTGGTTTCGCCTGCGAGCTTGGTAGCCTCTACCTCTAGGGCACCGTTGCCGTTAACGGTTCCGGCGAACACCTGCGCGCCCGGCTCCTTTTCCACGGGAACACTTTCTCCGGTGATTGGTGCTTGGTTGACGTCGCTCGATCCCCGGAGAACCGTGCCGTCAAGTGCAATGCGCTCACCGGGGAGCACGGAGAATTTCTCCCCGATCCGAACGTCGGCCGGAGAGACCTCCTCCGGCTGTCCGTCTGCCTTTAACCGCCGCACGGTCGGCGGAGCGATGGCCATCAATGCCTCTACTGCGCGGCGCGCTCGTCCAACGCTCCACGATTCTAGCGCCAAAGACAGAGCAAAGAGAAAGCTCACCACCGCGGCCTCAAACCATTCGCCGATGATCGCCGCTCCGATCACCGCGATGGTCATGAGTAGGTTCATGTCTGGCCGAAGTCGGGCGAGCGAATACCAGGCCTTCGGGACGACGTACCAAGCGCCGGTGATGACGGCGAGGGAGTATAGGAGCTTTACAACGTTTGGAACTTCCGCTGCTAAACCCATTCCTTCGGAACCGAGGGCACCCTGGAGGCTGCCCGCCAGAAACGCATGGACAAGAAAGCCCGTAATCACAAATGAGCCGCTTGTGATTGTCAGACCCGTTCGTCCCCACCTCTGCCAAAATGTTTGCTCAGTTGCCTGTCGAGGAGCTGTCTCCCAGAGCTCCGCGCGCATGCCGGTGCGGCCCACGGCCTGGACGACTGAGTCCGCCCTAACGTCGGACCGGATGGTCATTTTCCCGTTTAAGATATCGAATGCGAGATTGTCCGCCCCTCCGACAAGCGGCCCGAGCTCTCGTTTCAGGATCGCCACTTCTTCGGCGCAATCCATGCCGTGGATTTTGAATTCAGTGGAATTAGGCATGACCAGTGGTCTCCGGAGGATGCGAACTAGTTCGGTTAATACGTCTTTGTTCGGCCCACAGGTAGAGAGCCGGGAGGACGAGAAGGGTTAGAAGTGTGGAGGTAATGAGTCCCCCGATAACGACGGTTGCAAGGGGCCGCTGCACCTCGGCTCCCGCGCCATGGGAGAACGCCATCGGAATAAAGCCGAGGCTTGCAACAAGAGCCGTCATGAGGACCGGACGAAGGCGGGTGCTTGCGCCCCGGAGTACTGCCTCGTGCAAGTTCGATTCACTTTGGCGGAGCTGTTGGATGTAGTCGAGAAGCACGATTCCATTCAGCACAGCGATACCGAAGAGAGCGATAAATCCGACACCGGCTGAGATTGAAAGCGGCAGTCCGCGCAAAGCAAGCGCGAGAATACCGCCGGTCGCAGCAAGTGGAATGTTCAGATAGATGAGCACTGCGGGGAGCGCTGCCCCGAAGTTCAGGTACAGAAGGACGAAAATGAGGAGAAGGGCCACTGGGACGGCGATAGCGAGTCTCTTAGAAGCGCTTTCGAGTTGTTCGAATTTTCCTCCCCACTCAACGGTGTAGCCCGCGGGCATGCTCACCTTTTGTTCGACAGTGCGACGGGCCTCGCCGACAAAGCTCCCGAGGTCGCGGTCCCGAACATTAACCTCGACGCTTACTCGTCTCTGGCCATTTTCGCGGCTTACCTGGGCGGGTCCTTCCTCGTCGATTATGTCTGCAAGTTGGGCGAGCGGGATGAAATGACCTTCACTGTCCCCTACTTTCAGGTTCTGAATCGCGTCTGCTGTTGCGCGTTGAGGTTCTTCGAATCGCACTTGAAGGGCGAACCTGCGGTTCCCATCAACGACTTGGCCGACAACCTTCCCTCCTATGGCTTCGACGGTATTGAGAACTGCTGAGGCGTCGAGTCCATGCCGTGCGATCGCATCTCGCCGGATACGTATTCGCATGTACGGGAGTCCCGCCACTCGCTCGGAGCGCACGTCTGCCGCTCCGGGAACTGACGTGATGACAGAAGCGATCTCTTCTGCCTTTCTTCGCAGGGTATCGAGGTCGTCGCCGTAGAGTTTTACCGCGATATCGGAGCGGACTCCTGCCTCCATGAGCTCCTGAGTGCGCATCTGGATCGGTTGTGAAAAGCTGTAGGCTGCCCCCGGCGCTTCCTTTTCGAGAGCTTCTTTCATGGCTTCAATCAGATTCTCTTTCGAGCGCTCCGCTGGCCAGGCCGAAACAGGTTTCAGCGTCACGTAAACGTCGCTTTGGTCGATGGCCATTGGGTCGGTTGCGACCTCCGGCCGCCCGGTCCGGCTGACAACTCGTTCGACTTCCGGAAAGTGCCTAAGCACGCTTTCAATGATTTCGTTTCCGTGGAGGGACTCAGCAACCGAGATGCCGGGAACACGATACATCATCACCACAATTGAGCCTTCATCGAGGGTGGGAATGAACTCGGCTCCAAGAAATGGCACGAGAAAGAGTGAGCCCGCAAAGAGGAGTGCCGCGAGTGCTGCCGTGACAAGGGGCCGTCTTACAGCGCGACGAAGAACGGGCATGTAGCCAGCACTCGCCTTTCGCATCAGCCATGTCTCTTTCTCAGAGAGCTTTTTCCGGAAGGCGAAAGAGGCAAGGACGGGCATGAGCGTCAGGGCAACGATCAGAGATGCGAGCACGGCAAAGAGCACCGTGAATGCCATCGGTCGGAACATCTTTCCCTCTACTCCGCCAAGAGTGAGGATCGGAACATAGACGAGAACGATGATGAGCACGCCGAAGAAGATTGGCCTTGCCACTTCCTGGCCAGCGGAACGGATGAGAGAAAGCGAGCTCTCGCTCGGCTCTTTGTGTCCGAGGCGACGAAGGATGTTCTCAATCATGACAACTGAGCCATCGACGATGAGCCCGAAGTCGATTGCACCGAGGCTCATCAGATTCCCGGAAATCCCCGCGCTGACCATGCCCATGAAAGCAGCAAGCATCGACAGAGGGATTGCGAGAGACACAATCAGGCCGCCCTTCAGGCTTCCGAGAAGAAGGAGCAGGACTGCAACGACCAACAAGCCTCCTTCGATGAGGTTTCTGCTCACCGTGTCGATTGTCCTGCGAACAAGGTCTGTCCGGTCATAGAGCTCGACGATACGCACTCCCTTTGGGAGAGTTCTCTGAATCTCGGCAAGCCTTGCCTTAACTCGTTCTGCGACGGTGCGAGAGTTCTCGCCAATGAGCATCATGGCTACGCCGATGACGACTTCGCCTTTTCCATCTTGCGTGGCAAATCCCTGGCGCACCATGGGAGCAAAGCGAACTTGGGCGACGTTTCGAATCAACACCGGCGTTCCTGTCGGGGAAGCGCCGATAACTATCTGTTCGATATCTGAAAGGCTTGAGATCAGCGCTTCTCCGCGAATGAGCGATTGTTGCTCGCTGCGCTCCAAATAAGCGCCTCCTGCGTTTGCGTTGTTCTTGTCAAGGGCGTCCATGATTCGGCTCAGCGGAATTCGGTAAGCCATGAGCTTGTCGGAATCGAGCGACACTTCGTAGGTCTTTAGCTCCCCGCCGTGAGTGTTTACCTCGACGATGCCGGGGACGGTGCGAAGTTTCGGTGCGACTTGCCAGTCGAGAATGCTTCGGAGATCCATGAGGGAGTAGCCTGGGCCGGCCACTTTGAACTGGTAGATCTCTCCGAGGCCGGTCGCGATGGGCCCCATCTCCGGTGTCCCTGCGCCCGCTGGGATTGCTTCACGCGCTTGCGGCAAGCGTTCCATCACGAGTCTTCTGGCAAAGTAAGGGTCCATGTCGTCTCGAAAGTAGATGGCGACGTAAGAGAGTCCTGCCTTTGAGACCGACTGCACTCGTTCGATTCCTGGAAGCCCGCTCATTGAGATCTCAACTGGGTAGGTAAGAAGTTGCTCCACCTCGACCGGGGAGAGGCTTGGAGCACGCGTGAGGATGAGGACCTGGTTCGGAGTGATGTCCGGAACGGCGTCGATTGGGAGCTGCTGCAAGGAGAGCGTCCCGAAGGCGATGAGCATCACGGCTGCGAGGAGGACGAGCACGCGGAACCGGAGGGAAAGCTCGATGAGACGGTGCATATTACTCTTCTCCGAGCTCTTTACCGGCGACGATAGATTTCAAGTGGAACGCACCCTGAATGACGACAGGTTCACCGTCCTGAAGTCCGGAGGTGATTTCAGTTTGTCCGTTCACCGTCTTTCCGACCTGAACCGGGCGGGATTCAAATGAGGTCGCGTCCTTACGGACAAAGACCACATTCTTGCCGTCAAGCTGCTGAACCGCCGATGCTGGAACGGCCACAGCTCGGCGCTGGAACGTCGTCGGAAGTTCGACCGTGGCAAACATGTCGAGCTTCAGCTTCACATCAGCATTCGGAACGTCACAGCGGACGCGTGCAGTTCTTGTCTGTGGGTCAAGGATGTCACTGATATAGGTGACGATGCCGCGGAATGGCTGTTCCAGATAAGTGTCCACTCTGATGATTGCCGCTTGGCCGAGTCGGATACGGCCAAGATCCTTCTCGTATACTTCGGCCTGTACCCATACACGTGAAAGATCGGCGATGGTGAAAAGCTCGTTCTCCGAGTCAACGACTTCGCCTGGTGCGACTTGAACTTTCGTGATGACGCCCGAGAATGGAGCGCCAATAGGTGTGGAGAAATCACCGCTACTCTGTGCTCCGGTGGGTACACCAAAACGACGGAGGCGAGCTCTTAGACCGGCAAGCGTGCTTTCCTGTCCGCGCACACTCTCTGCAAGGGCCTGCTCCTCTGCGAGACTTTGCTCGTAGTCTTTCAGGGGTGAAGCTCCGATTTCGGATAGTCTCCGTGCGCGTTCGGTTTGTCTGCCCTGGGCGGCGCGTTGCACTTGGAGCTTCTTTAGTTCCGCTTCGGCAGTATTGAGCTGCGAGAAAAGTTCGCCAGCTTCGATGTTGTCTATACGCGCAAGCACCTGGTTTGCGACTACGCGGTCGCCGACTTTTGCTGCTACGTCTTGAATTCGACCCCGAGCGAGGGGACGAACGTGACTGATGCGACTGTCTATCGGCTGCACAGTCCCTGTCACCTGGAGGTATTCGGCAAGTTGAGTGAGGGCCGCTGGAGCGACCTTGAGGCCGACGTGTTTCTGCGCCTCAGCTTCCATTCGGATGAGGCCACCTTCTTTCTTCTCGGACTCGTCCTTGTGGGCTTCGGGCTTTGGCTTTGAACAAGCGGCCAGTGAAAGAACTGCGATTACGAGAGCAAAGTGTTTCACGGCAGGTTTCCTCCTATAGCCCGTTCAAGTTCGGAGAGCGCTCGGGCGAGTTCGAGCTGAGTGTCGATGTAGCTGAGCTGCGTCTCGATGAGACGGCGCTGCTCTGCAAGAACGTCCAGGAGACGGAGTTGTCCAAGCTGGTATGCCTGACGAATGACCGAAAGATTTTTTTCGGACTGCAGAAGCACTCCCTGGTCGAGTACCGAGAGAGCTTGCTTCGTGGCTTCATAACGGCGAAGCGCCGCTGCCACTTCAAGGGGAACGATTGACTCAAGGTATTCACGTCTCAGCCTTGCTGCGGCTGAGCGAGCGCTCGCGGCTTCGATATTTCCGAGGTTCCTACGGCGGCCTAAGAGCGGAATCGAGACCCCGAGTGTGAGGATGTCGTCGCGGTCACGAAGTTGGGTGGTTGCGCCGGTAGAGGTCAGTCCGAGCTGGTCGTCGAAGCGGGCGTTTCGGCGGGAATAGCGAGCTGCGATTTGCAGGTCAGGCTTGGCCTCAGCTTCTGCGAGTTGAACACCGGCACGAGCCTGTTCCTCTTCGAGTCGTGTTCTGCGCAGATCCGGCCGGTTTGCTATTGCGTTCTGTTGAAGTGCTGTGAGTTCAGGCGCGGCTGTCGGAACGGCAGGATCAGAAAGAATTGCGGGCGGCTCCGTCCCGAGTAGCTGACTGAGCTGAAGTAGCGTGGCCTCTGCTCGTCCGAGAAGCATCTGCCGCTGGCCCTCTGTGCGAGAGACCTCGACTCGGAGGAGGTCGCGGTCAAGGGCAGCTGCATCCCCTTCCCTCACCCGCGCTTCCGTCAGTCGGAGAGACTCCTGAGTGAGGGCGATCAGCCGCTCAAGCGCTTGGGCTTTTCTCCTCTCCGCGGTGGCCTCGAAGTAGCGGCTCTTAATGTCGAAGGCGAGTTGTCGTACCCGTTCCGCCACTTCGGCTTCGGCTACGGAGAGACCAAATTGAGCCACGCGGACGCGGCTGTCCCTTTTTGCGGAGGGCTCAATGGGAAGCACGTACCCTGCCGAGTATTCCTCCTCGCCGACGGTGCGTAGCGGCCGTCCGGTGGAACCCGAAACTTCTATCGATGGTGCGGGGCGCACACCTGCTTGGCGCAAGAATCCCTGTGCTTCCCTGATGCGCTGTTCCAGCGCGAGCACGTCTCTATTTCGTTTAACGGCTTGCTCGATCACCTCACGGAGGGGTGGAGCAGTGGTCTGCGCCGTGGCGACGAAGGCCGCAAGGGCGCACACGAGGTGCTTCATAGATGGGTCTCCTCAAAGCTGATGACGGGCGGGAGAGAAGGACCCTAGGCTCTGGGAGGGTGGTAGATTGAGGGCCGGTCGGCTGTAGGCTGGTTTGCGACTGATTCGGTCGGAGCAACCGAGACGGGTTCAGCTATGTTAATAGCGTAGGATGTAGCGATGACAAGGTGGGTGCAGCAGCAGAAACAGTCGTCTCCACGCTCTGGACCGGTTGAGTCGGATACATCGCCGAGCTCGCAACTCGTTAAGGCCATGACGTCGCACGCGATGAAGTCCACCCCCGTATAGAAGAGGAGGAACAGCGCCGCTACGCGGACTACTGCTGGCCACAAACGCATCGCTCTTAACATGATCGCACACAGCGGCAGCCTCGCCTTTTGCCGCTGTGAACGGGCTTTCGATTCGCATTGGTGGGCCGTAAGCTCTGGTCGCGATGTGATTGACGAAAGAGCCCTGCAAAGATAAGTACTTTGGTGGTATGTGCCGATAGTCTCCTTCGACCTCGGCGCGGGAAGCTCATGCGGAAAGGTATCTTCGTTCTTGTTTGTGTCTTTTTCGTGCAGGTGGCGATGCCATCGCTTTGCGCCGCAGGGATTCTCGCTCATGCTTGCGACTGCGAGGAGTCTGATCGTTGTCATCACGAAAGCGACTGTGACTCTGACCCCTGTGCGATAGCTCTGGCGCGGCCTAGCGACGCGGTTGATTGCGCTACGGCCCCTGCCCTACTGCCTGCGATTCTGGTGAACAGAATTTCTGTAGAGCTGTGCGGAATTGGCCAGTCGGCCGTCCGGCAGATCTCGCCTTTCGTTTCCATTCCTCCGCGTAAGCGAAGCTATCAGTCCAGCGGATTGCCGCTTCAGATCTGATCTCATCCCTCCTCCACCCCTGTCCCCCTGCCACCCGCTAGGTGGCTTTGTGTTCCGTCTCTTCTATCGCTGCTGTTATGAAATCTCTCTGGTCGTTTGGGCTACTGGCATGGGCTCTGCTTCCCCGACCCGTCGCAGCTGAGCCTCCTAGTTCCGTGAGGAGCCTGGAGCAGGCTGTGCAACTAACGCTGGCGCGAAACCCCGGCTTGAAAGGCCTTCTAGAGGATGTGGGGGCGCAAGAAGCCCTGATCACTCAGGCTGATCTGATTCCCAATCCGGAACTCAACCTCACAGCGGAGCAACTCGGTGAAAAGCAGGATGGAGTTTCGCCTGCACAGGGGGAGATCCGCGTCAGTCAGCGGATAGAGAGGGGCGGAAAGAGACAAGCCCGCGTCAATGTTGCTTCCGTGGAAAAAGAGCAGACGAGGATCGACTCTGCGATTGGGGCAATTGAGCTGATTGGTGAGCTAAAAAAGACCTGGGCCCAGCTTCAATATCTGATCGGTGAGAAAGAGCTTCAGGAAAGGCAACTCCAGGTTTCCTCAGAACTAGTGTCCGCGGTTCGGAGACGAGTCGAAGCCGGTGGGACGCTTTCAGCGGAGCTCACGAAAGCTCAGACATCGCGTGCTTCCGACGAAATTGAGGCCAAGAGAATTGAGCGTGAGATGGCATCGACGCGGCAGGCGATCGCCGCGTTCTGGGGAGGCAGTCCGGAAGAAGTCTCTCTATCCGGAGCACGCGACTCCAAGAAAGACTCGGCTGCCGCGCTTCCGCCATCAACGAATGACGGCACCCTCAGGATTCATGCCTTGAATCTTGGGGTGGAACTTGCAGAACGGACGTTAGAACTTCAGAGAGCAAAAGGCGTCCAGGACGTTACAGTAGGTGCGGGGTACCAGAGGCTCTCCGGCATAAAGGACGACGCTCTACTGGTCAGCCTCACCGTACCGCTGCCGCTCTCGGACAGAAACCAGGGTGCCATCCAGAGTGCCGCTCGATTGCTGGCGTCGGCGAAGCAGAAGGTTGCGAACGAACGCCTCAAGCTCGACTCGCGGATAAGGACGCTCTCTTCCTCGTTGCGATCGCTTGATTTTGAGATTCAGCAATTAGCAGGTTCGGTCATTCCGCAGGCGGAAAGATCATTCTCAGATCTGGAAGGGGCTTACCGGGTTGGGAAAGCCTCATTCATTGATGTTGTCGATTCTCAGCGGATGCTTCTGAGCGCGAGACGACGAAAGCTCGAAGCCGAACGCTCCCGATACGAAATGCAGGCAGAGCTTGAAGTGCTAACGGCACGCGACCCGCTTTCCACTGAGAGATGAACTTATGTTTAGACCGTATCGAACACCCTTCCTTCTGTGGCTAGTCTTTAGCGTGCTCTTGCCAATTGAGAGCATGTCTTTTGCGGATGAGCATGGACACGAGGATGAAGATGAGCACCCGAGCGGCCTGGTGGAGCTTGATTGGGCTACTGCCGCAAAAGAGGGGGTCATCATTGTGCGTGCCGGTCCCGGCGCGATCAGGAATATGCTTTCGCTGAACGGGGAGGTCTCTCTCAACGGAGACACCATCGTTCACGTTTCGCCTCGATTTCCGGGTGTTGTGAAACGAGTGGAAAAGAATCTGGGGGACAGCGTGAAGGCAGGTGCACTTCTCGCGGTGATTCAAAGCAATGAGAGCCTAACCACGTATGAGATCCGAGCTGAGGTAGACGGCACAATAATTGAGAAGGACGCCACTCGGGGTGAGTTCGTTCGAGACGACAAGGTGCTGTTCATCATCGCCGACCTCGCGAGCGTTTGGATAAACGCAGCTGTCTACCCTGATGATCTACAAAAGGTCTCTATCGGCAGCGAGGTCCTGATCTCCTCTCGCTCAGTGGAGGGTGGAGCGCAGGCGGTTATCTCCTATCTTCGTCCGTCTCTGAGCGAACTAACTCGAACCGCCCTGGTGAGAATGGTTGTACCGAATGCGGATAGAAAGTGGCTTCCAGGCATGTTCGTGCGGGCTGACGTCCTTTCTGATCCTGCGCCGGTGCCGCTAGCGATACCCACGAGTGCCATTAAACGAATTGCAAACGAGTACGTTGTGTTCGTCAAGTCGAAGGCTCCGGACGGCGACGAAGGTTTTGAGCGGCGGGAGGTCGAGGCGGGAGGTAGTGACGGCGAATGGACGGAGATTCTGAGCGGCCTAAAGCCGGGAGAGGAGGTCGCTGCCGGAAATACATTCATTCTCAAAGCCGAGCTCGGAAAGGGCTCTGCCGCTCACGAGCATTGACATGGTTCACAGGCTTCTCCAGTTCTCAGTTCAGAATCGCTACCTCGTGGTGCTCGCAGCAATTGGCTTGGGCGCACTCGGCGCGTACAATTTTTCACGACTTCCAATTGATGCAGTCCCTGACATCACGAATGTTCAAGTCCAAATAAACTCCTCTGTCCTGGGGATGTCTCCGGTCGAGGTCGAGAAACGAATCACCTTTCCCATCGAGACCGCGATGAGCGGACTGCCGAAATTGGATCAGATTCGCTCGCTCTCGCGCTACGGCCTTTCTCAGGTCACCGTCGTTTTCAAGGACGGGACCGATATCTATTGGGCGCGGCAGCTTGTCAGCGAACGATTGCAGCAGGCGAAAGAAGCTCTCCCCCCAGGTTTGGCAGATCCGGCCATGGGGCCGATCAGTACGGGGCTCGGGGAGATTTTCATGTGGGCAGTCGAGGCTGCGGAGCGTGCGAAGAAAGCAGATGGATCGGCTTACACTCTGAGTGATCTGCGGACAATCCAGGACTGGATCATACGTCCTCAATTGCTCACTGTTCCCGGTGTAACCGAGGTTAACTCCATTGGAGGCTTTGAGCGCCAGTACCATGTGACGCCGTATCCAGAGAAGCTAATAGCCCACAAGCTTACCTTCGCGGATGTCTTTGAAGCGTTGGAGAAGAACAATACATTCTCGGGTGGCGGATACATTGAGCACGCTGGAGAGCAGTACCTCGTCCAAGCGAGTGGACTGATAGCCGATTCAGACGAGCTCGGAAGCATTGCTCTGAAGACAGAAGACGGCATTCCCCTATACGTGCGGGACGTCGCTGACGTTCACCTGGGAAAGGAGTTGCGGACAGGCGCTGCCACGTTGAACGGCGAAGAGACCGTTATCGGGACTGCCATGATGCTTGTTGGCGAGAACAGCAGGAGAGTGTCCTCGGCACTTGCAACCAAGATGGAAGAGGTGAACAAGACGCTTCCGGCCGGTGTCCAGGCGAAGGTGCTCTACAACAGAACCAAGCTCGTAGATGCCACTATTCATACGATCCGAAAGAACCTCTTGGAGGGAGCGCTTCTTGTAATCGCTATTCTGTTCCTCATCCTCGGGAACCTGCGAGTGGCCCTCTTTGTTGCGCTGGCGATTCCGCTTTCGATGCTATTCGCCGTGAGCGGCATGGTGTTCTTCGGAATCAGCGGAAACCTCTTGAGCCTCGGCGCGATAGATTTCGGGATCATCGTCGATGGCTCGGTCGTGATGGCTGAGAACATCATCAGACGATTCGCCGAGAAACAGCATCAGCTTGGGAGAAAGCTAAATCGCAAAGAGCGCTTCCACGAGGCTTACGACGCGTCGCGTGAAGTAGCGGGCCCGACTCTCTCCGGAGTCGGTGTCATCATGATCGTCTACCTCCCGATTCTGACGCTGACGGGGATTGAAGGAAAGATGTTCGTTCCGATGGCGGAAGTTGTCCTTCTGGCTTTACTTGGGGCTCTGATATTTTCCTTCACGGTCATACCTGCACTCATCGCCATTTTCTTAACCGGAAACGTGAGCGAAAAAGAGGGATGGGTGGTCTCGACGGTCCGCAAAGTCTACGATCGCGTCCTTCGCGCTGCCCTTCGCCGCAAGCTTCAGGTTCTATCTGGAGTCGCAGTATTTTTCCTGATTTGCGTCATTCTCGCTGCCCGGATGGGAAGCGAGTTTGTGCCCCAGCTTGATGAGAAGGATCTTGCCGTTCAAGCTCTTCGGATTCCCTCAACCTCACTGACCGAGTCCGTTAAAATGCAGTGCGAGATTGAGCGTGCGCTGAAGCAGTTTCCCGAAGTGGACCTCAGCTTTGCGCGGGTCGGCACCGCTGAGGTGGCAACAGATCCGATGCCACCGAGTATCGCGGATGGCTACGTCATGCTTCGCCCGGCGGCTGTCTGGCCCGATCCGAAGAAGCTCAAGGCCGAACTGGTCTCCGAGATTGAAGAGGTGCTCAACAAGATCCCTGGAAACCTGTACGAGATATCGCAGCCGATTGAGCTGAGGTTCAATGAGCTTATCTCGGGCGTGAGAAGCGACGTTGCGGTGAAGATCTTCGGGGACGACATGGAGGTTCTTCTCCAGAAGGGGAACGAAGTTCTCGGGATCATCTCGAAGATACGTGGGGCTAGCAACCCAAAAGTCGAGCAGGTCACCGGGTTGCCGGCGCTTCGAATCGACGTGAGGCGTGACGGACTATCTCGCTACGGCCTCAACGTTTCCGATGTTCATGATGTCATCTCGATGGCTATCGGTGGCAAACAAGCAGGGCTCATCTTTGAAGGAGATAAGCGGTTCGACATCGTGGTGAGGCTTCCGGAGACCCTGCGAGAGAATATCGAAGAGATTCGTCAGTTGCCGATTGCCCTTCGCTCCGAACCGGACGTGGAAGAGGTTCAGGGCGCACATGCTCAAACGTTTGAGCCAAAAACAATCCCCCTTCACGCGGTCGCGGACGTCAGTGTTGTTGAAGGCCCGAATCAGATCAGCCGAGAGGATGGAAAGCGGCGGATTGTCGTTCAGACAAATATAGAACGCAGAGACCTCGGGTCCTTCGTCGAAGAGGCGACTACGAAGATAGGAGAGCAGGTTAAGCTTCCGAGCGGCTACTGGATCAAGTGGGGCGGCCAGTTTGAAAACCTCCAAGCTGCAAAGACGCGTCTTGAAATTGTAGTCCCCGTAGCGCTGCTCCTCATCTTCATCATTCTGTTCTCAACCTTCGGTTCGGTCCGGGATAGCCTGATCGTTTTCTCAGGTGTGCCGTTCGCGCTGACAGGAGGTGTGGTCGCGCTCTGGCTCCGGTCGATACCGTTTTCGATCTCGGCCGGTATTGGTTTCATCGCGTTGAGCGGAGTGGCCGTTCTCAACGGGGTGGTCATGATTTCGTTCATACGAAAGCTGATCGCTGATGGCATGCCCACAGAGGAAGCGGTGTTTTCCGGATCGTTGACGCGACTCCGGCCAGTCCTAATGACTGCTCTCGTCGCCTCGCTCGGTTTCATTCCAATGGCGGTCTCTCACGGCACGGGAGCGGAGGTGCAAAGACCGCTAGCGACGGTTGTGATTGGGGGTATCGTTTCCTCGACCCTTCTCACGCTCGTTGTCCTACCGGTCCTGTATTCACTTTTTCACCGCCCAACTTCCGAAAGCTCTGAGGAGGACTAGCAGGCAATGACCATTGCACGACGATTGCCGGTAAACTTACTTTTCCTCACGGCCCTCTTCTTGGCCAGCCTCCCCGAACTCGCCTGGGCGATGCCGAAGATGAGCAGGGAAATATTTTGCAGAGTAGTCGAGGTCGATGTTTCCAGAAGACTGTTGCTGGTCGAACGTGAAGGCGGAGGACAACAAACGGTTTTCGAGATCGCATGGAATGATCGAACAGTTGCATTTGCTAGTTCTCGGAAGAGTTCGCCTGAAGGACTCGCGGTGGGAGCACGCATTCATCTCAGTTATGTGAGGCCGCTTTTTCTACCTCGCCGTATCGCCCGACGATTGGTCTGGCAAGATCGAGCGACGCGGACGGAAGTACTCAACCGAAAAGGCTGGAGACGCGTCGATAGTTAAGGTTCTCGGGATAAGAAGGAAGATTCTCTACTTGGGAATGTTGGAAACTGGGAAGCCATCTGACTAGTAACAGGTTCTAGCAGCACCTGAGCCCAAGCAGGTCGTTCCGGTTCCAAAGTTATGGTAGCGGCCCGACGTCCCGTCGTATTGCCACGAATTGCCGCCTGCATCTCGGCCCCGCATGTCGCCGTCATTATCAATTGTTGTTTCCCACCTAGATCCAGTGTTGAGGTTGCTTCCTTTTATGTGAGTATCTTTCTCGAAGACATTATTATGGTGCTCGATTTCGTATCGATTTCCACTTTGCCTGTCATACTCTGTGTGAAATTGCGGGTGCTCGAATTGGGCAACACACGGAGAAGGAAAGGATGCGACTGTGGCGAGGAAGAGGAACAATTTCATAACGAAACTCCTTCCGAGATGTTCTTTGAAAAGGCTCTACGTAAGCTTCTATGTCCTATTTTTGCGTTAAATAAAAGTCGTGAGCTGATTGTGCCTCCTGCCCTTTCTTCTTTCGCTTATGCGAACTACAGCCTCACGGTCAACGCCCCGTAATCACTCCGACGGGAATATCGATTCAGGGGTTCGTCGCGCGACAAACATTCCCACAATTGGAACGCCTGGGAATCGCCGAAGAAGAACCGCCTGAACGGCTTTGAAATGACGGCCAGTAGTTAGGACATCATCGAAGAGGCCAAATGATCGTGGCGCAGGCATTGCGCTTTGCTCATCCACGGCCATGCTGCTCATGAGTTCATCGATGCTCACGCGCTCAGCAGCGAGGTGAGACTGTTCAACACTTCTCGTCATGCAGACGAGCTCTCTGATGTCGAACTGTCTTTCGAGCGAGACTTCGTGAAGAATCCGCGGGAGACGGTCATCGTACCTCGCGTCGGTGCGCAACTTTGAAGATGGAATTGGAACAAGAGTGGCCTCCGACAGCCATTCTTCATTGATGGCTTCCCGGAACATCCTCCCGCAGGAGATGATCGCATCCTCTTTGTAGCGCCACTCCAGACGGCCTCGCCTGTCCATAGGCTTCCGGAGATTGTTGATGAGATTGTTTATCTCGCTAAAGGCAAACCCCTTCCGGGCGGTATAGTCGCCGAGATAGTAGCACTGGTCTTCCGGCTCAAGGAAGGTGTGGTCGGGCCGGGTCAGCTCATCGATCTTGGAGAGGCGCGCTGGCAAGATGGCCTCGGATGTCTTCGTAATCGCGAACGCGGATCGCCCCCTGCTGTTCGAACTTTGCCGGCCAAGTGAGCGCGGGGTTTCTGAAGTTGCTGTCGAGGATGAAAAGCTTTCGGCCTTGCTTTATGGCGTGGCGAGCCTGGACTAGCGTGCCGGACGTTTCGCCCGCTTCCACGATCACTGTTCCCAGCGTGAGCGCGGCCATCGTTATGTTTCGCTCGACGAAGAAGAAGCGATTCGCCGTCGGATTTGGCGTTTGCTGATAGCGCACGACCGGGACTTGACTGATCAGGAGGTGATTCCGAGCAATTTGGTCCTGGAGAAAGCGGTTCTCTTTCGGATAGTGAAGATTCAGCGGTGTGCCGATGACCGCAATTGTTCGTCCGCCGAGTTCCATCGCGGTTTGATGTACGACTGTATCAATCCCCTTCGCGAGCCCTGAAACCACGCTGAAGTTATCTTCGACAAGATGCTTCACCAGCTTACGAGCGCGCGCCCTCCCCTCGTCGGATGGCTCCCTTGTGCCAACGACTGCGATACTTGGCGATTCCGCAAGGTCCCACCAGCCTTGGAAGTAGAGAAGCTCTATCGGGTACTCTGCAATACGAAGTCGTTCGGGATAGTCGCCTGCGCCGTGAACTCGAACGCCGAAGCGCTCCACGCCTGCTTTAGAGAAAATCTCTCGAACGGTAGCCGAATGGCGGAGGGCCTCCTCTTCCGGCACGAAATCCGAGGGGACAGATCCGGGACGGTGACCGAAACGCTCGGCGATGGTTCGAAAGCTCGCTGACGGCTCGGTCCAAAGAGCTTCGTACGCGCCAAGTTCCCGGAACGGCGAGATCGGTCGTGTAATCGAGTTCGGATTTTCCAGAACGGCGGCTGTGCCCATCGTTTCTCTAGGATCTCAAGTTCGCAGATCTTCTGCTAAAGCATACCCTGACACAACTGGCAGATTCCATCCCTTCGAGATTGAGTGTCAATTATGCAACAGCCCGTTGCACAATTTGGTCCGCGCGCCGGGTTCGATGCGCGTGGGGTCGCTTCGAAAATCCAAAGCGCAGTGTTTGTCAGCTGCTTGATATGTAGCGTCTTTTCGGTCCATGGTGAACGAGTCTCCTGGTTCAGATGGATGACTCCCGTGTAGTTCATTTCATGTTGTCGATGAGCTCCTGCAATACGCTCATCCCAGCGGCATGAAATCTGCGATCGACAGGGGATCCAAAGCGGAAATTTCCTATCTCAAGCATTTTGCTTGCTACGCGCCACACGTCTGGTGGCAGTGACGACCTGATCTGAGTGACCGCGTCCATAGCCTGCGCGCCCGCTTGGGGGTCTATGTCCCGCAGCTGAATGAGATCTCCGTTTCGCTCCATCCGCAGAATCCCGATCAACGCTTCCGCTTCTTTCCCGTTGATAACGCTTATGGCTGGCAGCTCTTTGGTCGGACGCCGACGAAAATTACCTCTTAGGGCCTGGTCAGCAATTTCTGGGGGGCTTTCTAGCGGGTGAATCCTATAAGCCTTTAGACGGTCTGCAACCACTTCAAGGTGATCCACGAAATCCTTTTTGGACATGACGGAGCCGGTCGTCGGGCCTGAAGTGTCAGGCAGTGATTGCGCAAGCACGTTCGAACGTAGGCCGGTATTGGGTCCGGTTCCTTGCTTCTGTGCTGTCGTGGCGTCAGCTCCGTCCACCGCTTGTTCAATGGCCATACATTCCTCCGACGAATCCCATGCATGTTATGGATTGGAGTTCAGGAAGTTGACGAACTGACGAAGAAAGAACACCGTCAACCGTGGCGAAATCTGTCCTGATCTCCCCTTACTTCATTCTCCTTGTACCAACCTGTTTCGTACGGTACGCGCCCGCCTCAAAGCCAGCATGGAAAACGTGACTTGGCGTTGTTGATGTCGGGTGCAGTGGGCCCGGTAAAGCCGGTTCCAACCAGGCGGTGCCTGGTGCCAGCCGGTCTAAGGTGCGCGGGGCTGACCACCCCGCCGGGCAGTCGGAAGACTGACCGTCACTGCTCACCCGTAGAGCCGGATGCGTCGAGAGGCGCTCGTCCGGTTCGAGGGAGGCTCTCACGAGTAATCCCTTCAACAGAGAACGCGGTTCATCCGCGTTCCTGAAGGAGTAATACGTGGGTTCTATCCCATTGGTCAGGGGAGCAGTTCGGAAGACGGGCGACGGAGAAATCCCTCGCCAAGCCGCCTGCCTGTGTGCGGGTGGTTTGAAGAGGCCGTGATGGCCAGAAAGTAGGTGTGTTTTATGCAACCTCAGTTGCAAGGACGAATCCTGCCCAGGGGGCTCGGGCCGCGTGGCTCGTTCAACCTGGCTCCCGTGGGGAGTCTTCACCTGGCGACAGGTGGAGCCGGACCTACCAGCTTCGGCGTCCGGGCGAAAAACCCGGCGATGAAAAGCTCAACCATGAAAGGCGCGAAAGCGCTTGGGAGTGAGCTGTGATGGAGACGGTACCGAATCGCGAAGAGCTATCGCTCGTGGGTAAGGGGACGCTTCTAGTTTCGTGCCCCAGAAATCGCAGGCTCGGCCTGCGGAAACTATGCCCGGCCGGAAGGCTGGGACATAGAGCGATGGCCCGGAGGTTGTTCCTCCTAGCAACGTCAACTTCATGGCAGACACCATCACTAATCCGGGAAGGTCCTTTGCTGCCGCCGGTGGTTCGGCGGTGCCTCGGAGGGGTCGTGCCCCTCGCTGGTAACGAGGTGTTTCAAAGGCAGAGGACTGGGAGTGTCGTTCAAGTAGGAGTTGCGGTCCGGTCTTTAAATGGACCGCGGGCGAGCTCGCGGCAAGGCAGTCGCGAACTCGTTCCAGCGCTCGGGTGGCACCGAGCGCGTTGAGGACGACGAAAGGACGGACGGGGAAAACCCGACATCAACAAT
>CAYOAK010000025.1:0-24744 GCA_964401925.1 uncultured Bdellovibrionales bacterium | reverse complement strand
CCATCTTACCGGTGCCGGCAAGATTGCCGCTCATCATCAACCGTCGAAGGTTGGTGATGACTCCCACGTTCTCTGTTCTGTACCAGCTGAGAATCTCTTTTACCCGAGCAGGCGTTCGGTTTTCCATAAGACACGTACTCCGTTGAAACGGCGCCAATATATCAGCGTCCTAAAAAGGGCTACTCAAACAGCCGAAAAAATGAAAAAGCTAGGTTTAACGGCGTTCAAGCGCTGATGAATAGGTTTAGTGGAAAAAAGAGCTGAGCTTTTCCAATTGTGGAAGAGGGCTCCGGTTAGCGGATTAAGTCCTCTTCGCATCGAATTAGATCTCGCAAATTTTGCGTGGCCAATTTTTGCCCCCGCCACTTTGCGGGCAGTACTTCCACTCCGGCGGGCCGCCGAAAAGAAAAAGGCCTCTAGCCCTGTGTGTTTTCAGCCGATTTATCCAGGTAGCGGGAGAGACCCGCTGCTGGTCACTTAGGTTTTCATGCGAAGGACAGGTTTTTTAAGTTTTCAGATTCTCACAGCAGCGGTCGCTCTCCTTCTTCTCGATCCCCAGGCCGGACGTGCACATGATGTGAGTGATGACCGGAGAGGCTCGCTGGCGCCTGCACCGGCCCCGGGAGCTTCTGTCGAGACTCCGCGCTTCACCCTCTATTTCCCAAGCGCCGAGCAGGGTGCCGGAATCCCGCTCGATCAGCTGGCAAAGTCGACACTGTCCGTTCTGGACGACACTTACGAAGAGCTCTCCGCACAGTTTCAGATCAAGCCCCAGCAGAAGGTGATCTTCCGCTTCCTCACCCCAGAGGAGTTTCGTAAACACACCGGAGCCCCGGCTTGGACCAGCGCCATGTATCTCCGGGGCGAGGTGAGTATCCCCGTCTCGAAGAGCAAGCGGCCTAATCCGACCGAGCTCCGCCGCGCTATCCGGCACGAGTACACGCACGCCGTCGTCGCTGAGCTGTCCGGACGCCGTTGCCCGGCTTGGCTCGATGAAGGGCTCGCCCAAATGATGGAAGGCGACGTCAATCCCCTCCTCGGACCCGCGCTCCGCCGCTGGACCCAAGATAACTCGGAAGCAATGCCGCTTTCATGGCTGCAGAACGGCTTCATGACGCTCAGCGAGAACATCGTCCCCGCAGCTTATGCCGAGTCCCTCTTCGCGGCCCGGTCGCTTGTGAAGAAGCTCGGGTACTCAGCAGTCCTCGGATACCTCTCCGCGCTCCGCGAGGGAGTGGCTGAGCCGCAGGCATTTCGTCAGGCATTCGGGATCTCCGAGCGGCAGTTCGAACGCCAGCTGACCAAAGAGATGAACGCCTGGGCGCAAAGCGGCGTGATGAATCCTTAAATCCGACCGGGAGCGGTCCTGGTTCTCAATCCTACCAGCCGTCTGGGCAGGCCCTCCCATTAGCGTGAAAGGCTGTCGACCGTTGACACTCTAGCCCTTTTTCGAGACACACCCCGGCCTCAACTGAACTCTTTCGAGGCCAAACGATGAAGGGAAGTCTTACTCGCAACCTATTCGCTCCTCTCGCTTTTTTCGCAGTCAGCCAGCCCGGCCTCAGCTACGCGAGCGAGGGCGAGATCAAACTCCCTCCGCTCGACATCCAGTTCAATGTCCTGGGTTCGCCGATCAACGGTCTGACGATCTTGTATACAGCGATCGCAATCACGGTTGTGGGCATTCTTTACGGAATCGCTGAGTTTTTAAAGGTGAAGAGTCTGCCGAGCCACCGCTCGATGACTGAGGTTTCCGAGCTGATCTACGAAACCTGCAAAACCTACCTCGGCCAACAGGTGAAGTTCATCCTCGGGATGGAGCTCCTCATCGCCATCTGTATCTACATCTATTTCGGCCAGCTTCAGGGCCTTCCCCTCTCGCAGGTCCTGACGATCATCATGTGGTCGCTCATCGGGATCGGGGGCTCCGTCGGAGTTTCTGTGTTCGGCATCCGGATCAACAATTACGCGAACAGCGCTACCGCCTTCGCTTCGCTTCGCGGCGAGACTTACTCGGTGATGGGGATTCCGCTCCGCTCTGGAATGTCGATCGGAATGCTCCTTATCTCTGTCGAGCTCCTGCTCCTCACGCTGATTCTCCTGGCGGTGAGCCCAGTGAACGCAGGCGCTTGCTTCATCGGTTTTGCGATCGGCGAGTCCCTCGGAGCATCAGCTCTACGGATCTGCGGCGGTATCTTCACGAAAATTGCAGACATCGGCGCCGACCTCATGAAGATCGTCTTCAACATCAAGGAAGACGACGCGCGTAACCCCGGCGTAATTGCGGATTGTGCCGGCGATAACGCGGGCGATTCGATCGGACCGACGGCTGACGGCTTCGAAACCTATGGCGTTACAGCAGTAGCGCTCATCAGTTTCATCAGCCTCGCAGTCGGCGCGAAGATGGCCGACGGCTCGGGCGGGCTTCCCGAGGCAGAGGCGCTCACTGTCCAAGCACGGCTGATTCTTTGGATCTTCGGAATGAGCGCAGCAATGGTGCTCGCGTCGCTGTTCTCTTACCTGATCAACGACGTCTTCTCGCGCGGGAAATACGGCAAGCAGATCGACTTTAACTTTGAAGCACCGATGTCTTCGCTGATCTGGATGACCTCTCTGCTCTCAATCGGTGTCACGTTCCTTGTCTCCTACGCTCTCCTCGAAAGCATGGGTGGCGGTCACTGGATGCGCCTCGCATCCATCGTCAGCTTCGGAATTCTCGCAGGCGCTTTGATCCCCGAGTTCACGAAGATTTTCACTTCGAGCAGCTCAAAACATGTCGCAGAGATCGTCACAGCCTCCCGTGAGGGCGGTGCTTCACTGAACATCCTCTCCGGCCTCGTCGCAGGGAACTTCAGCGCGTTCTGGAAAGGAATGGTGATCGCCGGACTGATGCTTCTTGCATTTGTAACGGCAAACGCCGGCTTGCAGGACATCATGATCTACCCGGGCGTCTTTGCGTTCGGACTCCTCGCCTTCGGATTTCTCGGCATGGGGCCGGTGACGATCGCCGTCGACAGCTTCGGTCCGGTCTCCGACAACGCACAATCGGTGTTTGAGCTTTCGACCATCGAGACCCTTCCCGGCGTTGCGGACGAACTGAAACGCGACTACGGCGTCGTTCCGAACTTCGAAGCCGCGAAACTCGCTCTGGAGCGGGGTGACTCAGCCGGAAATACCTTCAAGGCGACCTCGAAGCCTGTGCTCATCGGGACTGCGGTGATCGGTGCGACGACCATGATCTTCTCGATCATCCTCAACCTGCATCTGACTCTGGACCTGATGGATGCACGCGTCCTCCTCGGATTAATCTGCGGTGGAGCTGTGATCTACTGGTTCACCGGCGCTTCGATTCAAGCTGTCACCACCGGCGCTCATCGCGCGGTCGAGTTCATCAAAGACAACATTAAGCTCGATAGCTCGGAGAAGGCCTCCGTCGAAGACTCAAAGCGTGTCGTTCAGATCTGCACGCAGTTCGCACAGAAAGGGATGATCAACATCTTCGGCGTGATCTTCTGCTTCACTCTGGCGTTCGCATGCTTCGATGCGACCTTCTTCGCAAGCTACCTCGTCTCGATCGCCGTCTTCGGCCTCTTCCAGGCGATGTTCATGGCAAATGCCGGCGGCGCCTGGGATAACGCAAAGAAAGTCGTTGAGGTTGAGCTCCGTCAGAAAGGAACTCCGCTCCATGCAGCGACCGTCGTTGGAGATACAGTTGGCGATCCCTACAAGGATACGTCGTCAGTTGCCTTGAACCCGATCATTAAGTTCACGACGCTCTTCGGCCTGCTGGCGGTTGAGATCGCAGTGAGTGCCCCGGGCAAGGCTTTGATGTTCGGCATGGTGTTCTTCGTAATCGGACTGGTCTTCGTCTGGCGCTCGTTCTACGCAATGCGCATCGTCGACAAGGCTGCCGCTGCTGCTGCAATTGAGCACACCGCGAAGAAAGTTCGTGTAGCGTAATACTGCTCGAGCGAGTGTTAACCGTTTAGGGAAAACCTCTTCGAAGGAGCGCTGACTGTCCCATGCGGGCGACAGCCAGCGCTTTCGCTTTGCGGGAGCGAACTTTATTGGCTCCTATTGGATCAATTCGGCGTAGCGGAATGCCGAATCCATGGCGAAGATAGGGTACTCGCGGTCGAGGAAAGGAGTCCGCTCAACCGTTCCAAACCCCGCCGCCTCCATGTCGTTCGCGAGCTGCACCAGTTCGAACCGAATCCCGAACAGTTCGGGGAATTCGGTCGGCGGCAGCGCGAGAACGATCACCTCGCTTTCGGGGCGTGGGTCCGCATCGTGTTCGAATCCCTGGCTGCAGTCGGCCTCGCGAACGTGGCGGCGTGCTTCGTCCGTGTGGAGTTTCACCCCGGCGTCGCCGCCAAGGTTCTCCCAGGTTCGCATCGACCACTCGCACCAGACGTTGTAGTCGCCTGTGGATGGAACGGGTCGGGGCAGGAACAGCGCGAGGATGTCCGGATCAACTACGAGCAGGTCCCGAATCTCTCCGGGATATCCGGGCGGTTTATGAGCAAAAGTTCGTACTTCTAACATTTAGTGCCTATGTCCTTTCGTTATTATTCTTCATGAAGGAGAGGAAAAATCCGCAGCGCAGCAATTCGCTCCAGATTTTCCCCCGCCACAACGAAAGACATGACGGCGTAAAACCAAATCACCAGCTCGAACAGTTCGCGTTTCAAGCGAACCATTCAATGATTACGACTACCCACAAATTATCTAGAGATCGGAGCGGCCTCTTTATGAGGAACCTCGCTCTAACTGTGTCACACCGACCAACGGCCCAGGGTTGCATCAATGATTTGGCCGTTTTGCGCCGGTGTTGAAAGGGCAACAGTGCTCAAGGCGATCTCCGTTACTTCGTTAACGGCGATGAGCCGCGCCGCGGGGATTTTCCCCTTCATGTAGTCCACCTCTTGCTGGGTGCACTGGGTCTTAATCATCTCGCCGTCCACTGTGCATGGAGCGAGCGCGTTCACCGCGATATTCCAGCCGTTCTGAGTGTTCCGGGATGCGATCTCCTTCCCAACGGCCTTCACGTATCCGATCAAGGCCGACTTCGAAGCCGCATACGGCGACATCATCGGATTCCCTTCGCGGCCGCCAATCGAAGTGTAATGCAGAATCCGGCCTTTCCCAGTCTTCACCATCTCAGCCATTGCAGCCTGAGTAATACAAACGGCTCCAGTGAAGTTGATCGCCATCACGAGCTCGAAGTCCTCAATCGGGGCTTCCCATCCGGTCTTCCCCTTCGATGCCTTCCCATGCACGATGCCCGCGGTGTTCACGACAACATCCAGCGAACGATGAGCCTTCACAATCTCTGCGATGCTCGAACGCACCGCGCTCTCATCCCGAATATCAAGCGCATGCGGGGTGACATTATCAACGCCCGCCTCATTCAGCTTCTTCACTGCCGAGCTGAGCCGGTCCTGGCGGTTATCAAGAATGGCGATCCGCCCACCCTCTTTCCCAGCCTGCAGCGCGAGATCAAATCCAAGATCCCCCGCCCCGCCAAACACAGCCACGGTCTTCCCCGCAAAGCGTTTTTGCCCCTGTTCCATATGCGACTCCCGTTCCACGCAAATAATTATATCGCGTATAATTAATTCCCAAATGCGATTCACGAGTTAGCTCGTAATTCACATCGCCCAAACTTCGCTGCGTGAGCGGTCCAGCCGAAAATTAATTATACGCGATATAATTAATTCTGCGTTGGCTCGGTGCGCGGAGAGTCGCACGAACGGATTGGCGAGGAAAGAGATGGCGGAACTGCAGGAACGGGCGGCCGGAGGGCGAAGCGTAACGCCTCTACACGTCGGCCTCGGGCGTCAGGAAGCGCTCGAACGCAGCGTCCGACGTGCAGACGGTAACGACGTGGTCAGGGTTCCGGAGCGCATCGATCAACGCACTCAGGTCCTCCTTTGTCGTCTCATCCGTCAGGAGCGCGTCGACACGGAATTTGCAGCCACCGACCTTTTCATCGAGATCGCTGATGATGTTGATCAGGATGGCCGCGTCGTCTCCCGTGAATCCCATCACATAGAAGAACACTTCCCCGATGTTGGCGATTCCATTGGCCGAATCCTCGAGCCAATCCTTCAGCTCCTGGGCGTTGCCGAACTCAAGGACCACCGGAGTGGAAGGAATTCCCTCGCGGCGGAACCTGAGCGTCCAGCGAACAGCCTGCGTAGCAGCGGCCGAGTTCGCCTTGACGACGAAAAGATATGCGGTTTGTGTGGTTGAAGTCATACGTCCCCGCCGACGGCCGAGACATATGACTTACAAAGAACCTAATTGCAGTTCCGTCACCAGAGAGCTCGGACGGAAAAACGATCTCTTATAGAATCAGAGATAAAGAGAGCAGCGCGGCCTCATTATTACGCTCCGCCCGAGACAGTGACAAACTACGCCGAGCGCGCAGACAACACTGCCTGCGCGATTATCTCCTCGCTCGCCTCGCCGTGGGTGAGGCTGACCTGACGCGCGCGCGCACCAAGCTCAACGATCTTCGAGGGTTGTTTCAACAACGACTCGACTGCGGCCTTCAAATTCGTCGCCAAATGCTCATTCTGTTCCACAAAGACCGCCGCGTCTCTCTCCAGCAGCTCCTCGATGTTTGCCTTCTGATGGGCCCCCGCAATCGCTAGCGGGACGAAGACGCCAGCACGTCCCGCGGCGGAGATCTCCGCGACCGACATAGCTCCAGCACGTGAGATCACCAGGTGTGCGCGCTCAAGCGCGTCCGCAACATCATCTATGAAGGGTGATACCTCGGCCGCCGCGAAGCTTCCCGACGCGTAGCCATCGCGAACTCGCTCATAGTCCACCGTGCCGGTCTGGTGAATGACGCTGACAGAATTCTCCCGAAACAACGGCACCAGCGAAAGCGCCGCAGTATTAACGGTCACTGCGCCCTGGCTGCCGCCCAGAATCAACACCGTTATCTCCGGCTTCGCTTCAAGCGCCGGGATCTTCCGAAAAGAATCTCGGACCGGAAGCGGTAGAAACCGTACTTTGTCTGCCGCGGAGAATCCGCGAGCACCGGTCACTGCAAACACTCGCGTGGAGATCTTTTCGAGCAACTTATTCGCAAGCCCGACCTGAACATTCTGCTCATGCAACACGCGCGGAATCCGGAGCAGCCACGCAGCCATCATCGGCGCGAAACTCGGATAGCCGCCGAACCCAATCACCGCCGTTACACCACGACTTCGCAGCGTCTTTCGCGCCCTAGAGATCCCAGTCGGAACCGCGTTCAGAAAAGAGAGAATCCCAGCGATGCCTTTGCCCCGAAACGGCGGGAACGAGATTTCGAGCAGCTCAAATCCCGCCTTCGGAATCAGCTTCCGCTCGATCTCCTTTCCCACACCGCAGAAAATAATCTCGGTCGAGGGCGACAACTCCCGCAGCTTCTCCGCTACGGCAAGAGCCGGAACGATGTGCCCGGCGGTTCCACCTGCCGCAATTAAGATGCTCACCTGCCCTCCGTATCGCTCCGCACCAGCCGGACGAGAAGGGCGAGCACCGCGAGATTCACAACCATCGCAGTTCCGCCATACGACACAAAGGGCAGCACCAAGCCCTTTGTCGGCAGCAACCCGATGACGACTGCGATGTTCAATAGCGCCGGCACAACGATCAGCGTCGTGCACCCGACTGCCAAGCTGCTTCGAAACGGATCCCGTGCCAATCGAATCGCCGCGAAATATCCGCAGAGCGCGATCAACGCAAAGAGCAGGAGCACGACCCCTGCTCCGATGAGACCAAGCTCCTCGGAGATCACTGCGAAAATAAAATCAGTGTGTGCCGCGGGAAGGTAATACAGCTTCTGCTTTCCAGATCCGAGCCCCTGTCCAAAGAGTCCACCCGACCCGACAGCGATCAAAGACTGTACCAGCTGATACCCCGCGCTGCTCGCATCCGCGAGCGGATCGAGAAATGATTGAAACCTCCGGAACCGGTATGGCGAGAGTGCAACCAACCCGGCCACAGCAAAAGCACCGATCGCTGCAAGTCCGGCAAGGTGTTTGAGATTCGAAACCAAAACAAGCTGGAGCAGAACAACGGTGAAGATGATCACCGTGGAGCCGAAATCGGGCTCAGCGAGCAAGAGCACACCAAACATCGCCGCGATACCGAGCGGAATCACCGCCCCGGAAAGAAACCCTCGCATCTTATCGTGTTGCCGTTCGATGTAAGTCGCCACATAAAGCGCGACCGAAAATTTCGCGAGCTCACCGGGCTGCAACCGCAGCGGACCCAAAGCGAACCACCGCTGTGCACCGCCCGCCGTCGTTCCAATTCCGGGAATCAGCACCAGAATGAGAGAAAGAACGGAAAGAACCAAAAATACAGGTGCTGCCTTGCGAAAAAAGTTCAGCGGCGTCTTCAGCACAAGAGCGAAGCCGGCGAGTCCGGCAACGATCTGGATCAGATGCTTCCGGAGCATCATCAGCGAACCGCTCCCGCCATCCCCGGTCACTGCGGTCGTCGAGAAAACCATCAAGACACTTAAGGCCAAGAGCACAAAGGCCGCCGTAAGTAAGATCGCCGGGCTGCGTCTTGCCGATACCTCACTCATTCTAACATCTCCCGCACCAGCTTCTTGAAATGCCGTCCTCGTTCCTCGAATCCGCTATACGCATCGAAGCTTGGACACCCGGGCGCAAAGAGCAGAATTTCATCGGGCTGCAACGACCCAAGAGTCAGCTCAACGGCATCGGCCAGCGTCGGGACGCTGTCGAGTTCCGCACTCAAAGCGCCACCGCCAAGCCAGCCGATAATATCCGCACCGTTCTTTCCGAATCCGATCACTCGGCGAATCTGCGAGCTCAGCTCTCCTGCAAGAACATCCCAGCTTCCTATCTTCGCCAGTCCTCCGACAAGGAGAGTCACCGGCCGGCCGGGGAAATTGGAGAGCACTGCTCGAAGATCATTTGCCGCGGCATGCGGCGTTGTCGCTTTCGAATCATTAATCACAAGCGGCGTGTCGCGGACTGCCTCGAGCCGATGCTCCAGGCCGGAAAAGCGATCTATCGCGCTAATGATCCCTTCTGCCGTTCCTCCGGCATAGAGAGACGCGGTCACGGCTGCCGCAAGATTCATCCGGTTGTGCAAGCCGAGGAGCGGGGTCCGTCCGAGATCAAAAATCAGATCCTCTCCCTCGAACTCGATCTCGAGCGTGTGCTCATTTACAAGCCGGGCGGCGCCTGATCCCTCTGCGGTCATTCCGAATGGAATGCAGCGGCCACGTACAGCGGAGCGGAACTCTTCGTAATAAGGATCATCCGCATTGAGGATTGCGAAATCATGTTCGCTCTGCGCTGTGAGAATCTTTCGCTTCTCGAACAGATAGCGATCCATCGTCAGATGCCGCTCTAGATGGTTCTCGGCGAGGTTCAGCCAGACGGCAACTTTCGGCCGGCACTCGCTTGCCCACTCAAGCTGGTAGCTCGAAAGCTCCGCAACAAAGCGCCGGAAGTGCGGAACCTCCTCGAAGATCTCCTTGACCGTGAGCAGCTCGACGAATGGAGTCCCAATGTTCCCGATCAGCTCGACAGGTTGGCCCGATGCGCGCAGCATCTCGAAGATCAGCATCGTAGTGGTCGATTTTCCGTTCGTGCCTGTGACGGCAACCCAGGGATCGCCTGCGCACTCACCCAGCAGATCAAGCTCGGCCAAAGAGGGAATCCCCTTTTCAAAAACAAACGAGGCGAGCTCACCACCCGGCGGGACACCAGGGCTGAAGAGCGCAAACGCAGCGCCGGACAGCCCCCTCATGCCGCGTCCAACCTGGTTCTCCGCCCAGATCGGGATTCCGAACCGCTCGAGCTCCTCCCGCGTGTGCTTTGCCGGCTGCTTTTCGTCCGCTGCGGACAGCGGGATTCCGGCGGCTGTAAAAAGCCGGCACGCCGAAAGGCCTGTCAATCCGACGCCGGCAACGATCGCACCGATGCGCTGGGCTTCTTCAAGCTTCGCGCGAACCTCACTCCGATGAACTCTCGGCGGGTCGACGATCTGTGAGACGGCGTTCCCCATTCTCTCTGAGCCTTCAGCGCAGCTTCAACGATGCAATGGCGAGCACCGCCAGCACGATCGAGATAATCCAAGCGCGAACAATGATTTTCGGCTCGGAGATCCCCTCGAGCTCGAAGTGGTGGTGGAGCGGCGCCATGCGAAAAACACGCCGCCCGGTTAATTTGAACGAAGCGACCTGGAGGATCACCGAGAGCGCTTCGACGACGAATACTCCGCCGGCGACACAAAGGATGAGCTCCTGTTTCGTAACGATTGAGAGCATTCCTATCGCGCCGCCGAGCGCAAGTGCTCCAACATCTCCCATGAAGACCTGAGCGGGAAAGCTGTTGAACCACAGAAAGCCCAACCCTCCGGCGATCATCGCCGCGCAAAAAATCGCGAGATCACCGGCCCCGGGCACATGAGTGATCCGAAGATACTCCGCGATATGCGCATTTCCACTGGCGTAAGCGAAAATTCCGTATGCGAAAGCGACGGTCATCACAGGCCCCGCAACGAGGCCATCGAGCCCATCCGTGAGATTCACCGCATTCGAGGCGCCGACAACGACGATCATTCCGAAGGGAATGTAGAACCAACCGATATCGAAGATCGCATCTTTCAAAAACGGGATGCTGACGGTTGTCGGATGCCCGGCCACCGTCATAATCAGAACCGCAGCAAACGCCCCCGTAAATTGCCAGCGGAACTTCATGCGCGCGCTGATCCCCTTCGAGTTCTTCAGGATCACCTTCCGGTAATCATCGAGAAAACCGAGGGCCGCGTAAGAAAGCGTCAACAATACGGTGACCCAAACGTATGGGTTCGTCAGATCGGCGAGGAGCAAGGTCACCAATACGATGGCGAGAACCAGCACGACGCCGCCCATTGTCGGCGTCCCTTTTTTTGACAGATGTGATTGTGGACCATCGTCACGAATCGGCTGACCGAGATGCCGTTCTTTGATGTAGCGGATGAAGCGGGGCTGGAAGATGAGGACAATCGTCAACGTCAGCAGAAATCCGACGATGGAACGAAACGTCAGGTATCGAAAAACATTGAGAGCACTGAACTGCTCCCGGAGTAACATGCAAAGGTGATAAAGCATCCGCTATCCGATGATCAAAGCCTCTCGCGAAGCGCGTCGCGGGCCACTTCCTGGTCCGAGAACGGGTGCCGCACGCCGCATATCTCTTGATACGGTTCGTGGCCTTTTCCCGCAATCAGAACGAGATCTCCTGGCCGCGCGGCCCGCAGCGCCTGGACAATCGCCGTCCGGCGATCGGGCACCGAGCGGGTCCGCTCTAACCGCTCGGGCGGAATCCCGCCCTGGATCTCGCGGATAATCTCCCCGGGCGCCTCCGAGCGAGGGTTGTCGGAAGTGATGAAGATCTCGTCGCTGAGCCGGGCGGCAATCTCACCCATGATCGGACGCTTACCGCGATCCCGATCTCCGCCGCAGCCGAAGACGGTCAAAACCCGGCCCGAAGTCAGCTCACGGATCGAGCTGATCGCCTTCTCGAGCGCATCGGGGGTGTGGGCATAATCGACAAGTGCTGTCGGGAGAGCCGGATCCACCTGCACGGGCTCAAGGCGGCCCGGAACAGGGCGGGCCCGCTCCAGACCCCGGCGCATATCCTCAAATGTGACTCCGGCCGCATCCAGCGCCGCGACGACCGCGGTCAGGTTCTCGCAGTTATACCTGCCGATGAGCGGACTTCGTATTCTCAGTAGCTCACCGTGCACGCGCAAACGCAGATCGGTTGCGTCCGGCCGCAGAGCCGCAGCTTCGAGGCAAATATCGGCCGGAGTCTTCGTGTCGCTGGAAAATGTTCGCAACTGAACTCCTTGAATGCTCGAGGCATCCTTGACGAGCTTTCGCCCGAATTCGTCTCCGACATTGATCACAGCGGAGCGGCGAGCCTTGCGGCTGGCCCGGAGGTCCCTCGTGAAGAGCAGCCGCTTCTGTTCGAAGTACTCCTCCATCGTGCGGTGGTAGTCGAGATGATCACGCGTGAGGTTCATAAAGATCGCGACATCGAGCTCAAGGCCTTCCAAACGCCGTTGATGCAAACCATGCGAAGAGAGCTCCACCGCAAAGCCTGCCAAATCAGTTCGCTGACCGAGAAATCGGTGAAGATCAACTGAGGTCGGAGTAGTGTTCTTCGCGTCGATGAACTCAGCCGTCTGCCCCTCTGCTGTAAGCAACCCGCTCCCGAGCGTGCCGAAACAGGCGGCGCTTCCCCGTAGTTCGGCAATCGCTTGGGCAAGCACATACGCCACAGAGGTCTTCCCATTTGTGCCGGTTACGGCGAACGAGGTGAGCGACTCAACGCGGCTCTGAAATATCGTTCGCGCCGCTGTCGCAAGCGCGGCATGAACATCGGAAACAATCAGCTCGGGACCCGCTGGCTTCGGACTAGTGCCGCCTGATGGACGATCGGAGAGAACCGCAGAGGCCCCGTTTGCTAGGGCCCTCGCAATGAAATCTTGCCCATCGTTTACGGTGCCACGCAAAGCACAGAACAAAGTCCCCGGGCGAACGTTCCTGGAGTCTATCGACAGGTCGATCAACACCGTACTCTCCGCACCGGACGAGAGCGAACAAGCGATTCCCTCCGCGCGCAGCAGCTCGGCGATCATTCCGAGAGTCGTGGTCTGGGGATTTTCCATGGATGGCGGATGTTCGCACCAACTGCGTGCCAGCAAAAGCCGCCACGCCGGTGTCGGTCACGCCCCTCGCCCCCCTGCAAATGAGCCGGCAAATAAAAAAAGCGGGACGGTTTCCCGTCCCGCTTTCGCACGAGTTGTTGTTACACAACTCGAGTCGCTTATGCCAAGCGGCGGCGTGCGAAGATGCCTGCGAGGCCCGTTCCAAGCAGAACCATCGACATCGGCTCCGGAACCGGCTCGTAGCTGACATCGAGTTGCGACTTGTAAACCGAGATCGGGTCAAGAATCGACTTCGAGATCGAGATATTCAGATATCCGTCGGCGAGAATCGCATTCAGGATCGCGGAATTCGACGAGCTAAAAATGGTTGTCGTGAATCCTTCCAGGATCGGCATACCATCGCCGATGAGATTTCCGAGAAAGATTTCAGCGGTAACCGGATCGTTATTTCCGTCTGCACCATATGCATAGAGCTTCAGTGTACCGACGAGGAAGTTCCCCGGAACCGGATTGAGCCAAGTCAGGTTGTGACGATATTCAACGCTTCCGAGATCCCAGTAGCCGAAGTTTCCGTCGATAAGGTTGCTCGCGACGATCGCAGCATCGCTGTTCTCAACGAAGTTGTAACCGTTCGAGTCGCTTAACGTGCGGCGCAAGTTTCGCGAGAAGAGATCATACTGAAGAATATCTTCAATGGTCTCCGTTGCCGTGGTCGGCACTGCCGCCGCGGTTGATGCTGAAAGTGCGAGGGCTACGAGGGCCGCCGCAACTTTGGTGATTGCTTTCATAAATTTATACTCCATTAAACTTCCGCGGCAGGCCGCGATCGATTGATCGCCGCTCTGTCCACGCGCCGCGTAACTACTTCAACAGCGAATGCCCAGCAATAGCGCCGGTTAATATTCCTGCCGGTTTTTCTGGCGGGTCTGACCGTAGAGTTTCTACTGTGATTCCCGGCAGTTAACGGGAAGATCCAGGCATAAGCAGACCGAACGCCAGCTATCATGGGAATAAATCCCGCGAGACAAGCGCCGGAGGGCGGATTCAGCTGTCCGCCATACCGTGGGTCAGGACTCGCTCCATCGCGCGTTTGAAAACCGGGGCGGCGACCGTTCCACCCCAACGGGGACGCACCCCGGGCTCGTCAATTCCGATGAACATGACCAGATGTTCGACCATGCCGAGGTTGCTCGAATCGACATACCCAATGAATGAGGCAAATACGGCATCGGGGTCGTAACCTTTCGAGCCGTGTCGCGGCTTCTGCGCGGTTCCGGTCTTGCCGGAGACCTTGATGCCTTCGAGTGCCGCTTTCCGGCCCGTGCCCTCTTCGTCCTCTGTTACGCCTACGAGTATGTCAGTCACCAACTTCGCAGTCCGTTCCGAGATCACTTGCTCACCCGCAGGACCTGAGCTCTCGCGCTTCAGAATCGTCGGCGTCACAAGCCGTCCGCCGTTTGCGAGAGCCGCATATGCTCGAACGAGTTGAAGCGGGGTCACCGATATCCCGTGCCCGAACGAGTTTGTCGCGATCGCAAGCTGTCCCCATTCGCCGGGCTGCAACAATCCGCGCTGCTCGCCCGGCAGCTCGATACCAGTGCCGGAACCGAACCCCAGCCGCTCGATCCCCTGTTTCAGCTTCGTTTTCCCGAGCCGCGCGCCGACCTTCGCAATGCCGATGTTCGAGGAGCGAATCAGTACTTCGGAAAACGGGACCGTCGGCACGGGGTGTGCGTCATGAATAATCTTCCCGCCGACTTCGTAGTTTCCGTTCTCGCAATTCACGAGCTCACTGGAGGTCACTTTCTTCGCATCGAGCGCGAGCGCGGCAACCAGCGGTTTGAAGGTAGAACCCGGTTCGAAGATGTCCTGGACGATCGGATTTCTCAGCTCGTCGGCAGAAAGAAACTTCGTGCGCTGTTTCGAACCGCCCTTTGTCGCTTGCGCAAGGGCGACAAGCTCGCCGGTCTCCGCACGCATGATCACTCCGATTGCCCTTTTTGCCTGGGCCTCCTCCATTCCCCGGGCAAGCTCCTCCTCCAAAATCCCCTGCACCCGAGAATCGATGCTGAGCTTCACATCACCACCCTCGTTCCTGAGATGTGATGAGCTCTCCGAGATCTCTGTCGCCACGGCTGGAGAGATCAACGCATCGAACGAAAGTTCTGTTCCGTCGAGCGAGTCCATCATTTTCCCCCGCGCGTCACGGCGCAAAGAGATCCGCTCCTTCGCGGCCTTCAGATCGGAGTTGAAACGCAGCTCTATGCCGGCGATCCCATCACCGCCCAGCGATACCTGGCCCAGAATCATCCGCGCGAGAGAACCTTGAGGATAGTCACGATAGAACTCGGGAAAGATATCGACACCTGCAAGGTTCAAGCTTGTCAGCTTCGATAGACGCGATTGCGGCACCCCTCGCCCGACCCAACTGAACGTTCCGCTCTTGAGCTTGGACTCGATCTCCGCGACGGGAACCGCGAGCACCTTTGCGAGTTGAGGAATCGCCTTGCGATCAAACGCCTTAGGACGCACGCCAACCGCTGCGCCTTCGACCGAAACGGCAAGCGTTCGCCCCTCCGCATCAAAGACCGTCCCTCGAGCGCCCTGAATCTCAAGTGCCGCGGTATGTTGCTTGAGTGCGCGCTCGGTCCATGCCGCATGCTGACGAGACTGAAGCTGAATGATGCGCGCGAATACGCCCACGCTCGCCAGAAGCACTCCCATCAAGATCCAAGCGATCCGTTGCGGACTGACTTCGCACTCCACCGGCGCGGCTCCTTTGCATTGATACCCTTTCCAGCTGGGCTGACTTGGTTTCGATCGCACTCTCATCTTTTTAGTAGGGCATCACTTTATTCGGTCACCGTTCTCATTCGCTGCGGAGGTGTGATCGTCAATCCAAGCTCCTTCTCTGCGCGCTCTAGTATCTTCTTCGGACAGGTCGC
The DNA here is from genome assembly GCA_964401925.1 of uncultured Bdellovibrionales bacterium. Taxonomy (GTDB): domain Bacteria; phylum Bdellovibrionota_C; class UBA2361; order SZUA-149; family JADYYL01; genus CAYOAK01. The sequence goes on along the minus strand of CAYOAK010000025.1, from coordinate 9,097 downwards.
CTCGGCGAGGATCGAATGGAGCTCCCTTGATTGGCGGTCGAGCTTCAACGCACCCTCGCGAGCCGCATGTAGCCGGTACCCGGCGTGAATGATCTGAATCCGGACGAAGAGATGAAATAGCAGCGCACAGAAAAGAACAGCCGCAGGCAGAACGCGCCGTAACAGAACTCTTTTCCGAAGCGAACGGGTGCTGTGGCGCGATTGGACATCTGCGGATGAGGGCAGAGACAGGCGGTGGATGAACACACGCTCCTGTGAAAACGCTCCAGGATGCGCTCCTGACACTCTCGCAACCTGCACACTCATTCCACATCTCCAAATGCAAAAACTCGTAACCTTGCGCTCCTCGCCCGTGAATTCGCAGACGCTTCCGCCTCGCCCGCAACAATCGGCTTCTGAGTCAGATGTCTGCCGAGCGCGGGCTCACCGGGGAGTGAACGAGTCGCGCCCTTCCTCCGCGCCCACGCGCGAAACTGTCTCGTAACAATCTCATCCTCGAGCGAATGAAAAGTGATGATGGCGAGCACGGATCCTTCGTGAACAATCGACGGCGCCTCTTCGAGAAAACTCTCGATCGCTCCGAGCTCGTCATTCACCGCAATACGCAGCGCTTGAAACGGGACAGTGGCCGCTGGTGCGCCTGCTCCCCCTCCCCGTTCCTGCTTCAATCGCCGCTCGCGCGGTGATGCGAGAATCGTCTCGCAGATCGCTGTAACTTGATTGGCCGCCCGAATTGGACGCGCATCGATGATCGCTTCAGCCAGACGGCTTGCATGTTTGCGAAGCCCGCCACGATCGAAGATTCGGGCGAGCTCCCCATGCGTGCTATCGTTCAAAATCTCGAGCGCTGTCTCACCCTGTGATTGATCCATCCGCATGTCGAGCGCATTCGCACCCTGGAAAGTGAAGCCCCGCTCACCGTCGTCGAGCTGATCACTGGAGATGCCAAGGTCAAGCAGCGCGCCGTCGAACGTACCGAACTTTCGGGCGAAGCTGGCAGCGTTCCGGAAGTTCTCGTGCACGTACGTCACACGCCCCCCGAATCTTGCGAGTCGGTTTCGAGCCCTTCCGAGGGCAGATTCATCTCGGTCGAATGCGACGAGCGAAGCGCCTGGAAACTCCTCGAGCAGCGCTTCTGAATGACCAGCACCGCCGAGGGTGCCGTCGAGAATTCGGGGAGTGGCAGTTCGCAAGTTTGCGCGAAATGCGGCGAGAACTTCCTCGAGCAGAACCGGAACGTGGCGTGTGTCATCTTTCACCCCGCTTCTCCGTTCGCTCTTTGGTTGATCCGGCGGCGCTCTGCGGAAGGTCGATGCCCTCGAAGAGTGCGGGATTCTCGAGTAGCGCACTCTCGGCCTCTTGGAACACGAGCTCCCAAACCCGCCTATCCCAGAGCCGGAACCCGTGAAGGGAGGAGCTGAAAACGATCTCCCGCTCCAGGCTCGCATAGCTTCGCAGATGCTGCGGGATGATGATGCGGCCGCTCGTATCGAGCGCGCACTGATGCGCACGCGCGAGATAGAAATTCTCGAGTTGTCGAATTCGGGGATCGAACCGGCTGCGTGTCCTTAGCTCGCTGACAAAAGCCGCCCAGCTTGCAAGCGAGAATCCTTCCAGACAGCGCGCGCCATCCGAGAGATAATTCGTGAGGACAAGCGGCTCTCCGGCGAGTGCGGGACGAAACTCGACCGGGAAACTGACCCGGCCCTTCTCATCCACGCTATGGTGGAAGACACCCAAAAACCGCCAGTCGGTTTCAGCAAGTTCCTTCCCCTGCTCTGTACTTACATGCCGCTTCGACACGTACGCCCCCGGATGCCGTGAGATGCCCAAACTTGCCTATTATCACCGTACTCAAGTGGAGAGAAGCTAGAGATTCCAATGGATTAAGCTTTAATTAACAAGAAATTTATGCCCCAATTCTCCGCCGAACACGCCTGCCGCCAAAGTTGGGTTGCACCAAGGCCGGAAGGGCCGGGCAGCCAATGTTGGGGTGTACCAGGGTTGTACCAAGGCCGGGCACAGGGGAAACCAGGCGCAACAGCGACCTTCCCCACTCCATAACGATTGTATTTTAAGGGTTGATAGCCGTGCCCGGAGCGCTGGCAGCACCAGTCGTAGTAGTCGGCGGAGAGGTTGCGCTCGCCGCAGCATCCGCCTTAACGGTCTATCTGAGCCTCTCTAGCACACCCGCGCAGAAGGAAGAGGCAGCGCGGAAGGTCACTCTCGCTCTGGAGCGTCTTGGGAACCCTGACGCATGGAAGGCAAGCTTCATAAAGACCGGAAGTGAACTGGCATTGCCTTTCATCACCGTTGTCGCCCGAGGGATGATCGCAGTATCGCCACCGGCTCCAGCTACTCCAAACCCAACTCCAAGCGATGTGGCTAAAGCGCTGGACGAGATAGCAGCGGCAAGTCGGCGGGGCGGTGCAGGATCAGGGCCGGGAAATAATGGCGGTGGCGGCGGGAACGGTGGCCCGCTCGCCAGGAGCCTTGCGATTCTCGCGATCGGCGGGATTGGAGTAAAAACGTTCATCGACACTCTCTCTCCCGTCCCCACAAGTGAAAAAGCCACAAAGGACAAGGGCAACCGGCTTGCACTGAAGTATCTCTGCCAGCTTCCGCTGGGATCGCTACTTGAGTCGTACGATGCTCTCTGTGATCTCGATAGACGTACGTTGAGCCAAGTCCCGCATCCTGTCGGAGCGATCGCCGCCTCCTCGGCGGGTGGAAAGTCGCCGCGGAGCTCGTTGGATTCAGCCGCAAGCGAAGCGGTCACAGCATTAAAACGATTCTGGAACTGTCCGGACGAAGAGGTGCCTCTCACCGAGCTTGGTCGCGGAAAACACAACCGCATTTTCTTGGCCGAACGTACCGGACAACATCTTGTCGTGAACGTGCACGCACGGGTTCGAAGTCCCGACTTAGACGGATTGGAGAGTGAGCGAATCACCCTCAATCATCTAGAGAGCAAAGGAATGGGACCGAAAGTGATTTCTCACGAGATCACGCCAAGCGGCCGCCGGCTCCTCATTCTGGAATTTATTCCAGGCCGGAACATGACGCCGGCCGACTTTCGGCAGCCGCACTTTAGAAATCAGGTTGCCCGCATCCTGAAAGCAATTCACAGCGGACCGGCAGTTCCAAAAATCGAGACGGGTGACATGCGCCTGCTGGAGATGGAAAAATCCCTGCTCGCAAAGGAGCCCCAGTTCGCTACCGATTGGCGTGGAACGTCACTCAAAGAATACAGTGATTTCATTCATTCCGTGTTCTCGCGGATCCAATCGGTTGCGTCGCAGCAGAAGCTCTCGCCGATTCACAACGACGCAAAACCGGAGAACTTCAGAGTAACTCCTGAAGGGCTGGTCCGTGTTCTCGATCTGGATTCGGTCCGTATGGGCTGGCCACTTTCGGATGTTACGAACATGGGGACATACGCGGCACGCAAAGGAGAACTCCGAAAAGGCATTGAGCAAACTGCAATCGAATGGGGTGTGCCGAGAAGCGACTTTAAAAAGCTCTGGGCGACGGCCGCATTTCGTTTACTCCGGCGGGCCGGATACATCCTCAATCAGGATGAAGTCACTCGCGAAAAGTTTGAATCGGCATTTGACGACGCCAAGGAGGCGATACGGATCTTCAAAAGCTACAGGTGAACCCGTGCCGGACGCCGAGCTTCACGAGGGAAAACCGAAGATTTCCAATAAGAATGGTCGGCGCGTGCCGGACGCTCGTAAGATGCACCGTCATTGATACGCGAAGGGAGTCGATCATACTCTATAGCGGCAATCGACCGAAGGACCCGCTATGCCGACACGCAACTTACAGCCTCCAACCGACCTGAGTAAGAAGCTTTTGGGTGCTCTCGACGATCTGAACAACGGGATTCATGCCGGATTTCGCCCTGCCCACGCAAAGGGCGCAATGCTTAGCGGAACCTTCGTCCCTTCCGCCGAAGCCGCATGGCTCACTCGCGCTCCGCATGCAAAGCGGAGCTCGACTCCGGTTACGGCTCGGTTTTCCAACGCCACAGGCATTCCGACGATTCACGACAACGATCCCAAGATATCGAGTCCGCGCGGCTTCGCCCTTCGTTTTCATCTTGGTGACCATGAGCACACCGATATCATCGGGCACTCGACGAATGCGTTTCCTTCCCGGACCGCGGAGGAGTTTCTTGAATTTCTCCAAGCGGCATATCGAAGCGGTCCGAACGCTCCGAAGCCCACCCCGATTGAGCAATATCTTGGCACCCATCCAAAAGCGCTCCATTTCGTTATGGCCGCAAAACCGATCCCCACGAGTTTTGCGAGGGAGAGCTTCTTCACCCTCAATGACTTCAAGTTCATCGGAACGGATGGAACGGCGCGCTTCGGCCGCTTCCAGATTCGACCGGAGCTCGGCACAGAGTATTTGGACGACAGCGCCGCGGCTGCCAAACCGGCCGAGTTCCTCTTTACCGAGTTGAAGGAACGCATTGAGCGGGAGCCGATCAAGCTGCGAGTGGTCGTGCAACTCGCAGAGGAAGGCGATGTCGTAGATGACACAACAACGCTCTGGCCAGATACCCGACGTCTGATGGAGTTCGGCGTGATCACCCTCGAGAAGCTCATCGAGGTCGACGACTCCGAATCGAAGCGCATCATCTTCGACCCGATCCCGCGCGTCGATGGAATCGAAAGCTCAGGCGATCCGTTGCTTGAGCCTCGTGCAGATCTCTATCTCCTAAGCGGAAGAAGACGCCGCGCAGCAAACGAATAGGCAAGGAAGCGACGACTTGGTTCTCCCCTCATCGCCGGGGACGGCGATTCCGGCGCGAAGCCGGGGATGAACTTTATTTGCCACGACGTCGTCTCGCCTCCGCATAATCGGGGAGCAACAGGCCCGTGCAAAAGGCCCGTGCAAAGGGCCGTCCTCGCACGTTGAACTCTCCGACATCCTCCAGGGCATAAACGTAGACCCCGTTTCATCAGACAACCGTCTCTGAAAAGGGCGTCGTTCATTGAGGTTCGATTTTTCTGGCCCTTTTTCCGGAGCATACCAATGGTAGTCTGTACCCGATTTTGGGCGGAGCAAGGTTCCGCCGATTTTCCGCGGCTTGAGAAATTTCTCTCGCTCGCAACGAAGCTCGGGCCCACGGCTGTTGCCGTGCAGGTGGAGCGTGACAAGTGCGACACGACGCACTGGATCCGTAACAACTTTCAACAGGTGACAGCGATTCCCGTCACCCCTTGGGGAAAGTTCGTTCCCGCGCTCACGGCGCTTCACTCCTGGGCACAAACCAAAGAGCCCGGCGGGCTGATGCTTGTTGCCTCGGCTGAGTTCTCTCCCGTCCCGGCTGTCGCGCAGCAGCTCCGGCAGCAAATGACCGCCGATCATCTGGTGGTGGGAGCCGCGTTCTCGCAGCACCAATTTCACCCCGGAGAGGACATCGAGAATGCAACAGGAGCCCAGGTGCCGTGGAATACGTTTGCGTTGTGGAACCTGAGGTTACTGGGTCGTCACGGCTTCTCGTCCGCAGGCGAGGCCTACTTCAATCCCGCACAAGCCGGTGTGGAAGAAACCGCAACAATCGCGATGTATCAAGCACTGTCGCTGTCCATCCGCTCTCTCGATAACATTGTAGTACCCAGGGCCCTCCTCATCGAAGTGCCCGAATTCGGGCAATCTTGGGATGAGACAGGCTGGAGTCCGGAGCGAAAAGCGGACCATGATCGCCGGTTGAAACTCAAAGCGGAGCGCCCGGCGGCACAACTCCATTATGCGCGCTTGAAAGGACCTCGGGTCCAACATCTCGCTGCGGATTAAGGCACCTAAGCCTTAACAGGACGAAGCGAAACGCCGCTCTTCTCAACTCTGTTTTTCCGAACGACGTCCTTTAGATCATCAGCGCGCTGCCGACCTAAAACCCCTTCCAGATCATCTGATTCTGAACTTCGTGGTGGAAGAGGATCTCGAGATCCTTCACCCGCTTTCCAAGTTCCTTAGGGCAGCGATCTGCGGCGGCCTGTTTCAGCTCCGCAAATTTCTGCTGGTTCTCGGGGCCGATCATCTCCTGGATGTACTTCGAACCGGAGAAGTCGTTGATGGCTGTCTGGATGTTATCCGGAAGCTTCTTTACCCCGGCCTTCCGCGCAGTCATGTCCATCTTCTCCTTGATCGGTCCTTCGAGGCCGGTCTTGAAGATCGAGTAGATCGAGAGATACGGATTGGCATCCGGTGCGACAGTCCGCACTTCAACCCGGGCCGACTTCTCGTTTCCGAGCGGGATTCTGACCATCGAGGTCCGATCGACCGCGGAGGCCATGATCTGATTCGGCGCTTCGTAGTTCGGATCGAGCCGGCGATACGCGTTCACGCTCGGATTGAGGATGAGGCAGAGATCGTAGGCGTTGTTCAGAATGCGGTCGATGAACTCCCAGCCTGCCGCAGAGAGCTTCTCCTCCCCTTTCGGATCCCAGAAGATGTTCTTTCCGTCGCGGCTGATCGAGACGTTCGTATGCATCCCGCTGCCGTTGATTCCCACAACCGGCTTCGGAAGGAAGCTCGCCGTCATTCCCATGTTGTTCGCAATCTGACGCGCGAGGAACTTGTAGAGCTGAATCTGATCGGCCGCGAGCAGCGCGTCCGTATAAGAGTAGTTCAGCTCGAACTGCGACGGCGCAACTTCCGGGTGATCCTTCTCGTTCTCGAATCCGAGCGCACGTTGCGCTTCGGCGAAACGGTCGATGAAGGTTCGGAGCGGATCCTTCGGAAGCGAATTGTAATACCCGCCGCTCGCAACGAAGCTAAAGCCGTCACGCGGATCGTAATTCTGCTCCGCGTTTATGCCGTCAAAGAGGAAGCCTTCGACTTCAACAGCAACGTTGGCAACGCTCTTATCTTTCTTCCAGAGCGTCTCAGAATAATCCTTGAGCATCGCGCGGAAATCGGAACCGTAGATCGAGCCGTCGCGATCCCGGATGATCGCAAACGCGATCACCTTCCCCGGTCCGAATACATCGACCGGCATCCAGCGCAGCGAGCCCCAATCGATCTCTAGACGGAGATCCGATTCGCGCACGACACTAAATCCGCGGATCGACGACCCGTCGAAGGTGAGGTTATCGTGAGACTTCACGAGAAACTTCTTGTCGTAGTCCAGCATGTGGAAGCGGCCTTCCAGATCGCTGAAGCAAACTGTGAGCGCCTTCAGCTGCTTCTCATCACGGAGATACTTCAGGTAGTGCTCCTTGAGCTCGTCCGCCGGTGTATGGTTCGCGACCTTTTGCTTCGCTTCGAGATTGAGGCGCTCAAGCTCCTCGTAGGAGAGTTCGAGAAAGTTCCTATATTCCATTCCGCTTCCTGAAGTGTATGTGCGAACACCGGTTTTTCTGCCGTAAAATGTAGTGCGGCCCGGTCCAATTTTGCGGCAGATACTGCTTGTTTCAACGGGAAAATTCCAGAGCGGAGCCGCAAAAAATCGGCCACTTTCCAGCGTTTACGGACCCGCCGGGAATTGACAACACACTTTCCCGGGCATGCCGCATAAATCAGGCGCGTGGGCGATTTCGCCGCACGAGTTTTGCGGGCAGTCCAAGTTGTTCAGCCAGCGCGAATTTTCTTCGGTCCCAGCGGGCCGGGGCGCATTTTTTCCTTGACGGGGCGGGTAGCGATTCTGTAGTTTTCGGGGCTCGTTTTGCCCCAAAATTTAGGTCGCTTCGGCGGACAGAAAGCCTACCCTCTTCCCTTCATGCGGATAAGGGCGATGTGCTTACGGGGAAGGACTGTGTTGCGCTGGTGAGAACCCGCAACGGTTAAGAGGCGGCAAACGGGCTCAACGGCCCAGAACGCTGCTCCCGTTTTGAGGGCTGCGCCCGTTTTACGGCAAATTTTATAAAGAGGGATGAGATGAAACTTTGGTCAAACAATAGTGTTGTGAAAAACGGTGGTGGTCTTAATCCGGAGCGCCGCCTCCTTGCCGCCGTGCTGCAGCGTGCAATTACCGATTATCTGACCGGCGATGAAGAGCTGCGGGGCTCGGCGCAGGAGTGGATCTTCGGCGCAGACGATCCGAACGAGACTTTCGGTTTCGCCTTTATCTGCGAAGCGCTCGACTTCCATAAGGAAGAGCTGCGCAAGGCCGTGTCACGTCAATCTGTGCAAGCTCAGTCTGCGGCTCAATCTCTCCCTGAGATCGACGCACTGTTTGCATAAGCCGCGATCGCTCGCGGAATGGCCGTTCGGCCGGCCGGGTAAGTGATTACTCCGGCTAAATAAAAAACCCGCTTCGGCGGGTTTTTTATTTATTGACGGTTTTTTCCCCGTCCCTGACGATATCACTAATAAGAGATCTTCATCATTTCGGGACCGCCGCGACTCAGGCATCCTCGAAATACACGCCGGAGAAGGAGAAGAGGTCGAGCCGACTATGGATACAGGAGAGGTGCTCTGGAGCAAGATTCTCGAGCTTCTTGAAGAGAAGCTTCAAATGGGACTGCTACAGCAGGCCCGATCTGTCTCCGCGGCCCGTGTGGAAGGCCATGATCTCGTGTTGAAAGTCATTACCCCTGAAGCAAAAGAGTTCTTCTCGGCGGAAGTGAATCAGCAGCGTCTGCTCATTTTAGCCCGCTCGATTGCGAGTTTTGAGCGAGTTCGAGTTGAAGAATAAAATTCTTTAACTCGAAATCGTCGCCGTCCCCAGCACCAGCAAAATGTAATAGACACTCACCCACCCGTTCACAGTGAAGAACGCGCGGTTCACTCGGGACAGATCGTCCGGTTTCACCAGCATATGCTGATAGATGAACATCACCGCTATCGGCACGAGTCCCAAGAAGTAGAGCGGAGGCAGATTCAATCGCGCTCCGGCCAACACCAAGAACCAGAGCGCGAGCAGATGCGCGATGCGCGCCAACTTCAGCGCGCGTGGCGTCCCATGCGCTTGAGGAATTGAGTGCAGACCCTGCTCGGTGTCGAACTTCTCATCCTGCGTGGAATAGATAATGTCGAACCCCGCGACCCAAAATGCCACCGCTGCCATCAGCAAGAGCGGCGCAAGTTCGACCTCAGGCCGCAGCACCCACCACGCCCCTCCCGGCGCGAGAGCGAGCGC
>CAYOAK010000024.1:0-24875 GCA_964401925.1 uncultured Bdellovibrionales bacterium | reverse complement strand
CTCGCCGCGAAAGTTGTTGTCATAATTGACCGGGCTCCACGGCTCAGAACCCGGGTTCTCGATCGTGATCGGCTCGTCTTCGAGAATGCTCGTAGTTCGCGCCACCTTGTAGGTATTGAGGGACCCATCAAGCGCGGTCAGGTAGACGAATGGTTTGAAAGCAGAACCGGGCTGGCGTTTCGCTTGGCTCACCCGGTCGAATTGATTCAGTTGGTAATCTCTCCCGCCAACCCAAGCGAGGATATCTCCGGATGTCGGAAGCACGGAGATCAGAGCTGCTTGCAGTGGCGACGCTGCTCGTTTCTTTTTCAGACGCGGATAGCGCTTCTCCAGCTCGGCAAGTCCGCGTGCGACTGCTGATTCCGCGCATTGCTGATATTCGCGGTCGATCGAAGTGTAGATCCGGAGTGTGTCCTTGCTGTCGAGAGGAAGGGTAACCGATTCTTCCACGATCTTTCGAACGTAGTCGACGAAGTAGGGGGCAGTGCGCTTTGTGTGAAACGGCGGAGCGATCTGAAGATCCGCCTTTTCGGCACGGGCACGCTCTTCAAGCGTAATCTCCCCGAGCTCCTGCATCTTTTGCAGCACTGTGCCACGGCGAGCTTTTGCTTCTGGGGCGTGACGGCGGGGTGAATATTTCGTCGGCGCGCGGATCACTCCGGCGAGCGTCGCCGCTTCTTCGAGCGAAAGATCCTGAACATCCTTGTCGAAGAAACTGCGGGCGGCCTCGCCAAAACCGTGGATCGCTACGTTGCCCTCCTGACCGAGAAACACCTCATTGAAGTAGAACTCGAGGATCTGATCCTTCGTGAAGGCGGTCTCGATCAACACCGCCGAAATCGCTTCAAGAATCTTGCGCTGAATGGTCCGCTCATTACTGAGCAGCACATTCTTTGCGAGCTGCTGGGTCAGTGTCGAGCCCCCTTGCGCCATCCTCCCGCTCTGGAAGTTTACCGATATCGCCCGGGCGACTCCGATTGGATCGATGCCGAAATGCGAATAGAACCGTTCGTCCTCAATCGCGAGCACGGCATTCTTTAGGACTGCAGGAAATGCGCTCAGAGGTTTCGGAAGGCTCATCCGCGTCGAGCTTGTTCCAAGCAAAGAGAGCGGCTCCGGCTCCAGATAGATGCCAGAGAGCTCTTTTCCGTTCTTTGAGATCCCGGAGATGCGATTCCCATTCAGAGAGAAAACAACCAACCCCGATTCTTGAGACGCAACACTCGTGGAGAATCCTTTTAGGAAAATCGTCGCTCGGCCGGGAGACAACATGTACTCGCCTGACAACTTCGGAGACGAGGTAACACGTGCGTAACCCAGATGCCGCAGACGTTCAGCGAGATTAAACCGCTCGATATCTGTCCCCACGCCGATCGGTGCAGCGCGTGAAAGTACAAGTGAGGCGGAGGTCAGTGCTGATTTCTTCAGCAGCGACACCATATAATCGCGCATGAAATATGCGCCGACGAGCGCTGCTCCACACAGGAGGGTCAACAGAAGGATGGAACGCCGCAGGAATCGCATCGATGGCTAATAGGTACTCAAGAAAACCGGACGTTTTTGCCGAGGGTGGAAATCCGCTATATCCTCAGATAGTTCAATTGAGAATTACTAGCGACTAAAAGTACACTCTATGTCCGGGCACTCCAAGTGGGCGACGATCAAACGGAAGAAGGGCGCGACAGATGCCAAGCGCGGCAAGCTCTTCACGAAATCGATCCATGAGATCACCGTTGCCGTAAAAGAGGGAAAAAGCGGAGATCCGGGGATGAACCCGCGGCTCAGGTTTGCGATCGATCGGGCGAAGTCAGTGAACCTTCCGGCGGACAACATCGATCGGGCGATCCGCCGAGCTCTGGGAACCGAGAAGGGTGAGGAGAAGCATGAGCTTTTCTATGAGGGCTACGGACCGGGAGGCACCGCAGTGCTCGTCGAGGTTCTCACCGAAAACAAGAATCGCACTGTCGGAGAGGTGCGCCACGCTTTCTCGAAAGCCGGCGGCAACCTCGGTGAAACGAACTGTGTCGGCTGGATGTTCAAGAAGCTCGGCGTGATCCTCGCGAAGAAGGACTCGCTTGGGGAAGATCAGATGATGGAACTCGCGCTCGAAGCCGGAGCCGATGATGTGCAGGATGCGGGAGAGGTCTGGGAAGTGACGGCGAACCCATCGGCCTTCAACGCGGTGAGAGACAAGCTCTCGGCAAAAATCACTCTCGATTCTGCTGAACTCCAAATGGTTCCCGACAACTATATTCAGCTTTCGAAAGACGACTCGGAGAAGGTCGGGAAATTGATCGACGCTCTCGATGAGCTCGACGATGTGATGAATGTCTTCGTCAACTGTGAGTTCTCGGCAGAATGATCGCCCAGCTGCGGGGAAAATTCGCTTTCCGGACTGATGACGAGATCGTCATCGATGTCGCGGGCGTCGGTTATCTGGTGAGCCCGACCGCCAAGGTGCTCGAACACCTTCCGCCTCCCGGCAACGAGCTGACAGTCCTCGTCTATACAGATGTAAAAGAGAACAGCATCTCGCTCTTCGGCTTCGGCTCGCAGCTCGAACGCCAGGTCTTTCTACTGCTCCGTAAGGTTTCCGGCATTGGACCGAAAACTGCGATCGCTCTCGTCTCCGGTGTCGGTGCCGAGCAACTGTTGAAGGCGATCGGAAGCGGGGAGATCTCAGAGCTGACCAAGGTCAGCGGCGTCGGAAGAAAGACTGCGGAAAGAGTTCTCGTCGAGCTTCGCGAACAGGTTGGCGAGCTGCTTCCACATGGGAGCATTCCCGCTGCGACGGCAAAGCCACGACAGGTAGCGGCAGGTCCGGTCGGCGATACGATCCTCGCCCTCGAGAAGCTCGGGTTCTCGTCCGACCGCGCACGTGAAGCGGTTAATCTCGCGCTTGCTCGTGTGCCCGCGGCTGACGATGCGGGAGCGTTGTTGCGCGAGGCGCTCGGCCAGATCGGTTGAACTTTGCACCGGGTGGTTTTGTTGACTTTGGGCTGCAGAGTCACTACACGCGGTCAGTTGTTCCCTTCATCACAATAGCTTCGGTACCTCCGTGATCTCAGCCGTGGAAGACGCTGCTGAGACCACGGTGCGTGGAAAGAGGTTTTTTCCAATTTATCGATGCTCCTTTTGGGGGCTCCTTGCCGGACATTCTTTCAATCGATGCAGCAGCCTTGAGGTAATCCTCAATGCTGCTGCAATTCCTCCCGAATGCGCCGCTATCCCAAGCAAGGAGATCTCCCCATGATCCATACGATCCTGGATTATCGCAAACTCAAGAGACGCCCGAAGCGCGCCGTACAGCGCATTCCGGTCTACATTATTGGCGCCGGTTTCATCAGCCGGCAGGGGCACGGAAAGGGCGCCGCGATGTCAGGCTCCTTCCGCTGCGTCGGAGCCGCGCCGTCGCGCGACGAAGAGAAGGCCGCCTATTGGGGGCTGAATCTCGAGCTTGCCCCCCGGGATGTCACCAATGACTACAAAACCCACCTTCCGGCCTACATCAAAAAATACCGGAATCTCGTCGTCCTGATCTCCGCGGATACGCCGAACCACAAGGAGATCATCATCTGGTGTGCCGAGAACGGCGTGCGGGCGATTGTCGTCGACAAGCCCGTTGCCGGCGACGTCTCCGAGTTCGAAGAGTGCATGGCGGCGATCGAGGCGAACGACGTGACCTTCATCGTCACTTTCAACCATGAGTTTAGCCCTGCGATGCAGCAGCTCCGTATCGAAACGATGGCCGAAGTCGCAGAGCACGGCCCCGATTCCGTCAATCTTCAGGCAGGGTTCCTCCAATGCTGGGTGAAACGGGGAGTCGACAACTGGCGGCTCCTCAAAGCCGGCTGGGCGGAAGGGATCCTGGACATCTGGACGCACGCGGCGAGCGGCGCGGCCATGGTGTTGGGGTCGCCCATCGTCCGCATCGACCGCGCGTTTCTCGCTACCAGCAATGCCATCCACGACTACTCCATCTGGGATAATGGCGACGGCGACGTCGAGTTCGCGAACGGCGTGAAGGGCCAGATCCGGTTTCACCAGTGCCTCCAGCCCTGGTTGGATAACTACTTCGTGCGCGTGGACTTCCGCCGCACCGGCATCTCAAAAATGTTCGCGCTGGATGAGCACGGCGAGGGACTGCTGGTCGGACCGATGTCGGCTCGCAGCACCGAGCACGCCGACTGGCCGCACCTTCATCAGCGCGGCACGGTGATCGACGGAAAGCCGGTCTTCGACCCGAAGATCACGGACATGTACGGCGTCATTTCGCCCCCCGGGCACGGTCAGGCGTGGTGCAACTTCTGGGAAGCTTTGTATTATGCGATCGCCGGGCACCTCTGGCGAGAGCAGAACCACTGGATCGTCCCGGCCCTGCCGCCGATCATGCATCTGCCGGTCCCGCTGGTTCGGACCTCCGGCCTCCATGCCCAGCTCGCCGCCGCTGCCTTGGAGCAGTCGTTCAAGACGGGCAAGCCGGTCGATCTGGCCGATGTCGCGGCGCCGCACAAGCACGTGGCGGCCGCCTACAGCGCGCTCATTGCCGCCTAGCCGGCGCGCGACGCTTATAGCGTTACAGAGTCCACGCACGCGTGGACTCTAGTATTCACTATACGGCTCGGCATCGCTCGATTATTCTCCCGGCAACTTGGAGGAATATGATCCAGTTTCGAGCTCAAGCTTCACTTATTTTTTCGCGCGCTATCTATTTGACCGTGTTGAGCTGCTTCGGCATTTCCACCGTCCACGCCGCTGACGATGAGATCCGGATCGGTGTTACCGTTCCGCTCACCGGCGACCTCGCGACATACGGAAATCTCATTCGAGACGGGGTCGAGCTGGCTGTAGCCGATCTCCGCGAAGCGGGGATGAAGGTCACTGTGAAGCACGAGGACGTTCCGCTTCCGGGGCAGGTGGCGCTCAGCGCGATACAAAAGCTCGTTGTGCAAGACAAGATTCAGGGACTGGCCGGAAATTTCTGGAACCCCGCGATTCCGATCATGGCGCCGGTCTTAACGAAGAATAAGATTCTTTCCTTCCATTCCGCCGCAGCGGATGACCTAATTCTAAACGCAGGCGATTTCATCGTTTCGACGAACACGAAGATAAAAGACGAAGCATTTCGTCTCGCCGAGTATGCGTTTAATGATCTGAAAGCAAAGACCGCGTGCGTCCTCTTCATCTCCACGACTTTCGGAGATCATTATCAGCAGCATTTCATCGAGCGATTTACGGCGCTCGGCGGAAAGGTTCTCTCGGTCGACAAGACGAATCTCGGCGATTCCGACCTGAACTCACCTTTGTTGAAAGTCCGCGGGTTGCATCCCGATGTGTTCTTCGCCGCATACTTCGGAAATAATCTCGGTCTGGTGCTGAAGCAGGCGCGCCAGATCGGTGTTAAGCAACAGATCCTCAGCGTTTACGAATCGGAAGACCCTTCGGTAATCTCCGTCGCCGGTCCGGCAGCGGAAGGGCTGCGCTTTTTTGTCGGGGAAGCGGAAAGCGAGACCGAAGCAGTCAAAGGATTCCGGACAAGATTCCAAAATCGCTTTGGCTATGAGCCGCGAATCCTCGGTGCGAACGCATTCGACGCGACGAAGATTCTCGTCCACGCACTTTCCGAATGTAAGGGAGATACCGAGTGCGCAAAGGCCGCTGCGTATCGTACGAAGGACTATGACGGTGCGAGCGGAACCTTCTCGATCGACACAGAAGGAGCGGCGAAGAAAAGCTTCATTCTGAAGACTGTGAAGGACGGAAAGTTCGTCCGTATGTAGCGCGAGCCGAGGATGCTACGGCTGGAGGTTCCCAGCCGTGTCGACAAACAGACTCACCCTCCCGCCCGGCACGCGAGTGTGGTATTAGCTCCGTTCGATAGGCGGTATTTTGGACGACGCGGATTCACAGCTGGAGCCCCATTCTTTAGAAGAGGGCTCGTTGGAAGAGAGCACTCTGGAGGGTGTTGCCCTCCGGAAGAGCATTTCTCCGCACGCCACTGAAGAGGATCAGTTTCAGACCACGCTCCGTCCGAAGACCCTTGCCGAATATGTCGGTCAGACAAGAATCCGCGAGAATCTTCTGATCGCAATAGGGGCCGCGAAAAAACGTGGTGACGCGCTCGACCATGTCTTGCTGCACGGTCCTCCCGGTTTGGGGAAGACGAGCCTCGCAGCAGTCATCGCGACTGAGCTTGGTGTCGCCTTCAAGGCAACTTCGGGGCCGGTCCTTGAGCGTCCCGGCGATCTTGCCGCGATTCTCTCCAGTCTCTCTGAAGGTGACGTGCTCTTCATTGATGAGATTCACCGGCTGAACCGCGTCGTCGAAGAGATCCTCTATCCGGCAATGGAGGATTACAGCATCGATATTATCATCGGGCAGGGACCTGCCGCGCGATCGATCAAACTTTCACTGAAGCCGTTTACTCTTATTGGCGCGACAACGCGCACGGGACTTCTCACGGCACCGTTACGAGATCGATTTGGGCTCGCTGAAAGGCTGGAGTTCTATTCCGAACCTGAGCTTGTGAAGATCCTCGAGCGGTCGGCGATGATACTTAATGTGCAATTGGAGCCGGCGGGAGCGCTCGAGATCGCGAGGCGCTCGCGCGGGACGCCTCGAATTGCCAACCGTCTTCTGAAACGAGCTCGCGACTACGCATCCGAGCGTGCCGATTCCATCGTGACCGCAAACGCTGCGGACGAGGCGCTCCGGCTGCTCGATATCGATCAGCGCGGTTTCGACCGGATGGACCGTCTGGTCCTGGAGACGATCATCGTAAAGTTCTCCGGCGGCCCCGTTGGAATCGAAACCATCGCCGCAGCGCTCCACGAAGACAAAGACACCCTCGAAGATATGTATGAGCCGTTCCTGCTCAGTCAGGGCTTCATAAAGCGCACCCCCCGCGGCCGCGAGGCGACGCAGCTCGCGTATGAGCACCTCGGCTTGAAATTTACGGGTCAGAGCGCTACCCGCCAGGTCGGTTTGTTCGAAAGCTAGAAGCGATCCTTCAGATGCCCCCATTGGAGAACGAAGAGAAGCGGCCTGTTCTGCCACTGCTGATCGCGGTGCTGCTCCTCATATTGCTTGTCGGCCTCGTTTTTTTTCTGCGCGACGAAGCGGGACAGCTGAGCGCAGCCGGTTTTTCCGGCAACTACATCGGATTTCTTTTCCTTATCAATGGAAACATCGTCCTCGTGATGGTGTTTGGCTTCCTTGTCGTGAAGAACGTGGTGAAGCTCTTTCTCGATCGAAATAGAGCGCTGCTCGGATCGAAGCTTCGCACCCGCCTTGTCGTGGCCTTCGTGGGGCTTGCTCTGGTGCCGACGATTCTCCTCTTTTTGATATCGCGAGGGATTATTAATTCGGTTTTCCAATATTGGTTCTCACCGCAGGTCACCGCTTCCGTAG
Source organism: uncultured Bdellovibrionales bacterium (assembly GCA_964401925.1). Taxonomy (GTDB): domain Bacteria; phylum Bdellovibrionota_C; class UBA2361; order SZUA-149; family JADYYL01; genus CAYOAK01. The sequence goes on along the minus strand of CAYOAK010000024.1, from coordinate 17,465 downwards.
ACGGCGCTCTCGCGATTGCGAGGTATGAATACGACTCGCTCGAAAAGCACACCCGGCAGCGCAGCGAGACCTTTGCAGAACGGCTTGCCGGTCTCCTTCCGATGCTCATCGACGCCTACGGCACCGTCGGAGGCGAAGCCGCGCTCACCGCTGAGATGGCCGAAGGGAAAGCGCTCCTCACCCGGCTGCTCGAGGAGAAGAGCCGGGAACTCGGGTTCGCAGAATCGTCTGTCTACCGGCCGGACGGCTCGCTTGTCGGAACCTTTCTTGATGCCGCGCAGCTCCGGCCCGGAGCGCATCTCAATCCAAACCGGGCGAGCTTTGCCGCGGCGCTGACGGGCCGTCAGATTGTGCGTCCGGAGAGAAGCCACTTTGGGGAGCTCGTCCGCTCCTATGTTCCGATCACAATTGATGGCGGCGTGCGCTACGTGCTTGTCACATCGAGCGCAGAAACGAAGGAGCTGGGAGAGCTGCTTTCGCAGGTCTTGAACGCCTACGAGGACTACCGGGAGCTTCGTACTTACCGGATTCCGTTAACCTCGACGTATCTCCTGGCACTCGTCGTCATGTCGCTGCTCGTCCTCTTCGCGGCGATCTGGGTCGGTTTCTACCTTGCCCGCACGATCTCGGGTCCGATTCAGCTCCTGGCGGAAGGAACTCAGGAGGTCGCGCGTGGGAACCTGCAGCACCGGATTCCGGACGTCGGACGGGACGAGCTGCGGATGCTCGTCGATTCATTTAACCAGATGACGGAAGACCTTCAGCGTACCACCGGAGAGCTCGTCGCGCGCCGGCGCTACATGGAGACAGTACTTCAGAGTGTGGGTGTCGGGGTGATGTCGCTCGATTTGGACGAGCGCGTCACGACCTGCAACCGTGCGGCAATGGAGATTCTGAGCCTCAACGAGAGTCCGGTCGGGCACACATTGGCGGAGCTGGGAGTGCCGGAGCTAAGCACCGCGCTCTCGACGCTACATTCGGGTAATCCCGCAGATAGCCTGCTTTCGACGACGATCTCCTTTGTGCGATCCGGCAGGTCGCGCCATCTGCAAATTACGCTCACGACCTTGCACGCCGAATCCTCCGAAGGCTCTGTCGTTCTGGTCGATGACCTCACGGAACTTGTCCGCGCCCAACGAACAGTCGCTTGGGAGGAGGTCGCACGCCGTATGGCGCACGAGATCAAGAATCCACTTACACCCATTCAGCTAAGCGCTCAGCGGCTTGAGAGGCGGCTCCTCTCCTCGACCGAACTGTCGAGCGAGAACGCGGCACTTGTCGGTGAATCGACAGCCACGATTTCGCGGGCTGTCGAAACACTTCGTAATCTCGTCAACGAGTTCAGCCGGTTTGCGCGTCTTCCGCGCGCGAGCATGGGCGAGCTACCGCTTCGCTCGCTCGTGGAGCAGGTAATGAACGTTTTCCGCGAGTCGCATCCGCATATCCGATTCATCTTAAACGGTCCCCCGGGTGTCCCATCGGTATCCGGCGATCGCGAGCAGATGGAAGCGTTGCTGACGAATCTTTTTGAAAATGCTGCGCAGTCGATTAGCCGCGTGAGAGACAGCTCATTCCAGCCTGAGGTGGCGGTTGCGATCTGGTTTACTGAGAGCTCCGTATTGGTATCCGTGGCCGATAACGGAATCGGTGTGCCGGATGACGACAAACCAAAGCTGTTCGAACCGTACTTCTCAACCCGCACGGGCGGCACGGGGCTGGGGCTCGCGATTGTGAATTCGATCGTGACCGACCACGGTGGAACAATCCGTGTCGCAGACAATCACCCCCGGGGTGCAACCTTCACATTTGAGCTTCCGGTCTACTCCGCGAGCGCCGCGCGGACGGTTTCGGCGATACCTCGAGCATCATAGCCGCACAGGCGATAGAGCTCCTTTTGCGAGCCGTGAACAACGAACTCATCCGGGATGCCGAGAGTGCGAAAGACCTTTCCGCTGAGCAGATCTTCTTCAGCCAGGAGCTCCAGCACCTCGCTGCCGAAACCTCCTTTGCGCACATGATCTTCCACCGTGACGATCACCCGGTGCTTGCGGACGAGCTCGGTGATCAGTTCGCGATCAAGCGGCTTAACAAAGCGGGCGTTTGCAACGGTAACGGAGAGCCCTTCAGTGTGGAGCTGCGCGGCCGCATCAACGGCGAATTGGACAGTCGGCCCGATTGCGAGAACGACCGCATCGCTTGAAGCTCCTTGCTGGACGATCTCGCCTTTACCAAAGGGGAGGGCTTCCGCCGGAGCTGTGACATCGATCAGGCCATTGGTCTCGCCCCGCGGAAATCTGAACGCGATCGGGCCGGATTCATAGGCAGCCGCCGTCAGCATCATCGAGCGCAGCTCACCTTCGTCTTTCGGCACCATGATCGCCATGTTGGGGATGCTGCGGAGATAGGCAATATCGAACGCGCCGTGATGGGTCTGACCATCTGCTCCGGCGAGCCCTCCGCGATCCATCGCGAAGATAACCGGCAGATTCTGAATGCAGACATCGTGGACGACTTGGTCGAACGCCCGCTGCAGGAAGGTCGAGTAGATTGCGCACACTGGACGCATGCCTTCACAGGCGAGGCCCGCCGCGAAGGTCACCGCATGCTGTTCAGCGATTCCGACATCGAAATAACGCTCCGGCATCTCTCGCTGGAGGACCTTTAATCCGGTTCCGTCGGGCATCGCCGCAGTGATACCGACGAAGCGCGGATCGTTTCTGCAGATCTCGACAAGCATTTCTCCGAAGATCGTGCTGAAGGATTTTGGTGCAGAGGTCTTCCGGAAAATTCCGGATTCCGGAACGAAAGGGGTCACCCCGTGATATTTCACCGGGTCGGTCTCGGCCGGCTCGTATCCCTTCCCTTTGGTGGTCAGCGTGTGGACAATTACCGGGCCGTCCTGGTCTTTCGCGCGCTCGAGCGCGTCGATGACGGCCTCGAGATTATGCCCGTCCACCGGGCCGATATAGCGGTATCCAAAGGCTCCAAAGAGCATTGCCGGTGTCGAGAGAAACCCTTGGGTCGCCTCTTCTGCACGATCGAGCGCCCGGTACAGCGCATGCGGAATCAGGCCGCGTTCGACGAGGCTTTTAAAATGTCTTCGCGCAACGGTGGAAATCTTTCCGGTCACTGCTTTTGAGAGCACCAGACTTAACGCTCCGACGTTCGGGGCGATCGACATCTCATTGTCATTGAGAACGACAATCAGCTTCCGGTGCAGCTGACCGGAGTGATTGAGTGCTTCGAACGCCATTCCGGCGGTCATGCTTCCGTCCCCGATGACCGCGACGACCCAGCGATCGGCGTGTCCGGGGTAATCATGATGGCTTGCTTCGCACATCCCCGCAGCAGCCGAGATGCTCGTTCCGGCATGCCCGGCACCAAACGCGTCGTACTCACTCTCCTCCCGGCGGAGAAAGCCAGAGATTCCGCCAAACTGCCGGACGGCGCGAAGCGAGCTTCGCCGGCCGGTAAGCATCTTGTGAATGTAGCCCTGATGTCCGACATCCCAGACAATCCGGTCATGCGGAGTCTCGAAGACTTTGTGAAGTCCGACAGTCAACTCGACGACGCCGAGTGAGGAAGCAAAATGTCCGCCGCTCTCGCTTACGGCTTCAACGAGATCGCTTCGCAGCTCCTCGCAGAGATCTTGAAGTTGATCGGAACTGAGCTCGCGGAGATCCGCGGGCGACTCTATCCCATCGAGGAGCGGTGTCCCTCCCGGGCGTGGCTCGGCTCGCTCCTTCTGCGGGATGGGCGGTGTCGATCCGGGACTCGCAAGTGGAGTAACGGAAACGGTACTGCTTTTTTTCCGATACGTCTGAGTGGCTTCCATTCTTCATCCCAGTCAGTGAACCTCGGCACGCTACATTGCCGTGCGGATTTGCTCAATAAACTCGTTCGCCGAACGGCACAGGATAGCCTTTGGCGATTAGCGGTGAGGTGGTTTATAGTGCGCCGGTTCCAACCACTCTCCGTCGGTGTTCGGAGTATTTCCGGTAGGGAGAACTTGACAGAGTCGGCTCAACAAGCTGCGCGAACCGAAATCAGCCGGGAACAGGTTACTCTCAGTGATGGGCTCCGGTATTCCTTGAGAAATATCGGCGCGGTCGCAGGGATCGCCTTCTTTCCGGGTCTGATCCGCGGTGCGGCCAATGTCATCCAAAGCCTCTATCCGCTCCGTCCGAATGGTCTCTTTCTCATCTTCTTCATTGCCGCTTTCAGCTTCGCTTGGCAGCTGACGGCGACTTCCTCACTGCTCGTAGCGCGCCTCCGCGGCAAGAACACCAGATTGGGTGAGCATATCGCCATCGGACTCAAGGCGATGCCGAAGGTGCTGATCTCGCACGCCGTGATACTCGGCGTCGTCTTCTTCAGTTATCTGATTGCGCTCGGAACGGGCGAAGTGAACCCCGCGGTTCGCGGAATTCTTGCGACCTCTTTTGTCGTCGGGTTCTTCCTCACGTGGGCACCGGCTTTCGTTGCCGGCGAGAATTTCTCTCAGGTGGTCCAGGAGGAGGACGACGATGAGGAGGAGGCCGATCCGTATGAGGATGAGCCGCTCCTCCCGCGAAGCCGGAAGTTCCAGCGGGTGTTCTCTGGAATGGGCGTGCTCGATCTCGGGATAGAGCGCTCGTTCCAATTCACGATGCGGCACTTCAACCTGACGATCGCGATTGTGCTGCTCACCTGGTGCTCGAAAATTTTTCCGGCTGCGATCGCGGCGGGGCTTTTCGCTTCCTCGAGCGATCTCTCCTCAATCCTCTGTGAGGCGGCGCTCAGCAGCCTGCTCACCGGAGTGGTTCTGACCGCTGCCGGCTATGTGTTCTTGCAGATGTTGCCGCGCGAGGCGCGTGACGAGCTAAGCCTGCCTGATCGGATGCCTGGCGAGGTTTCACAGAGCGCCGGAACGTATGTTTCCCGGCTGATCCTTTCGGTGCTGCTTGTTCTCTCCTTGCTGTCGACGACATTTCTGTTCGGAGTGCTCAGAACCGAGCAGCTCTTTCCGCCTGACTTAAAGCCGTCGATCTTCAATGTCGAAAGGAATGGAGAGGGGGTGACGATCCGGTTCAATCTCAACGACGAGGCAACCGGCTATCGCTGGCTCGATCTCGAACGGTTCCGACTGCAGATCCAGAAGCCGGAAAGTACGCCGGAAGAGAAAGCGAAAGCCGAGGCCGAGCCGAAAAAGGGAGGGTTTCTTGAGTATTTGGAGGAAAACCTCGCCGCGCCGCCAAGTGTGGCACTGCTCGCTCCCGATCAGTATCTGCTGTACGCGGAGGATGGAAAGCTGCTCGACGAGCGGTATTTCAAGCCGTATCGCGGCAAGCTGCGGGTCGAGCTGAGCTTCGATCTCGATCGAAAGAAGGCTGAAGAGCCGAAGCTGACCTATCTCAATCTCGATCAGAGCGTCCAGCTGATTGCGCCGCTGATGATTCCGGATTCGATCCGGCCGGATTCTCCGAATCGGCCCGGGGGCGAGCAGCACCCATGAAGCGGCGGATAGAAAATGATGACGCGCTCGCGGAGGAGAGGTTCCGGCAGGCATCTCGCCGGATGCTTTTCCGCGGTGAGGCGACAATACCCGGGGACAGGATACCGGGGGAGGGCCGCTCTGCTGCGGAGCTTCCTGAGCGTCACTTCCGCCAGAAGGTCACGATGAATCTGGACGCGGACATCATCGCCTTCTTCAAGGAGCGGGCGGCAACGGAGAAGACCCCGTATCAGTTTCTCATCAACCAGGTTCTCCGCGAATACATCCATGGAACCCGTCCCGAGCAGCTCGCAAAGGCTGTCGGCGAAGCGCTCCTTTCGGATGAGTCGTTCTGCAGCCGGCTGCGCTCATTGGTTCATATTGACGATGAGTAGTCGGTGAGCGAGGTCTCTCTATTCTCCGACGGAGGAGGCGAGCGCGGGTCTGCCGCTGCTGCGGCCTGCATCATCGACGCTCCGGGCTTCGGCGAACGGAAGCGCCTTGTCATCGCGCTTGGCGGGGCGACCAATAACGAGTCGGAAATATTCGGCGGACTCGCCGGGCTGGGAATAATCTCCAGCGCAAATCCGCAAGGTGTGGACGTCACCTGGTTCTCCGATAGCGAATACACCCTCAAAAGCGGCACGCAGTATATTCTGAATTGGCAGAAGAACGGTTGGCGCACATCGCAGCGTCAGCCGGTGAAGAACCTCGGGATGTGGAAAGCGTATCTGCACCTGACGAAGAAGCTCGAAATTCAGCCGGAACACGTACGGGGTCACAGCGGGCACCCGGAGAACGAGGAATGCGATCAGATCTGCACGCTCGTCCAGCAAATGCAGGTTCGCGGCGAGTTCAAGAGCACCCAACGAATCGTAGAAGCGAAGGATGGAGAGTTTTGGGTCTGTGTCGACGGCAGGGCAGCGATGGAGTCTCTTCGGGCAGATGAGCCCGATGTCGCGCGGTTTGCCGCCTGGCTCGCAAAGGTCGGCGGGGTTCTCACGAACGGGAAAGCCTAGAGATTCGCACCCTTAGTTTTTCACGCGCGGAACAAGACCCGTCTGGCACCACTTTTGTAAGGAGTTACTCGAAGCCCTGGCCCCGGTCTGAACGGCTTCTAGGAGTAACGGTTATGTGTCGTGCGTTCTTTTCGATTGTTTTCTGCCTTTCTTTGCTCCTCCCGCTGAGGTCGGCGCAGGCGCTTCCTTTCACCATTCCGGACAATTTCATCGGTGGCACCCCAAGTAATCCAGCCTGGGCCGGCCAGGATATAGTGGGCACAAGCTCCGAATATTCCGTGTCGAAGTTCGAGGTTGCGATTACGGGCGGAGAGCTCAGCGTCTCAATCTTCTCTTCATACTTCGACAACGTCGGATCGGATGGAACGTCGATGGGGGATCTGTTCATCAGCACGAATGGCTGGTCGCCGTTCGGGCCCGCGCCATACATCAACGACACCGCTGCAAACGGAGAGACATGGGAGTACGCCCTCGTTTTTGAGCTGCCGAAAGGAATGAAAAAGAACAAGGCGACGAGTCTCCTTGGCGAATCAGGCACTGCGCATCTTTTTCAGATCCCGGCCTATCAGCCCGGGGGCGGGGCATTGATTCAACTTTCGGACGCAGACGGCGGGTTTCGCAGAGACCAGGAGGTGAGTCTCAACACCGCTGGGTTGACCGCCGCCGCGTCCGGAAGCTGGTCGATTACGAATCTCGCCGGGGACCACGATCGGCTCACGACGGTGATTGCTCTCAGCTCGTTGAAGGGTGTGAGCGATTCGATCGGATTGCATTGGACGATGAGCTGCGGGAACGACGTGATCGAAGGCGCAGCGCCTATCACCGGTGCCGTTCCTGAGCCGGGCACACTGCTGCTCTGCTCGAGCGCACTTTTGATCCGCCGATTACGGCGCGGCTGCTGAATCCGCGCGTGACTTCAATTTGCGCAGCTGTTATGTTTGCTGCCTGTGTAAATTACACGACTCTGCGACTCGTGTAAAGATCTCTTCCAGCGGCCGTTTCGGGCAGTATTTTTCCCTCCCATTCCATTTGGCCGAGCCAATTGGTCGCGGGAGGACTTTGAGCAAATGTTATTTGATAAGTTGTGTACGGCTGCGGAACGGATGTTTCCGAAAGTTCGCTCGTGGGGCGAGCTCGATGCATGGGCGGAAAAGAGCATGAACCTCGATGCCCTGCTTCAGATTGACACCGAAGCGGTTGCGAAGATGCCGAGTTGGTCTCAGGCACTTCTTCGCGAGCTCACCCCGGAGATCCAAGCCGAGCTCGCATCCGCCGGTCCATGGTCTGCAAAAGACCTGCTGCACGGTTTCGGCATACCGGACGGATCGCTCGCGGCAGGCCTGCGCCGCACAAAGCTGTTTCGCTGGGAGGAGCCGCTGACAGTTGAAGGGCTGTACTATCGGCCCGAAGATCCTGCGCTCATTGCGGGTGACTACCGGCAGCCTTTTGACGCAACGGCGATAGAGGATCAGGACAGCGTTACGGCTTTGTTTCAACCGGAGATCAAAGGGTACTGCGGACTGGTTGCACCCAGGGTTGCCGTTTCGCTTTGCATGCCGCTCCGGAAGCCCGTATGCGCATTCAACCAGACTCCGGAGATGTATGCGAAAGTCCACGGGTCAATGGCCAAGCATTTTGGCGTTCGGGGAAATCTCATCCTCGTGACCGTGCAACTGTTTTGGAACGCAACATTCCATCCGAACGAGTCGGTAGAGTTTTCCTACGCTGCGGAGCATTTTCTCGCAGACGATCGATGCTGGGAGCCGCTTTCGATCGGCTCTCTGAAGCAAAGAGACAAAAGGGCGTATGATTTCATGCATCGCACCTACTGGGAGCTTTCCAATTTGAACTGGAAGCTTCGCCAGATGGCGAAGTTGATATCGCCCTCACAATGGATCGTCGAGGAGCGCCGGGCAGACCTCGATCCGGACTCCGTGCCCGAGCCGGTGAAGATCCCCCGGTCCGCTGATCGCCCGGTGTTCACGGTACTTTCCCTCGATCAGATTCGAAAGAAATTCGCCCTTGCAGACGCGTCATCAGCTCAGCACGGTTTCACTCCCCGGTGGCGGCGCGGCCACCCGAGAAGGTATCTGACCGACCGTTTCGTGAACTTCCGTAAGGTCTTCGGAAAAGCACAGGGCTGGGTTCATGGCCACTGGCACGGACCGCGAGAAAAGATCATCGCCGGAAAGCTCTACAAGGTTCACGTCGATCTTTGATTCTCTGGCCCCTTCTCACGCAGGAAGGTTTCCGATGTCGGCCCGCGACCCTTTCCAGCAATACTCTCGTGGAGCTTAGCTCGCTCTTCGATACTTTCTGAGGACGATTTTATACGCCTCGTTGATACGGGTGAGGCGATTGATCGCAGCGGAAACAAAAGTCTCTCCGAGATCGGCCATCTTCGGCAGCTCCAGGTGATCGATCGTTTCGCGCCAGACCTGTTCCGCCTGTTTCAGTCGTGCGCCCGTTTCGAGTCCGAGAACTGTCAGGGCACGCGAGAGATCCTCATCGGTGATCGATTCGTCGGACTCGGCGAAATCCTCTTCTGCCTGCTCTTCGACCACCCCGCGGCCCAGGATGTAATCAGCACCGGTGAAGCTCAGCATCTCTTTAAGATACGGGCTGATCGCCTGATCGACACTTTTCCCGGAAATCTCGATCCTGGAGCGGCGCTCCGCGAGAACCTGCTGGAAGATGCTCTTTGCTAACGCTGCGGTGAGGCCGAGCTTCTTTGCCATTGAGCTGAGATAGCCCGCCTCTTGTGCTGAGACGAACTGATCGGAGGCGACTACGTCAGCGACGATTCGGAAGATGAGCGGCGTGACATCCGGCGCAAGGGTTCCAAGCGTATCGACGAGGTCTTGGCACTCGGCAAACATGTTGAAATCACCCGGGTCAGCCTCGATGGCCACACCAACGTCGGCAATAAGCTCACCCATGCCCAGCATCCCGAGCGCATGCGCGACTTTGTCTCGTTCAGTTTTGTCGAGGACGCCATCGATACTCATCGCGCCGACGATGAGTCGGGCGATTGAGCGGTTCTGTTTTGCGCTGCTCATAAGGTGCCGGTCAGTGTCTCTCTTGGGCGCTTTGTTACGCCTAAAGGTCGATTGCTCTAGTGTTATGGCACAAGGATGTAGCGGATTCTCCTTGGGGGAAAAAGGGTGGAGTTTCACCGCTCGCCCGGGCGACTTTATGTTCCTGCGGATCGCTCAGCCTCTAGCCGAGGAGCTTCTGCACCGAGGCCAGGAGCTTTTTCGGGTCATAGGGCTTGGCGAAAAACTGCTGCGGCACCATTCTTTTCAGAGTCGCAGATTCCGAGTATCCGCTGCAGACGATCACCGGAAGTGCCGGGGATACTTTGCGAAGCTGCCGGAGCATCTCTTCGCCGTCGGCTCGAGGCATGGCGATATCGAGGATCACCAGGCGAACGGAGCCTTCATTTCTCAAGAACTCCTCCAGGCCGGCAAGCCCATCTGCGGCTACAACAACTTCGTAGCCGGCGCCTTCAAGAAGCTCGCGAGTGACTTCCGAGACAGCCTCGTCATCATCGACGACGAGAATTGTCGGTTGAGCCGGGGCCTGGGAGCGTCGTTCAGTGCTTGTGATCAAGGGAGCTTCCTCGCTGGCAGAATCTTCTGCTGCGGCCAGCCGCGGGTGTGAAAGATCGAATTCAAGTGTGATGTCGCTGGCGATGCCCAACACATGCGTGGCCTCGCCGGCGGCGTTCAAAATCGGAACTTTAATCGTGCGCAGCTTCATGGTGCGGCCGCTGCTGTCGGTCACATCCTCCGATGAAATGATGAGCTCCTGCTTTGTCTCGAGCACTTTGCGATCGTCAGCTTGGAACTTCTCGATCTGGGCGTGATCCGAGTTGAAATCGGCATCGCCCTTCCCGCGCAATTCCGCTTCGCTCGCTCCATACACATCGGTCAGCGCGCGATTGGCGAGAGAGAAGGTGTCCTGCCGATCCTTGATAAAGATAAGATCGGGGTCGCGGTCGATCATGTGCCGGATAAAGGCCGTGTGCTCACACACCGGATCGGGGGCAAGCAGCCCCCGGATGAATTCGCTCGAGAAACGGGGGTTGAAGAGGGGCGAGGAGAGCAGATGGCGAGCGTCCTCCCTCCGCCAGGGGAAGGAACTTTGCACTGCCGTGCCGGAGCCGGATTTTTGGCTCATACACCTCCGCTAAAACTGCATGCTTGGCGTTGTGGAGATTCCTCTCAAAAGGTGCAGAGTTCAACAACAGTTCACCTCGTTTGTCGGGAAAAGACCGCGAACGAATGATTATTCACCAGCTCGCTGTTCATAGTCCCCACCGGGTCGCCCCCCTTGGTACACCCCAACATTTGCCCCCCCTTTTCCCAACGGAGCCCCCCCCTGGTACACCCCAACTTTTAAGCCCCCTTTTCCCAGGCGAGCCGCCGCGACCCGAGGTACACCCCAACAAATTGCCCGAGTGGGCTCGGGGAGCGGAGTGGAGGGAATGCTGTGAAAATTCAGCTGGTTGGGCGAGCTCTTTCAGATCTCGACTTGGTAGCCGATCTCGATGACCTGTTCCGCGGGGATTTGGAAGTAGGCGGTAGCGCGGGCGGAGATGCTCGTGATGAAGGCGAAGAGCCGCTCACGCCAGAGGGCCATGCCGGGGGCGCCGGTTGGGAGAACGAGCTCACGGCCAAGGAAGAAGGTTACGCGGGAGAGGTCGAAGACCGTGCCCATGGCGCGGAGCTGAAGGAGCGCGCCCGGAACATGGGGCTCGTCCATGAAGCCGTAGTGAAGTTTTATCCGATGGAATCCATGCCGAATTGACTCGGTGTCGATCCGCTTATCCTCGGTGACATACGGGACCTCTTCGGTGACGACCTGGAGGAAGAGAACATTCTGATGGACGACCCGGTTGTGACGCAGGTTGTGAACGAGCGCCATTGGAGTGATCGACGTGTCACGGGACATGTAGATCGCAGTGCCCGGGACACGGAGCACGCGTTCCTCGAGCATGTTGTCGATAAACTCTTTCAGCGGGAGCGCCTTTTCGCTGATGCGCAGAGCGAGGATCTCGCGTCCCCGGTACCAAGTCGACATCACCGTGAAGATGATGATGCCGAGGACGATCGGCAACCAGCCGCCCTCGAAGAACTTCACGGAGTTCGCTGCGAAGAACTGGATGTCGACGAGCAGCAATATTGCAGTGACGGTGCCGGCGAGGGGAACGCTCCATTTGAAAACACGTCGTGCCGCGAAATACATTAGAAACGTGGTGAGGAGCATCGTTGCAGAAACAGCGATGCCGTATGTCGCCGCGAGTGCAGAGGAGGTTCGAAATTCGAAAACGAGCCAGAGGGTCGCGACCAATAGGATCCAGTTTACAAGCGGCACATAAATCTGGCCGAATTGGGAGGACGATGTGTGCTCAACTCGCATCCGGGGCAAGTATCCAAGTTGCACCGCCTGCATCGTGAGGGAATATGCGCCGGAGATCAGGGCCTGCGATGCGATCACCGCCGAGAGTGTCGATAGGATCACTAGCGGAATGACCGCCCAACTTGGCGCGAGCTGAAAGAAAGGATTCGTGACGGTGTGCGGCGAGGTGAGGAGAAGTGCCCCTTGCCCCAAATAGTTGAGCAGAAGCGCCGGAAGAACGACGAATGTCCACCCGACTCTGATGGCACGCCGCCCGAAATGGCCCATATCGGCGTATAGTGCCTCGCCGCCCGTACATACGAGGAACACTGCGCCGAGCACCTCGAAACTTCGGAAGCCTGCTGAGAAGAGGAAGTGCACTGCGTAGTAAGGATTGAACGCTCGGAAGACACTCGGCTCCTTGATGATCTGAGCGGTCCCCAGCACGGCGATGGTGAGAAACCACGCAACAATGACTGGTCCGAAAATGGAGCCGATCAACGTTGTCCCACGACTCTGTACCGCAAAAAGCCCGATGATAATTAAGGCGGTAAGCGGGAGGACAAACGGTTCGAGCACGGGAGTGTGGACTTTCAATCCCTCGACCGCGCTGAGAACGGAGATAGCCGGTGTGATGACGCCATCGCCATAGAGCAGTGCAGATCCAAACAACCCGGCGAACAACACCATCGCCTTCACCACTGGACCGACGGTCATCGTCCTCGGGTGGAGCAGAGCGAGCAGCGCGAGAATTCCACCTTCCCCGCGGTTATCCGCGCGCAGGACAAACGCGACATACTTGATGGAGATAACGAAGATCAGCGACCAGATGATCAGCGAGAGGACGCCAAAGATGTTCTCATTCGTCGGCGCTACACCGAAATGTCCGTAGAAGCATTCCCGCATTGCGTAGAGCGGGCTTGTTCCGATGTCTCCGTAAACAACGCCAAGCGCGCCGAGAACGAGAGGCCACAGCGGACCCTTTGCATGGCCCTGACCATGGTCTTCCGGATGTGCATGCGGTTCGGCGGTGGGGGTGGCGCTCATTTCTCGTAATGCGGCTAAGGCTTAAGGTGCCGAGAGCGGGTGGTTTGTTTCATTTCTTTCTGGGGCGGTGTAAGCATCAGGCCTCATTTTGGCAAGGACGTTCATCAGGCCGGAGGGCAGGCTCGGATTGGAGACACTAACATATCTGAAGACCCTCATAACCGATCGCGACGTCGCCTCGGTTACCCCGTCCTCCCGTTTCGCAGTGCGCAGGGTATGCTCGCCGATCGATTTTTCCCGTGCCCGCTTGGTCGTTGAATACGGACCGGGCCTCGGTGTTTTCACCGAGTACCTCCTCGAGCGGATGCCCGAGGGGGCGAAGCTCATCGCCTTCGAGAAGAATAAGAAATTCGCCGACGAGCTTAAAACGGCTCTGCCGGAACCTGCGCTCGAAGTTCATCACGAGTCCGCCGAGAGGCTGCTGGACTTTGTCGGGCCTGGCACGGTGGACTACATCGTCTCCGGCATTCCTTTCTCGATGATCCCGCCGGTGGAGAGGCAAAAGATTTTGGCCGATACCGCTCGCGCTCTGAAGCCCGATGGCAGGTTCCTCACCTACCAAGTATTTCCACCGCCGGCCTCGCTGGACAACTTCCTCAGAAAACCTCTCGAAGAGCACTTCGACCTCGTCAGTAAACACTACGAGTTTCGGAACATCCCCCCGCTTCGGATCTATGAGAGCCGGCCGAAACCGAAGCAGTAGCCCTTCAAGATCCGCCCGAAGAGCCGAGAACGCCGTCCGAACGGTCGGAAACTCGTGAGAAAAGGCTCATTCCGCGCATCGTGCACGAAAGCTGAAACTCGGGTAAGCGGCGACGGGTAAACAGTCTCGTCGACCCCATCTCAAGGAGATTTATGAGACCTCGCCGCTTCGCACTTTCAGTCCTGTCCTTCACTGCGCTCGCATCCTGCGAGCTCGCCATTGGCGACGTAAGCGACGGAAGCATCAAGGATGCCTTTGCCAAACATTCTTTGGCACTCAACGACTCGAATCTCGGTCTCGTGCGCGCCGATGTGATGACCGCTCTGAAAGATCACTGCACCGTAAAGAAGCAGGGCGCGACCGGGAGTGGAAAAACTCGTTATGCGGCGGTGCAGATCGCTTCGAAGCTCGGCGCGAATCCCCAGGTCGATCAGACGGTCACCTCGCGGATCACTAACGCCATCGAGTCATTGTCCTGTGATCGTCCCACGGGCTGCGCCGGGCCCGACCGGGCCGGATGCGGACGGCCGCCCGAAACGACCGATTGGGAGGAGTACTACAAGAAGACGCTCAATCTGACAGCGGATTCGAAGACGCTCAAACTGTTTCAAGATCGGGGTTACTCTCCGGTAAAGATCTCTTGGGAGGATATCGGACGCTATCAGAACAGCGTTTGGGGCGATCGGATCAGTGACGTGGGCATCTGGGTCCGAAAGAACGAATCTGACTCGGATAGCGCTCAGCTTGCGCTCTCCGTGCGGCGCGACTCGAACTATCGAGACAAAGTGTTGATGGTCCCGACGTCCAAAATCAAAGTGCATCTGAACGATGGCCGGGAGACTCGCGAGGTTTCGTTAAAAGATCGGCTGAAAGAGCTCGATCTGACCTCGGCGAACCGCGATGATAATGCAATTGTCTCGAATCAATTTGCAATCGTTCCGGTGCCGTCGAAGAGCATGATGCCCGGCCGGGACCATCCACCGCGAGCGGCATTCAATTTCAGTATCTACCCTTACGGCTCGACCAATTATGTGATCACAGATGTGATCGAAGGGAGCTCCGAAGCGATTGTGGGGCCGGGATCGCATCAACTGCTCTTTTCGAATGTCGACGGAAAGAAAGCGCCGTTCACGGCGAGCCGCGCCGAAGATCGCCAGGATCTTTTGGACATGGAAGCGAAGTTGAAGAGCAAAGGCATGGATGTCGATGTGCAGCGCTACTACCTGATTCAGATTCCGCTGAAGAAGGACGCAGGTGGAATCGAGCTCTCGAACATGGGAACGCCGCCTACACGCCGCGGCTGGTACGGCGGAGAGGCCTACGGAGCAGGAGCAGAGGGCGCCGTGTTCGACGAGATGCCGGCTCCCGCAGCAGCAGGTGCTGCGGCGGATACGATGGTACTAAAAAAATCAGCGCGCGCTAATGGGCTGACCAAAGTTGCGATCGGCCACGGTGAAGTCGAGGGAGCATACAGCCGAGGCGCGGGCTTCGCAGGTAAACGGTCAGACGAACCCGTGAGAGTAACTGTCGTCTACTTTGTAACTCCGATTGGTGAGGTGACTGAAGCCGATACCCAGAAATTCGCAGACACCTTCGCAAGCTGGGATAAGGAAGCGATCTGGGGCGGATCGTTTGTGACCGGAGAATAAGACTGGGGAGCAGGAAGAACACCTACAGGATGCTCGCTAGCTCTTCCTCGGGAATGTCGTAGAGCTCGGCGGTTCCGATCTCAGTAATGAGCGGCATCTTGTAGGCCGCCCCGTAGCGTTTCTTATCCTTCCGGGCGAGGACAAGAACTTCCTCCGGGGAATAGCGCGCCTCGGTCGGCAGACCATAGCGCTTCATTAATCCCGCGACGCGTGCAGTGATCTCCGGCGAAATGAGTCCCCGACGTTCGGAGAGGCGCATTTCAATCAGTGTTCCAACGGCCACCGCCTCACCGTGAGAGATGCCGAGGCTGATTTCGAGCGCGTGACCGACGGTGTGTCCGAGATTCAGTTTCCTGCGCACACCCGATTCATGCTCGTCGGCTTCGACGATCTCTTTCTTCACAGCGATCGACTCGAGGACAATTTGATTGAGACCTTCGCGCGAGAGGGGCTCTTTCCGGCTTTCGAGCAGCTCAAGCAGGGGACCTTTTGAAAGGATCGCGTGCTTGATCACTTCGGCGAAGCCCTCAGACATCAACTGATCCGGAAGGGTGGCGAGAAACCGGCCGTCGCAGATACAGAGCTCTGGCTGGGTGATCGTTCCGATCAGATTCTTTACTCCGCTGAAATTCACTCCGTTCTTGCCGCCGATGCTGGCATCGACCTGGGCGAGCAATGTCGTGGGCGCGAGTGCCAGCCGAACACCTCTAAGGTAGGTTGCCGCCACGAAGCCGACGAGATCGCAGACGGTTCCGCCACCGACCCCCACAATCAGCGAAGAGCGATCGAGCGCCCGCTCGAAACATGCGTGATAAAGAGTCTCCGCTTGTGGAAGCTCCTTCAGATGCTCGCCGCCATCGACCGGAACGATCGCCGATTCGCTCAGCAGCGATTCATGGAGCAAGAGCACCTCCCGATCGACGACCACCAGCGACGCTTCAGCGAGCGTCTGCTCGAGCAGGTCGCTGCCGACTACAATTCGCGACTCCGCCGCCGCCGTTTTGAGAACCAAATGCCTCATCGGAACTCCGGGAAAGCTGCCTCCAGTTTTCGCAGCCTTCCGACGATCGCACCGAAGCTGTCCGGTGTCAGCGCCTGTTCTTTATCGCAAAGTGATTCCCGGGGGTTTGTGTGCACCTCCAGCATCACACCGTCGGCACCGGCGGCCATCGAGGCCATAGCGAGAGATGAGATCAGACTTGTCCGGCCGCTGCCATGAGAAGGATCCGTGATGACCGGAAGGTGACTCAGCTCCCGTACTGCCGGGACCGCATCAAGTGCCAGCGTGTTTCGCGTAAAAGTTTCAAAGGTTCGGATGCCACGCTCACAGAGCACAACGTCGGGGTTGCCTTCCGCGAGGATGTATTCCGCGGAGCTCAGCCACTCTTCGACAGTCGCGTTCATGCCGCGCTTCAACAGCACTGGCTTCTTACTCCGGCCCGCCTCTTTCAAAAGTGCGAAGTTCTGCATATTGCGCGCGCCGATCTGCAGCATGTCGGCATGGACGCAGACCGCATCCATATCTCGCAGGTCCATCACCTCTGTCACAACGGGCAGTCCGGTCTCCTGACGTGCGAGCGAAAGTATTTGTAATCCGCGGACCCCGAGCCCTTGAAAGGCATAGGGCGAGGTGCGTGGCTTAAACGCTCCGCCGCGGAGCATCGCTGCACCGGCGAGCTTTACCGCCCTAGCGACGGCGAGTGTCTGCTCCTCGCTTTCAACGGAGCATGGCCCCGCGATAACGACGAAGCGTTCCCCAAATCGCACGCTTCCGACACTCACGACGGTTCGGACTTCCGTGACTTTTCGGACGAGCTGTAAATGATTCATGGCTGACTTTAATGCGGCGTTAAGCCGAGGCGAGTATCTTTCGAGATCCGGCTTCGGAGAGCCGGATTGTTATTTTCTTTTAGTGCGGAGCGGGGTGGCGTCGTGGACGGGACCCCAAGGGGTATATGTTGGGGCTTAGCCCCAGAAGTAAATGCAGACGAAAAGGTTTACTTGCTTCCCCATGAAGCGCCGTAGATCTCGCAGCCGGAGTGTATTGTCAACAGGAAACGGGTGGAAGGAGGTCCGCCCCCTGGGTAGGTGCGGAGGGATTCGCGCACCGGGCCAAGGGGAGGACGCCAACGGAATTAGAGCAGCAAGCCTGAGACATCGACTCCCGGTTG
>CAYOAK010000023.1:14274-25565 GCA_964401925.1 uncultured Bdellovibrionales bacterium | reverse complement strand
TGCTCAGGTGAAACCCGCCTCCTTTACCGATCTGCATGTGCAGACCGGTAGTCTCTGGCGAATGACGCTGAAGCCGGTAAATCCCGAGGTTCGGGATGTGTGTCACAGGATCCTCGGTATAGACGAGCGGCAACGTGAAGAAAGGTCCGCCAACCTCCGACCAAGTCTTAAGCACGGGCAGCGTATCGAGCCGCGGCGGCGAGACCCGATTCTGGGTTACTGCGCCGGACGAACGCCGTTTGAGACCGATCCTTCCTGCCTGGAGCAAAGTCCTGCTCTCGCGCCAGATTCGCCGCGGCGTGGGCGGGAGCAACGTCTCGGGAAACTTCGCCGCTGATCGGATGAACCGCTTGCCCGCATCGCCGAAGGCGAGCTCGACTCGATCACGGGTGCCGAAGAGATTTGTGACGACCGGAAAGGGGCTTGAATCCACTTTCGTAAACAGAAGCGCCGGACCCTCTTCGGCGATTACCCGCCGGTGGATTTCGGCGAGCTCAAGATCCGCGCTCACCGGCGCATCGATGACTTTCAGCTCACCGCGCCGCTTGATCGCTTCCAGCAGTTCTCTCAAATCCCGATACATCGTTCTCGCAAATCTATAGCGGCTTCGAGCTCTTCCAAATCAGCTCAAACTGCGCGCGAAGGGTTTCCGCAAGCTCATCACTTTCCACGAGGAAACCATAGCTCTCGGACTGCGAAGCGAGAAATGCCACCTTCGATCCATAGATCCAGTAACCAAGCGAGAAATGCATATCGGCCGGCGCAATCCGGATTTCGCGCTCGAAGCGGGCACCGGTCCCGAGAAAGGGATAACGCTTGAGATCGACAACTTCCTCCTTCGGCCAAATTGCGCGGGTGTAGATCCGGTTCTGAATTCGCCGTTGATTGTGCAGCTCGAAGAACTCCGCCGAGAGCACTTTGATCATCTGCCGAATAGGCCAAAGCGCACAGGTCTGAAGGTCATGATAGAGGAGCATATCTCTTAAGACATTCTTCAAACCCTCCTTCCCTTCGTGGAGAGTGAGCCGCGGCGTGATGCTGACGTGCTTCCGGCTCCGGCGGAGTTTTGGAAGGATCTCTTTCAGCTCCTCGCGGCCTTTCTCGAGCGCCTCGATCCGCTCCTGAAAAAGCTGCAGTAAGCGATCCGGCTCCTCGGCATGGAAGGCGACCACACCGCGTTTGATCGATTCAGTGACCAGCCCCTGTTCTGAGAGACGGCGTAACAAGCTGTACAGAGTGCTGCGGGGCTTTCCGACGCCTCGCGCGAGCGCGCCGACAGAAGTGGGACCGGTTGAAGCGAGCCGCAGATAGACCCGGCTCTCCTCGCGGGTCACCCCCATGAGACTCAGTAAGCTCTCAAGCTGCATTTGTGTCGTCGATTGCTATCGACAGCTTAGCACCCAAGGCTAATCAGCGCACAATAGGGATGCAAACAATACCTGTCGAGACTAATGGACACACCATCCCAAGCTGATTTCATCCTCATCGCCCCAAGCGGGAATCTCGCGATCTGCCGGCACTCGCTGCCCGCGATTCCTGCGGGGACTCGCATCGCCTCCGGCTCAGAGCTTCTCTGTGCTCAACGTGGAGCGGCGTTTCCCTGGGGCCAGCTTCCCGAACCGCATGCGCAGAACCGGCAATGGAAGATTCAGAAGGTGGGAGTCGGGGGCCTCATTCACGACCGGTGGTTTGTTACCAGCGACGGCCGCTTCGGCGGGGCCCCGAATGTTCCGGAGACGCTTCCCGGTTCACTCCGGCGCTGTATGTTTCTCGATGGGGGCGAAGACAGCACTCAACTCGCGGAGAACGAAGGTTATGCAGTGGTGCGAACGACAACGGAGGATGATCGCGCCCTCTTTCGACAAGTGCAGCTGCACGCAGCCCGCCACGTCATGGCAGACGGCGGCGGAATTGTTCATAGCCCAATCACCGACGATGGTGCGGTCTTTGTCGGCTTCGTTGGCCGGTGCCAGCTCTGCCCGAACGCCGAACTAATCTCGTTTACGCAGCTCCAGGCGGCGCTTCCGCACTATCGCTTCGAGCTTTGGCCGGAGTGGCGCAACTGGCGGATCGACCAGCCCGGGGTGCGCTAACCCCGCCGCGGGCGCAATCCATTCATGTCCTGGTGAAAGGTCGTGTTTGACGTTATCAAACCCATTTTTCCGGGCTCCGTATATGATTCTCCTTCGCCAATCCGTTCTCCTGTTCTCGGTACTCGCGCTATTTGGCGGCAGCCTCGGGTGCGGCTCCGGCGGCGATTCGGGGTCGGATAGTCCGGCGCAGACCGGACCATGTGCGACACTCGGAGAGAAAATTTTCGGTGGAGCGGTGTGCTCTAACTCTCGGAGTCCGGTGGCCTTGATCCGCTCCAGGGTGGACGCAAACACCGTCCTGAGATGCTCCGGCACTCTTGTAACGAAGAACCAAGTTCTTACAGCAGCGCACTGCTTCACGGGAACAAACGGCGATATCAACGACGTGCGAGTCTTTTTCGAGAACGAAGAGTTTAACGCGCAGAGCGTGACCGTGAACCCGGATTACCTCTCTCCGGACGATTCTCCGAACGGAGGTCCGATCGCAGATATCGCAGTCATCACCCTCTCGAGTTCGGCCCCGGCGGACCCGGTTCCGATTGAGATCACTGATTCCGTCGTAGCCGGCGATCCGCTCTCAATCTTTGCTTACAGCCGAAATGACGCCGCCGGCGACGGCTCGCCGAGCAACTACACGCTTCTTGCGGCAGACATCACGGTCGCTTTGAACGTCGGGGAGTTTTTCGTTTCCTCTTCTGCTCCTCTGCAGCCCTCGGCGTGCTCAGGTGATTCAGGCGGTCCCGCCGTGAGCCGGGTTGGTTCTGAGGCAAGAATTGTCGGAATCGTTAACGCCCGAGTGGGCGACTGCGGCGAACAGAACGATACGATCTTCGCTTCCGTGAATTATCCGCCAAATGTCACGTTCCTGCGGGGGATCGTGCCAGCCGCCACTTTCCGTTAAGGCCGGAACTTCGCTCAAGGTTTCGCGGCAAGCTGGACTTCGCCCGGAGATTCGTTTATTCGAAATCCTCATTTTGAGTAATCAAAATAGGGGGCGAGATGAGCAAAAATACCAAGATCGGCCGGAAATCCCTGAAATCCCTGAAATCCCTGAAAACCCGGAAAGCCTTATGCTGCCTGCTCCTCTTTGCTGCGCCGGTCGAAGCCGACGAGCGAGAAGCCTACAATCTTTTCAATCCGGTCCCTGCGGATAAAATGCGCGAATGGGTCACCGACCGGCCCGACAAGACCGAAAGCGCTTACACCGTCGATGCCGGCCACTTCTCTCATGAAACAGATCTGATCAATGTGAGCTTCGACAGCGAAGGGGGCGAGCGCACCGATAGCTATCTCATCGCTGCCCCGAATCTAAAGGCAGGCCTCACCGACCGGATAGATCTGCAGGTCGTCGTCGAGTCTTTCAACTACGTCAAAGAGCGAAGCCGGAACGAGGGCACGCGATCCAAGCAGTCCGGCTTCGGAGATATTCTGACGCGGTTAAAAGTGAACGTCTGGGGAAACGACGGTGGCAGCACCGCCTTAGCGGTCATGCCGTACCTGAAGTTTCCCACCAATCATCGTGACCTCGGAAACGATAACATTGAGGGCGGACTTATTATGCCCATGGCCGTAAACGAATTTGAGACGTTTGGAATCGGCCTGATGACGCAGGTCGACGTGCTCCGGGACGCCGACGATGCGGGTTACCATGTCGATTTCGTGAACTCGATTACCGCCGGAGTAGACTTCACTGATCAAATTGCCGGCTATACCGAGATTTGGACGAATCTCGGACCAGAACACGGTCTCTATGCCACTTTCGATTGCGGCATCACCTATTCACCGAACCCGAACCTGCAGTTCGATATCGGTTTGAACACCGGGCTGACGCAGCAATCCGATGATCTAAATCCGTTCATCGGGATCTCGCAGCGATTCTGACCCGTCCCTGTGGACAAGCCGAGCGACGAACCTTACGCGTTTTTAACGTGGCCCGCGTGCAGAGCCGCTATTCGGATTGTGTCATCGAGCTCGATGCGATCACATTCGCTCCCGGGCTCACGATTTTCCGAATGGAATTCGAACACAAATACCGAAAGGCGGTTGAAGCGTTTGTTCCGCCTAAATGGGCGAACGGATGTGTGGAGGTGACGAATCATCCGTTGTTCCGCAGCACGCGGCGTATCCTTCAATGCCGTCCCGGCAAGTTAAAAAGGAAGCTCCACGAATTGCTTAGGGCCGCCTAGCGCAATGTGGCTCGCATGCTTCCCAGACAAAATCCCCCTCTCGCCTCAGATCTCGACCGTCATCCGGAGCAGCAACATTCCGAAGAGCTTTCCTTGGGAGTCGGTGCGGAGATTTACCGTGCCGCCTCCTCCGAGGCAGTCGGTCAGCACGAAATTTAGAGCTTCAAGATTGGGCAGCTCGTAACGTGCAACGGTTCCGCGGCAGTACTCGGCCAAGAGATCCTTCACCCGGTCAGCAGTGACTTCTTTACAGAGTACGGGATAGAACTTTGAGTCGCGCGCGATCAATCCGATGTTGCATCCGTTTCCTTTGTCCCCTGAGCGGGCGTGGGCGATCTCGAGCAGCGGCACCCGTTTTACAGCGTTTGTTGGCTTCGCCGTGCTCATATGAGCTCCACTTTGGCGTGAACGTTTTTCCGCGAGACGAGAGTCGGCCAGTAAGCGAAGATCTCCTGTGCGCCGGGCCGGTCTCCCGCATATCCAGACACCCCCGGCGGTCCGCTTAAGACGAGGGGCGGAATCTCGCGCGTGAAACGTTCCAGGTCGCGCTTATTCTGGCCGCGCGCGGCGATTCGCAAGAGAACTTCAGGCACGTCATCCGGCGGGATGTTCAACTTCATGCCGTGGGCGGCATTCCAGCCGATATACTCCGTGTGAATCTCGTCGAACTGCAGACCGAGTTGCGCGAGCCTTGCGCGCACGATGCGATCTGCCTCCTGGGCCTTCCGAACGCTATCGGGCCACGAATACAGGAGCGTCGCTTCAGCGCGGTAGCCTGCGGCGTATGACACCGAAACCTTCAGCGTCTCAGGCGGCGGTGTTCCTTTTACACCGGAGATCCGAATCCGGTCGGGTCCAATCTCTTTGAGCTCGATCGAAGTGAAGTCCGCGACAACATCGGGGCTGATATAACGCCGCGGATCACCGATCTCATAGAGCAGCTGCTCCTTGACGCTCTGCAGTGAAACCGCTCCACCGGTGCCGGGATGCTTGGTGATAACGGCAGTCCGGTCATCCGAGATTTCTGCAATTGGGAATCCGATCTCTTCAAGCCGGTTGAGCGACCGCCAGTCGGCGGAGCAGTTCCCGCCCGTCGCTTGCGCTCCGCACTCGAGGACGTGGCCCGCGACCACTGCAAGCGCGAGAGCATCGTAGTCGTCAGCTTCCCATGCGAGCTCATAACGAGCCGGGGCGACGGTCAAAGCTGCATCAGACACGCGCCCGGTGATAACGATATTCGCACCTTGCTTCAGAGCATCGACGATCGGTTGTGCGCTCAGGTAGGCGTTCGCGCTTTGAATCTTCGCTGCGACAGCGTCAAAAGCTGCCCCCGTTTCCAGATGAGCAAGATTCTCTCCGCCGGAACGAAGGGCGGACATCGCGGGAATCAGATCATCTCCACTCACGGCAGCGATCCGAATCTTTCCGCCCAGTCCAAGTTTTTTCGCGGCTTCCGCCACCGCTTTTGCGCACCCAAGCGGATTCATTCCACCGGCGTTCGAAATGACCTTGATATTCCGGGCGGCAATCTCCGGGAGCAGCTCTTCGCACATTCGAACAAAATCATAGGCGTAGCCGCGCTCGGGATGTGTTGCGCGTTGCCTGGCAAGGAGCGACATCGTCAGCTCCGCAAGATAATCCACGGTCAGATAATCAATCTTTCCGCCGAGCAGCTGCCGCTTCGGCGCTTCGAGCCAGTCACCCCAGAAGCCGCCCGCGTTGGCGACACGTACCGTTTTCAACGGTACACTCCGTTCTCCGTGAAGAGGTTGTCGGCGAGAATCAGCCAGCCTCGTCCCGCCCAGACCAGCTTAATTTCGTAATTCCTCTGAAGCGCCTTTTTTTCGAGCAACACAGTGGCGTAATCACCCCGGACTTTCACATCGAGGATATCGACGCCGAGGAGCGGATGTTGCTCTATGGTCCATCTGCTCTTGTTCGCCACGATCCGCTCGGTGAACATCGCTCGCGTCACTCCCTCCTTCAAGGGCTCATATTCTGCCCAGGCGATCATCCCCTCAGCCTGAGAGTAATGACCGAGAGCGATATTGCGGAAATACTCATCGCAGACACGGACGACCGCAAGCTTTTCCTCGGGAGTCGCTTGCGTCGACTTCAAGAGCGAACAACCAGTGAAAGCAGTAATGATAAGGAACAGAGATAGAGGGAAAAGAGACGAGAGAAAGAGTGATCGAGTTCTCATAAGCGCGCCAAGATAGTCCGTGCAGCCTCGCGGCCTCCGCGAATCGCATAGCTCGTTCCGCGGTCCTCTGGATACACCTGGGCCATCGTCGAGAGAAACAGCCCTTTTTCCGGGGTAGTTACCTCCGGGATAACATTCGAGTAATGCTTCGTGATGATCGGCTGGCTATAGGGTTCGCGCCAGAGGTGCTTGGCCACGACCCACTCTTCCGAGAGCTCGGGAAACATCCGTCGCAGGAAGGGCAGGGCATATTGGAACAGCCCCTCGGCATCCAAGCTGTAGAGCGGGTCGGAAACGGGGAGATACTTCGAAAGGTAGACCACGTGCATGCCGCCGTAGTTCTCCGGCGGGTCGAAGTTTGTATGCTCGATCACCCCGACGAAGGGAAAGCTGGGATCGGCGATGTTGAGCCAATACGTACTGGAGAGACTGCGCTTCAATCCGAGGATCAGACACACATTCCCCAGGTAGCGGATCGAGCTCAGCTGCCGGCGATAGTCGGCGGGGAGCTGCGGCACAATTTCGAGAAAGTTCGGAATCGGAGTCGTGACGAGCACCGCGTCGCTCGTCAGTGTTCCGGTTGCTATCGCCACTGAAAATTTCCCCGACGGCAAGCTCGCGACCTGCCGCACCGGTGTGTTCAACCGTACGCTCACGTTCAGCTCGGCGAGGCGCTGTTCGAGCGCCGCGATCAGACGCTGAAACCCGCCCCGAAGATGATAGAGCCGCTCTTCACCCGAGTCTCCGCGGCTCGATCCTCGAAGCTTCAATTTATTCCAGAACCATACGGCGGAGATATTCTTCGCTTCAGCACCGAACTTTCCTTCGAGCAGCGGACGCCAAATCACTTCGTACGCCTCGCGCCCGCAGCTTGCGATGATCCACTCTTCGGCCGAGATCCCTTCGAGCTCACGATAGTCTCCGATCCGCCGTGCTTTCAGCACCATCAGGCCGGTACGGATCCTCGACAGCAGAGAGATCGGAGTGAACCGTAAAAGATCCCACGGTGAGGCGAGCCGGAAAATCGAATTCGAAAAATAGAGGCCGGTATTTGTCTCTCTCGCTTCCAGCTCTGGAGAGATTCCAAGGTCGTTGACAAGATCCAGCGCGTCACGGTCGGAGACGAACCAATGGTGATAAAACTTCTCAAGCGGACAACCGGGGGCAATTTCAAACGTTCCCGCCAGCCCGCCGAGCGCAGAGTCTTTCTCGAGCAGCGTTACCCGAGCCCCGGCCTTGGCGAGCTCCAGCGCGGCAGCGAGGCCGGTGAAGCCGCCGCCGACAATCGTGACGGTCAGGTTTCCTGTCTGGATCACTCAACGAGCTCGTCGATGATGTAGAGCGGGCGATTCTGACCCTGCTCGAACACACGCCCCACATATTCTCCGATGACTCCGAGGACCATCAGCTGGACTCCACCGAGCAGGAGAATGGACGCCATGATCGAGGTGTACCCGTAAAAGTTGATCCCCAAGAACTTCAGCCAGAGCACGAGCAGGATATACAGGAAGGCAAAGCCGGAGATGCTGAGTCCGAGCCAGGTGGCGAGCCGCAGGGGCATGTACGAAAACGAAGTAATTGCGTCGATCGCGAGCTTCACTGATTTACGAAACGGATACGCCGTCTCACCCGCAAATCGGCGCTCGCGGGCGTAAAGGACGGCTGTCTGAGCGAACCCCACCCAGGAGACCATGCCTCGCACAAAACGGTGCCGCTCTCTGAGCTGCCGGATGGCATCGGCTGCCTTTCGTCCGAGCAGCCGGAAGTCGCCTGTATCGACGGGAATCTCAATCCCCGTGATATGCCGAATTAAGCGGTAAAAGGAGAAGGCGAAAAAGCGCTTCAGAGCTGTTTCGCCCTCGCGGCCGGTGCGCTTTGCATAGATGACCTCAAACCCTTCTCGGTATTTCGCAAGCATCTCTTCAAGCAGCTCGGGCGGATCTTGGAGGTCTGCGTCGAGGATCAGCACCGCTTCGCCCGTGGCGCGATCAAGACCGGCGGTCAACGCCAGCTGATGGCCGAAATTTCGCGAAAGCCTCAGGACCTTTACTCTCGGGTCGATCGCGCGCAGCTCTTTCAGCTTTTCGAAAGTGCGGTCCGTGCTGCGATCATCGATGAAGATGAACTCCGCTTTGAGGCCGAGCTTATCGACAGTGGCGCTTAACCGGCGGTGAAGCTCCGCGATGCTCTGCTCCTCATTGAAGCAAGGGATTACCGCGGAGAGGGTGGCCGGGTTCTCTCTCACAACCAGTGCCTGCCCTTTGGTATGTAGTGCTCGGGTAATGCGGGCTTAAACGAGTCCTTCGCCGAGCGCCAGAAGCTGAAGAATGCGATGTGGCGGAAAGCGGCGATTCCGTCCTTCCAGGTAATCTTCTTTCCTTCGAGGTAATTTCTCGGAAAGTAAGAGATCGGAAACTCCATCACGCGGAGCTTCAACTTTGCAATCTTTGCCGTGATCTCGGGCTCGAATCCGAATCGGTTCGTTTCAAGCACGACATTCTGAATCACGTCGGCGCGGAAGAACTTGTAACAGGTCTCCATGTCGCTCAGATAAAGACCGCTGCAGAGATTACTAAGTAGAGTCAGCAGCCGGTTTCCCAGGTAGTGAACAGTCCGGTGAACTTGGTGCGTGCGCTTGAACCGTGAGCCGAACACGACATCCGCTTTGTCGGCGAGCAGAGGCTCGACTAACGAAGGAATTTCTGAGGGATCATATTCGAAATCCGCGTCCTGAATTCCGATGATATCACCAGTCGCTCGGGTGATCCCTGTGCGAAGCGCAGCCCCTTTTCCCTGATTCACCTGATGGTGAACGATAATCGCCTCGGACTTGAAAGTGAATCGTTCGAGGATCTCCTTCGAGCTGTCCCGCGAACAATCGTTTACAAAAACGAGCTGCTTCGGAGCTGGAAGCTCGAGTGTGTCGATGACCTTGAGAAACCGCTCAAGGTGATCCGCCTCATTATAAATCGGCACTATTAGGGAAATCGTCTTCGACATGCTCCGCCTGTAACGCAATGGAGGTAGAGGTAAACACAACTCAAGGATTTCTTGAAATAGTACCCCGGACCCCGCCCGGAGCGCAGATGCGGCTCGGTTGCGGCTTCCAGCATCTCGGTATCTCCGTCACTGTCGCCGTAAGCGGCGACCAGTGAATAGTCGCCCATTGTGAGCACGGCGCGGAGGCGCTGCAGCTTCTCCTGGCCGCGACAGTTCTCGCCGTCGAGATTTCCGGTGATACGGCCCTCACGCGTCTCCAGCCGGGTTGCGATCAGCTCGGTGTGGAGCTTGGCGGTGACGAATTGAAGATAGAGCTCCGGCGAGGCGGAAACAATGATGGCCCTGGCTCCGCGATCCCGCCAGCGCACGAGCTCCTCAAGAACCCGATCGTTCATCACCGTTTGCTGAACTATCCCGGCGTACTTCGCTCCGATCGCTTCAAGTGATTTTACGTCCACGCCGCCGATCGTCCCACGAAGCATCAGCTCCTTGGCCTCCGTGCGTGTCACAGAGCCGCTCAGGCGGCGCACCGCGAGGAGAAACCCGGAGCGAAGGAAACGAAGCGGTCCGCCGGCGAAGAGAACAAACGGCACGAACGTATCGCAAAGTGTGAGCGTGTTATCGAAATCGAAGAGTGCGAGCGGTCGAGACATCAGCTGTTCATAACGGCCGGCGCCGGTTGTGTGCCGTTCAGTACTCGCGCCTGCCGAAGCATCTCGTGCTGCAATCTGAGGACGCGCAAACCATCCTCAGCGCTAATGCCTTTCAGTGGCGATTCGAACTCGATGGCATCGAGAAACTGCTGCACCACGGTCTCATTCCCGTAGAGATGCTTTCCGCGAAACATGCGCAGGCCGGCGGTGAAAACGCCCCAAAGGTGAGAGCCTGTCAGCATCAGAGAGCTGCGAAGAACATCGACGGCGAGATGCTGTCCATCGTTCGGAATGGTGATCAGAATATCCCGGAAGAGATCGATTACGCCGACGGCCTTTGTTCCATACACGATAAAATGCCACTCGGAGATCGGCGCCTCGAAATTGTTATAGAGCGCGGCCGGAATCTCCCCAGCCCGAAAATGCGCCGTCACAAGCGACGGAGTCACGCGTCCGCGCGCGGACGGGATGACCGTCACATCCTGCACGGTTACTTCCCCTCCGCTAAAAGCCGTCAGCAGATAGAGCAGGTGCGGGGACTCATCGTAGAACAAGCCGAGTGGCAGCTCTTCGTGCCAGACCGGAAGTCTGCGCTCGGTCGTGCTGCACTGAAAGCAATAGAGACTCGTGATCGCCCCCAGTGATCCCTTCTCAATCTTTCGCTTCAGGGCCATAGCCGAGCGGGAGAACTGAAAATTCTGAACGACGCCAAAGACCAATCTCTGGCTTTTTGCGAGCGCTGCAAGCTGTTCGGCTTCCTCTACTCGAAGCGTCATGGGCTTTTCCATCAGCACGTGCTTTCCCTGTTCGAGAGCAGTGCGGCAGGTTTCAAAATGCACGTGCGGGGGAACGCCGATGCTGACCGCCTGCGCGTCCTTCATCCATGGCTCGTCGAAGGAGCTGCCGGAATTTGGAATGCTGAAACGCTCGGCGACCGCACGGGCTTTCTCGGCTTTCCGGTCGATTACTCCGAGGATCTCCACCCGGCCGGAGCGTTGAAAGGCAGGGATGTGCCGAAGGGACGTGATATTGCCGGCACCGACGATAGCGATTTTGATCATGGTTATTCGCGTTCCTTGGGATATGGCGCGAGGTTCGAAAGGTGGCCGTGCACCCCCTCGGCAATACGATCCCAATCGAAAATTTGCGAGGCCCG
>CAYOAK010000023.1:7321-14264 GCA_964401925.1 uncultured Bdellovibrionales bacterium | reverse complement strand
GCACAGGACGACGAGAAGCCACAGCACGAGATCGCGCTGCCGGCGTTCCGGATCCGCAGCCAGCTCACCGAGAGCACGGGCCAAACTCTGTGCGTCCCGCTCTGGAACGAGAATGCCGCGGTCCGTCGAATCGATGATCTCCCCTGTTCCACCGGCAGGGGTGGCGATGATCGCGCAGCCGGCAGCGGCCGCCTCAAGCACGGAAGTCGGCAGCCCCTCAGGGTAGTAGGAGGGGTGCACGAAGATATCGGCGCTCGCGAGGGCCTCACGCACTTTTTCAGGAGGACGGAATCCAAGAAAATGAATCCGAGAGTCGCCTTTGATTCGCTCCTTCACTGCTCCCGCGACCGGTCCATCACCGAGAATCGCAAGGTGCAGTGCATTCGACTCTGTGGGTCTCTCGCGGCGGAGCTGCTCAAATGCGTCGAGCAGCACAAAAATTCCTTTATCCTCGAGAAGCCTCCCGACGAAAACGATGAGCTGATCTCCGCTGCTCAATCCAAGCTCCCCGCGCAACGCCGGATCGATCCCGCGATAACTCGCGGCATCAACCCCGTTGTAGATGACGCCGTCCGGCTTTCCCCCAAGAGTCTCGATAAAACGGTTCACCGCTCCGGAGACCCCCTTTACGGAGCTTGCCCGCCGCAGGACGTAGCCGCCGACAGCCCGATCAAACAGCGTTCCGCAGAAAGTGACGATCGGATTTCCGAGACCGATAAACGCGGAGCCATGATCAATATGCAGCACCGGGATCCGATGGCGCTTTCCGATTCGAACGCCGAGAACACTCGTGAAGAAAAATCGGGTGTTCGTCACGATCACATCAGGCAACGGATCGAGTGCCTGCGCGAGTGTCCTGAAGAATTTCGGTGTGGGAAGCGGCAAGGGAAGCCGCCCTTGAAGCACTTTTACAACCGGCAGCCGGAAGACTTCGATCCCGTCGATTCGTTCCCGATCCGGTGCCCCGTTCGTGTTTGAGGTGACGAGCCTGACCTCCCAGCCTTTCGCGGGAAAACGTTGCCAGAGCTCGCGCGAGAAGCGCTCGACGCCTCCGACATGCGGGAAAAAATGACCGGTGAAGACCAGGACCCGTTTCATCCGAGCCCTTTTATCCGAGCCCGTTTCATACTTGATCGTCGGCGCGATCGCTCAGCTTCTCTGCGCGGAGAATCGCCAGATCCCGGACGAGCTCTGTGATGCTGCTCTCCGTTTTGGAAAGCTTGGAATAGAGCACGAGCAGGCCGAAGAGTGTGAGGACTGCGAAGAGATAGAGAAATAGATCGACCCCGCGTCCGACGCCCGCGAGCTCTGCCAGCATCTGGGTGTAGTCCGGAAAAAGTACCGCACCGAACGAACCGCAGAAGAGAATCATGCCAATCATCCGGTCGCGCAGCGATGAGCGATAGCTCTGAAAATAGACGACCACGCCGCACAGCAGACCGGCGCAGAGGAGAAACTGAATTGGTCGCATCGGTCAGCCTCGAATGAGTGATGCAAAAGAATCCCACAGGATATTGAACGCGTTCGACATCCGTTGCCCTCGTGCCAGTGAGTAATCTGTGTAGCGGATCGTGACCGGAATCTCCCGGAAGGAGATCTTCTTCTCCGCGATCTGCTCGAGAATATCACTCGCGTGCGCCATCCGGTTTTGTGTGATCCGCATCTGTAAGGCCGCCGAGCGGGAGAGAGCCCTCAGGCCATTGTGTGTGTCTGTCAGCGGAAGGCCGGTCGTAAATCTGGTGAAGACCACCGCTGCTCGCAGAAGCATGAGCCGTGCGCGGGGAATATTTTCTGCGCCACCGCCCGGGAGAAAGCGGCTTCCCAGCGCTGCCTCAACCTGGCCGCGCTCGATCGGTTCAATCAACCGGGCGATATCTTCCACGCGGTGTTGTCCATCCGAATCGAAAGTGACGACATGCTCCGCCCCGCGACCCAACGCGAACTCTATGCCGGTCTGGAGCGCCGCGCCCTGTCCCAGATTGATTGAATGCCGGAGCAGAAACGTCCGCTCAGCGGAGGAGGCTAGAGATGCGGCCGGCTCTGAGCCGTCGTCTACGACGACGCAAGAATACCCGGCAGCGATCACCTCTTCGATGACCCCGGACAGGACCGTCTGGTCATTATAGGTCGGGATGACCACCCACGTTCGCGCTCTATTTGGGTCGCTCGCCACCAAAGCTCCTTACAGGTTGCCCCTTTATGTGCCGGGTCGTCCGGGCCCGTAAAGGAGGCCCCCAAAGGGAGCCCCATAACGGGAGGCAGGACGTTCTACCCACTCGCCGGGTCTGGGAGATCCCTCTATCAGACCCCCCAAATGGATGGATTGGCACCTGAGGGGTCATCAGAATTATTTTTAGGGGTATCTTTCAGCAGCAAAAAAAGGTGCGAAAATGAGCAAATTAGTCTAATCGCTGCAGGAGCTTAACCTTTGCATACAGCTTTCGCCACTATTTCACGATAGTTCATAGATATTGTGAAGTATTCCGCTCGGCGGACCCGACTAAGGAATGTAGGGGGAGATCCGGACGTGGGATCAAAAGAGAGAGAACAACAAGGGTCAGTCTTACTCGAGCTCGCACTTGTCTTGCCGTTTATGGCGTTGATGATTGTCGGTGTTTCGGACTTCGGCCTCTTCCTCCAAAGTTACTTCCGGGCGACGCATGTTGCGCGCGAAGGACTCAGAACGGCTGTCGCGATTCCGCGGCTCGAATCATCGGTTCTGGGCGTTCCCACGACTTTTACGGGGAATTATCTCATCACGAACACTGCAACCCCGATAGTCTCGCAATCACCAGGCATGACGAGCAACCACGCGCAGTTGCATGAGCGCATTCGCCGTCTGCTCCAGGTCGAGAACAACGGAACGAACCGTTCCATGCAGCTTCAGAACGATGAGATTCAGATTCAATCAAGATGTATCCAGGGGGGAGACGACGTCGAAGTATCGCTTGCCGCTACCTACGCGCCTCTTCTTCCGTTGCAGAATTTTTTCGGTACAGGGGCAGGGTTTCGTTATCGGGTGACCGTCACAGGCACCTATCTCTTTAATGGGTGCGTTTAGGGAGTTTTCTCGTCTCGCCATTATTAGGCGGACTGATCATACTCCCCGGATCATCCAATAGGGCCTGACCCGGGTGTCGAATTCGGCGGTGAAACTCGTCGGCAATTTCGCCGACGGTTCCTCCGAGGACGAGCTGAGCTTATGAGAAGACGCGAAAGCGGAGCGATAATGGTTGAGTTCGCGCTCACCGCTATCGTGTTCCTCGTCGTCTTTATCGGTATTTTGGAGGTCAGCCGGATCCTGGCCGTCCGGGCGCTGCTGATTAAAGGCGCTGAAGACGGTGCCGTTTTCGCCGCTCAGATTCCTGATATCGACGTCGTCATCCCGGATGATGGATTCGGCAATCCGGATTACTCCAGTGCCGCGTATCAACGCTATTACACCGCCCGGCAGAGAGTCATCGACGAGGCTCAGCGCGCTCCGGGTCAAACGCTTCTTTCATCTCTCGGCAGCTGTATCCCGATGCAGCCCTGCCCGAACCGGAACTCGTCAAACGGTATGCAGGAGCTCACGCTGTATGACATTCCGATTCCGACCGCGCTGGGCGGCGGAACTCAGCAAGCCGACGCAATTCTTCTCCGTCCCGACCAGTGGGACACCCGTGCCGGGACTACGACTTATTACGACCGCTCCGGAAACCCCGTCACCACAGAGTACCCGCAGGAGTTCAACGCTGCTGCAGTTACCTCGAACGACATTCAGCTCCGTTTCCGTGATTATCCGCTTGTCGTTGAGATGCGAGCGGATGTCCGGCCAATCCTTTGGTTCCTGCCGCCGATACACCTTGTTGCACGGGCAAGTGCGTTCCGAGAGCCTTCTCCCGACACCTCGTACGGTGTCCTCGGAGCGCCTCCGATTACGAACATAACGACGACGACCACCACCACCACCACGGTCCCGACGACTACGACCACTACGGTTCCAACGACTACGACGACGACGTCTACGACGACTACAACTACGTCTACGACTACGACGACCACTACGACGACCACGACGACAAGCACGACGACAACGCGCACGACTACGACGTCGACAACGACGACCTCAACGACGACGACGTCCACAACCACGTCGACGACTGGGACGACCACCACAACGACGAGCTCAACTTCCACCTCGTCTACTGGCGGCTCAACGACGACCACCACAACAACGACCGTCCTCACAACAACGAGCACAACGCTCGGACCTACGACAACCACGACCAGTTCAACGACTACGATCACTGGTGGAAGCTCGTCGACGACGTCGACGCTCGGCTCGGGCGGCTCGACCTCGACGACCTTGCCGCCGACCACGACGACGACCACGACGACGACAACGCGCACAACGACTACGACGACAACGACAACTACGCGCACGACTACGACGTCGACCACGACGACGCGTACGACCACGACGACGACGACAACGACGACGACAACGCGCACCACGACCACGACCACGACGACAACGACCACCACCACCACGGTGCCGACGACGACAACCACGACGACGACTTCAACGACGACAACGACCACACTGTGCCCACCAGGGAAGGATCGTCCGGAAGACCTTGACGAGAACACCTGTTGGGCGGTCGCTTGCGGATTTAAGGATTACACTTGGTCACTTTGTTCGTGTGAGTGCGGAGGGTCTTGATGATCGAAGAGAGCGCTACGCCTGTGAATCGGCCGGAGGAGCGAGGAGCAGTGCTCATCCTTTTGGCTCTGATGGTCTTTGTCATTATAGCCTTCCTCGCACTCTCGGTTGATACAACCCTCATCTCTGCCTCTCGCGTTCATTCTCAACTCGCTTCAAATACGGCAGTCATGGGTGCTCTTGAGGCGTTTGGTTCACGATTGACGGCCGGCAGAACCCAAGCTCAGGCGTTAACTGACGCGAACGGTGCTCTCGCAGTTGCCGAAGCGAAGCTCTCGGCGAATTTCAACTCCAAAAACCCCGGTTGGTTCACGCAACGCGTGTCGGGGAACACTCAGGGCGATCTTGAGATCTGTCCGGCTATGGGAGCGAACGGCTGCCTTCGGCCCGTACAATTCTATTTTCCGATTCCTCAAGGCGGAATCTGTCCCAGCCCAACTCCCTGGACTCTCGCCACGAACGATCCGAACTGGAGGCCGTGCGCCTGCGACGTCTCTTGCGAATGCGGAGAGAACTGCCCGAATGATCCGCAAGTCACAGGTGTTCCGGCCAATGGCTTGAAGCTCCGTTACAACATCGATTCCAATTCGCCGATCCGGGGAATCTTCCGGACGATCGCAAACGTTGCGCAGGGGGGCTCGCCTGCCGAGGTTACCTATGGTTTCACCGCTCGTGCTGTCCTCACTCCGCGAAATGCAATCTTCCTGCTGGACCTTTCGGACTCGATGACGCGCGGGCCGACAGCGCCGCCGAATTTCTACGCGACGAATCAGAACCCGACGTTCCCCGGTTGCGGGTTTCCCCCATATAGCTACGCAGTCAATCCCGGCTCGGTCTGCAATATGAACGGGACGACACTGATGAACGGCTTTACCGCTCTGGGTGTAAATGCATCAAGCGAGAAGAACCGTTACGCGAACTGTGTCTACCGCGCGCCTGATAACGCGGGCGGGCCTCCGGGACCCGGCGAGACCACTGCAAACTATTCGTGCGTTCAGTTTGATGCGACTTTTCCGACTCAAATTCAGGGCCTGGCGGATCGCTATGACGGAGTGATCGTCAATACCACTTACGCACCGGAGCCCCTGACCTCCTCGCTGAACGGCGTGAATCAAGCCATGCAAGAATTCGTCGCCCGGAGAGTGCCGAACGACCGGATTGGCATCGTTGGATTCGATCACGAACGGGTGCTGAACCGGATACTCGCGCAGAATATGGCCTCCGATCTTACGATCGAACCGGTGCAGATCGACACAACCCCCGGCTCTTTATTCGATCAATTCTTACAGGCAACAAACGGCGGCGGTTTCCCGCTAACGACCAGCGCGAAATGGAACAAGTATCTGTTCCCGCGCCGTTTCGACAGCATCGGAACCAAGTACGCCGTCTACAGCGATCTTCCGGAAGCGCTCATCCTTGCGCGCCGGATGATTTTCAATACGCCCAACTTCCGCACCGCGCAGAACCTTGTCGTCATGTTCTCCGATGGTCTGACGAACTGCTACGCCCCCGGAACCGTCGGCCCGGCCGGCACACGCTGCGGAGACGAAAATTCTTGGGGGAACGCGTATTTCAATAACTCCCTCCCCCTTGTCGAGGCGGAGCTCAATAACAACTACCGGACGAACCGGATTACCTTCGACATGTTCATGCTCGACTCGGGAACGATGCCGCACGAGCTGATGTGGAATATGAGCGGCCGATGCGCAACGATTGACGAAGCGCGCAGCCTCGGCATGCCGGTTGTCGATACCACCGGATCCGTCTTCTATCAGGTGAACCGCTTATTCGATGCCGTCGCCGCAACAGGCGGCATGTGGGCGCCGATCCGCGACTGCCGGCGTTCAGGGGGAGTTTGCTCGCCGATAACGACCACGACTCTCAACACCGCTTGTGCGGGCATTAACAACGCGGCAGTCAAGGCTTCGCTCGGGGCAGCGATTTCGGGATCCGGGAACGTCGTGAACGGTTCGAGCGGAACCGAATATCCGGCCTCGCCCTACTGGGATAGCCGCGGACGGGTCTCCTACGATGTCCTGAATAGGACGCCGTCGCAGCAGGTCTCCGATTACATGAACCAGATTCTCGCGAAGCCGCCGTTCGTGTTGCAGTCCCCGAGCTGTAGGTGGCCGACCGATATGAGCACACTGGCCGAGCTGCCCGCCTGTTTTTAGGGCGGCCTCTTCTCAAAAAGGTGAGCTTTTCTCCTTTATCCTCAAATACCGTTCTAGGATCTAT
>CAYOAK010000023.1:0-7311 GCA_964401925.1 uncultured Bdellovibrionales bacterium | reverse complement strand
AAAAAGGTGAGCTTTTCTTGGCAAACAGCTACGGTGCGCGCTATCTGACGACCACCCCGTTTCGCCCTGCCAGGAATGTCCCCGACCGTTTCGATTCTCATCCCGATTCATAACTGCCTGGAGCTGACCGCTGCTTGTCTGCAGTCCATACGGGAGTGCACCTCGCTCGAGAACGTCGAGGTCATTCTCATTGATGACGCGAGCGATAGCGCGACCGCG
Source organism: uncultured Bdellovibrionales bacterium (assembly GCA_964401925.1). Lineage (GTDB taxonomy): Bacteria > Bdellovibrionota_C > UBA2361 > SZUA-149 > JADYYL01 > CAYOAK01. Next base: position 7,092 of record CAYOAK010000023.1, on the reverse strand, counting down.
GCGGCTCTGAAGCAGGAGGTCGAAGCCTTTGAGGCTCTCAACTGCCCTGCATCAATTATTCGTAACGAAGAGCGGCAGTCCTTTAGCGCGAATAACAATGCGGCCGCCCGTGAGGCTAAGGGGACCTTCCTGTGTCTCCTAAATAACGACACGATCGTTACTCCGGGTTGGCTCGAAGGTCTTCTCGATGTCATGGAGCGCCGCTCTGACATCGCGGTGTTGGGAAACAAGCATCTCTTTCCTGCGACGGGGCTTCTTCACCACTGCGGGATCGGGCTCGATTCGGATGGGCATCCGATTCACCTTCATCCCCACGCGGATCCGGATCTTCCCGCGGCGAACTATGAGCGTGACCTTCAGATGGTCAGTTTCGCCTGCGTTCTCATCAAAGCCGATATCTACCAAAAGCTTCGCGGACTGGATGAGCAGTACCGGAACGGTTACGAAGATTGCGACTTCTGTTTGCGGGCCGGACGAAACGGATACAAGGTTGCTTACACACCCGCGAGCATCATCTATCACTACGGGCAATCCACACCGGGGCGAACCGACACCGACAGCGCGAACTGGCAACTCTTTCGAAGTCAGTGGCCCGCCGAGGGGATCCGCGACCTCGTCTCCGTTACAGAATCCGATGCCGCATTCAACGAGTTAATCCGGACAACTCCACGGCGGATCGGACGCTCCCAAGCAGGGATTCATTTTGCGGTTGATCTTTCTGCGGGCAGCGCGCTGAGCTGGCTCGCCGCCGATTTCGCGGTCGGGCTCGCGGAGCTCGGCCAGCCGGTGAGCATTCCCCGTTGCAAGTTGACCGATACGCTCGAACCGAAAAAGCGCGAGCGCCTCGAAAGTCTGATGACCGAGACTCCGAACGGCACTTATCACCTGAAGATCAATCACTACTGGAAGAATTTCCTCCAGCAGGATCTCTGGGGTGAGGTGAATGCCGAGTTCTTCGTCACGAATTACCGTTTCCGCGGCGACACAAAGCCGCTCGATCCGTGGTCCGCTCACACCCTCTTAAATGAGCACCGGAAGCTGCCGATGAGCGGTTTCTGTCTCGACAGCCTGCGCGATATCGGCGTCGCAGAGGAACGTTGCCGTGTTGCCGCACTCGGCTACGCGCATGAGATCGATTCGCTTTCACTGGAACGGTCGGAAAAGCGCGGGGAGGATCTGCAGATTCTTCTAACTACGAACTCCCACGATCTGTATCGCTACGGAACGGATCTGGCGATCGCTTCTCTCGCCGCAGCCTATACGAAAAATGACCCGGTCGTCGTTCATATCAAGGATTATGGTGCCGGTGCGGGCGAAGGGTTGCTGCGGCGCTGGATCGCCCAGCACCCGAATTTTCCGCGGGTCGTTTGGCACGAGCGATTTGTGACAAAAGCAGAGCTGCTCTCGCTCTATGCTTCGATGGATCTGGCCCTTGCCCCATACCGGGGAGAGGGCTTCTCAATGAAGATTCTGGATGCGATGGCGCTCGGGCTTCCCGTAATGATGCCTGCATTCGGCGGTCCGCTTGAATACGCGACAGCTGGTACTTTCATCTCGACACCATTCACGGAAGTGCCGGTCGGCGAGTGTTACGACACAAAGAATTCCTTCGTCGGACCTGGTGCGTACTGGTGCGAGGTTGATGGAGGCGCTCTCACTTCGCAGCTGAAGTCGTTAATTGATGACCGGGCTGCGCTGGAGGCCGTCGGCTCGAAAGCTCGCGCCGCCGTTCGTGGCCGCTTTTCGTGGGAAAGCGCCTCGCGGAATCTGCTGAACATCTTGCGAGGCTGGTCCGCGGAGCGCTCACGTTCCGTGGCGGCAAACTTGGCACCTTCACATCTGCCGATTTCGGTGATTATTCCGACTCACAACCGGGAAGAGATCCTCGAGCGGACGCTCGAAGGATATCAGCGTCAGACACTCGATCCGGCAGAGTTCGAGATCATTCTCGTCAATGATCATGGCAAGAAGGAACGGCTCACAAGAATCGTCGACGAGAACCGCGCGCGGCTCCAGCTTTCCTATTTCGAAAACGATGGGGCGAATGGGCCAGGCGCTGCGCGAAACCTCGCGATTCGCAAAGCGCGCGGTGAGATCATCTTTATCACGGGTGATGACATCATCCCGGATCGGAATCTGCTCGGACTCCACCTGAACGGCCATAGATCGCGGCCAGAGCTTGAATCGGGGTTTGTCGGCCTTAACCTCTGGCACGAAGAGCTCGAAGACACTTGGCTGATGCGTCACATCATTGGAGCCGGGGGCCAACAGTTCAATTACCAGGGAATGGTCGATCAAAAGCCGGTTCCATTCGATCGGTTCTACACGTCGAACGTTTCAGTGAAGCGCCGTTTTCTTGCTGAGCTGGAGAACCTTTTCAATCCCTGGTTCCGGCTGGCGGCCTTTGAAGATATTGAGCTCGCTTACAGGTTGCATCTGCGTGGTCTGCAGCTGCACTACCTAGAGAATGCGATCGGCTACCATCATCATCAGATGACCGCGGCTGCGATGGCGGAGCGTCAACGCAAGTGCGGCCGGATGCTGACCATCATGGCTCAGATGCATCCGAAGTTCGTACCCCAGAGCCACCAGCGCTATCTGGACGCTTTGCAATCCAGAGTCCGGGAAGGCAGCGTTTCCGGCATGGAGAGTTGGAACTCGGTAGCTGAGTTCTTCCTGAAGCGGTTTGAATCTGTCGAGCGGCTGATCTGTTCGACGGAAGCGGAATCGAAGGGCCCCACCACCTATCTTCAAGCGGAGCGTGTGCGAAACGAGGAGCAGCTCCGTGCTGTGCGTGCAGTTCTCTTCGATGGACTGCTCGATTTAATGCTCCGCGTCGGTATGGCAGAGGAGTGGGCCGCTCAGAGCTCCGCTGAAAGTTGGGCTGCGGATTGGATTGCGAACCTGGCTCTTCCTGAAGTCTTTCGAACTTCATTGGCAATCCGGCCTGCACCCGATTTCAGCGAGCACGCTTCCTCGAAGAATCTTCTGAACGTCATGCGCGATACTGAGCTTCAGCTCCGTTTACAGAGCCAGAAGCTTGAAGTTGTCCAAAATGAGCTATGCGGACTGCAAAATTGGGTAACGCAATTCAGCATCTCCGGCCGGATGAAGCACAAGCTCAAGTCCGTCGGCCAGAAGTTTATCCCGTTCATTCAGTAGCGAGTCAGTTTGAATCTGAGGAGAGGCAATACTGGGACCGCAGGCGTCTCGCCTGCTTGCCGGTTTGTGCATTTGAAAGGTGATCGGTTAGGGCTTCGTTCTGCTGCTCACTGTTGGAAGCGGACGGGGACGTCCGCGGTCCCAGTGGAGCTTTCGTTAGGGTAGTGGGCTCCGCGGTTAAACAGAAGAACTATGGCGAGTCAGTTTGAATCTGAGGAGAGGCAATACTGGGACCGCAGGCGTCTCGCCTGCTTGCCGGTTTGTGCATTTGAAAGGTGATCGGTTAGGGCTTCGTTCTGCGGTGCCAGTGGAGCGTTGCTCGTTAGGGTGGTCCAAACAAATTGAAAACATAGAATCGTGAAATGCTGTAACTTAAAACGCCCTGATGTCCGCCGCTGGTGTCGATGATATCGAACTTCATTCTGATCTATTTTGCAGGGATAGCGGTGCTCCTCCCGCTCATTGTGTGGCGAGGTGTGTTTGCCGCGATCCCGCTCGGCCTTCGAGCGCTGCTCCTTTGGGCGCATTTGCTCCTTCTGCTCTACTTCTTCGATTATTTTGAGCTCAATCCGGCGATCGCTCAAATCGTGTTGCTGCTGATCGTTGTTGCCGTCACTTGGCGTACAAGACGGACTGCGGGTCCGGGAGAACCGAAGTGGGGCGATGTAATGAAGCTCCTTGGATTTTGGTCCCTCAATTTCGGAGCGGTCAGCCTCTTTCTCCTTGTGTGCTATCCCAAAGGCACCTTAGTGCCGGGCCACTTTGTTTGTAACGACAGTGTCCATCACAGCTTCATGGCGAAGGGATTTCACCTTACCCGCATTCGGCCGCTCGAGTGGGATTTTTCGAGTATTCTCGAAGTTTATCCACGCGCATTTCATTCGTTTCTCTTTGTGCTCTCGAACGGGGTTTCTCGAGATCCGATTGAGCTGTTCTTCCCGGGAGTCGTGCTGATGTACTCCTTGTTGTCGCTCGCGGTGTTTGAGAACGCCGCGGCAAAAGGCTTCCTGCGTTCGCTCTTTATATCCCTCGCGGCTCTTTCCGTTCCGCTCGGGATGACGATTGTTTCGTTAGGGTTCGCTGCGCAGGTGGGCTGCATCTGCTTCATTCTCGGGACGGTTCGAGCCGGAATGGTGCTTCGGGTCTGGCCTCCGCGCTCTTGGGGTGAGCGGGAGTATGCGTTTCTTGTCTTCGCACTGGCGGGTGTCGCTCTTTATGGGGCGTTCACGGTCGTGATCCTTCCAGCGGCATTTCTCGCAATTGTTCTGGCGAGAACCGTGTTTGCTGCGGATAACTCGCCGGCGGATGACGCGCGCAAGTTCGACAAGAAAAAGTTCGTCTTGGCGGCTCTAACACTCGCTTTTTTAGCGATCGTACCTGTCTGGAACACGCTCGCACTCATTCTGGGGCAGCTGAAGCTTCCAGAGCAAAGCCAGCTCGCGTTCTCGAAAGGGAACCTGCTCAACTATATCTCTCCGCTGCATCTCTCGGGATTTTGGCCGTTCGATTCCGACTACCGGTTTGGCCCGGAGAGTCAGAGGACTGCTTCCATCTTGCTGTTCCTGTTGTTGTTAAAGTTTGCGTTCATTCTTCGAGGGGGCAAGCCGACCTATTTTGGGCTCACAGCCATCCTCATGTCGGTTGTCGCCCTCGCGGGACCACTTTTCTTTGGGCCGTATCCGACCTTTAAGTTGCTCACGATCGCTTCAATCTTTGTAAGTCTCAGTTTCGCGGAAAGCGCCTTGTCGGCATCGAACCGGCTAGGGCAGATCGGGGGCGCAGCACTCATGTTGCTCGCGGTTTCAGCTCAGCTATGGAGCAGTTCGCGCACCCTTTTTACCGCCGCGACTTTTACCTCGGACGAGTGGCGCTCAATTCAGCAACTCAAGCGCAACTACCTTGATAAAGGGCCATCATTCGTCGTCTCGCGCGAGGACTGGATTTCCTATGCAGTCGACAATCCGGACGATTTTGTTCCGGAGACCATCTATCTGCGCCGCCGCTGGAAGGATGAGCCTATTCGATTCGTGGCCTTCGATTCTTACTACGAGAAAGAATGGGAGGCGCTCGCTCCGGCATTCAACCAAGAACTGAAGCTTGCTCGCACGAATGCCGGGAACTGTATCCGAACCACCGTGAAGCGGTTTCAAGTATTGGATCGACGCTGCCTCGGCAAAAATTCTTAACGCTGATCGTTGACGACTCGGCGCACTTCCTGTGCGGAGATACCATCAATCGCCTGCGCCCTGCGGCTATTCCCGGTGAGGAAGCGTGTGAGAGGCTCAGTCGGGAGATGTTGAACATCGAAGCTGACGGCCGCGAGAAGGGATTGAAATCCAAGAATGATCGGAAGTGCGGCGAGCATCACCGTGCCGTCGCTCGCAAAAACTCCTTGCTGCGCGCTGTGAATCCACGTTCTCAGACCGAAGAACATTCCCGAGAAGAGGAGCAAAAAGGCGCTGACCAGATAGACTGAGCAAACATTAAAATCGCGTAGGAAGTAGGTATAGAAGATCCGCTTAAAGAAACGCAGGATGTAGCGGGGCGGAAAATCCTTTATCACCTGCGAGATTCGCAAATTGCTTCGCTCCTCCCGGTAGACGGAATCCATTGGCACCTCTGCGACGACGGCGCGGAAGGTGCTCAAGCGAAACAGCATGTCGCTCTCGAAAAAATAGCGCTTATCGATCTTTTCAACCGGCAAGAGACCGAGCACAGTCGAGTGGATTGCAACAAATCCGTTCGTCGGATCCATCAAGTTCCAGTAACCGGTGACTGCTTTGTTGACGAAAGAGAGAAAGCTGTTTCCGAGCAGCCGGACAGCCGGCATGTCCTGAAGTGATTCGAGAGAGTAGAACCGGTTTCCCTTCACGTAATCGCAACGGCCTTCGACCATTGGCCTGACAAGCGCGGGAATGAGCCGCGGATCGATCTGTCCGTCTCCGTCGACTTTGATCAGGATCTGAAATCCTTCGGCGGCCGCCGCTTTCATTCCGTGAAGAGTTGCTCCTCCAACGCCGGAGTTTACTTCGGTCTGGAGCACGCGGATCCGCGAGTCCTTTACGTGCGTTCGAACAAACTCCCCCGTACCTTCGGGACAGCAGTCATCAACTACGAAAATTCCGGAGACTTCGGGTCCAATCGCTGAGAGGACGAACCGGATCTGCTCTTTGACCCGAAAGCAGGGGATGATCACTGCGAGCCGCCATTCGGGCGAATTTTTACGATTGAAGCCCATAGATCCTGAAACCGGGAAGATCAGCCGGCAGCGATAGTATAGGAATTACCGGGCACTGTGTAGCGTTTGACTGTACAGCTTTTGACCCGCCGCTCCGGCGTGTGCCGTGATGAGCTAACTGTTTGAAGATACGACGTTGGCAACAGCTCCCAGGCGCCGCCGAACGGCGTCCGCCATCCGGCAAGCGTTCGCCATCGCCATAAAAGTGAGATTTTTTGCCGGAAGGACTGGAAAAGTCGACGCGTCGGCAACACTTACGCGGTTCGCCCAATCGAAGCGTCCGAGGAGATCCGTCTCGAATTTTTTGCGGGTGCCGGCGCGCATCGGCATCGTTCCGGCGTAGTGAATGCTGCTGCCGCTAATCGGCCGTTTGGCAAGTGACGCGAACGCGGCGTAGCCCATGCGCCGGAGCAGGGACGCAAGTTGAGGCTCAAGCCGATTTGTCCCGGGAAGACCTCTCACCATGCGCAACCCTCCGGAGGGAAGGAGCTGCAGATAGTTCGCCGGATTCGGCAGGTCCGGATAGAAAAGCTGAATCATCAAAATCGCGGGAACAAGCTCTCTCGTTGCAGTCAGGTTTCCCTTAAAGGAGAGGGGGAACTCCTTGAGCAGATCGGTCCGCAATGGACCCATCAGATTATAGAGCGAGCCTTGAGTCGGAAACGGATCGGCGGGATCCGAAAGGAGCACAG
>CAYOAK010000022.1:0-26112 GCA_964401925.1 uncultured Bdellovibrionales bacterium | reverse complement strand
AACTCCAATCCCGCGACGATCATGACCGATCCTGAGTTCGCAGACAGAACCTACATCGAGCCGATTACGGTCGAGTACGTCGCAAAGATCATTGAGCGCGAGCGTCCGGATGCGCTGCTGCCCACGATCGGCGGGCAGACCGGTCTCAATACTTCGCTCGGCCTTGCCGAAGCCGGAATCTTGAAAAAGTTCAACGTCGAGCTGATTGGCGCCAGCGCGGAGGCGATCAGACGCGCTGAGGATCGGGAGACGTTCAAGCAGGTCGTCGCTTCCCTCGGCCTGGAAAGCGCGAAGAGCGTGCTTTTCACACCGAAGGATGATCCGGCGAAGCTCGAGAAGCTCATCGGCTATCCGATGATTCTGCGTCCGTCAAGAACGCTCGGCGGCATGGGTGGCGGCATCGTCAACTCTGCGGCGGAGCTTCAGTCGAAGCTCGATTGGGCATTCGAATGCAGTCCGAACAAAGAGGTGCTCGTCGAGGAGTCACTGATCGGCTGGAAGGAGATCGAGCTCGAAGTCATGCGCGATCGGAAGGGGAACGGGGTAATCGTCTGTTCGATCGAGAACCTCGATCCGATGGGATTGCACACGGGGGACTCGGTCACCGTGGCGCCGATCCAAACCATGACGGACCAGGAGATTCAGATCCTCCGTGATTCCTCGCTCGCACTTTTGAATGCTGTTGGAGTCGATACCGGTGGATCGAACGTGCAGTTCGCGATCGATCCGAAGACCGGCCGCCAGATCGTTATCGAGATGAATCCTCGAGTCTCTCGAAGCTCGGCCCTGGCGTCAAAGGCGACCGGATTCCCCATCGCCAAGATCGCGGCAAAGCTTGCCGTCGGTTACACCCTCGACGAGCTCCCGAACGATATTACGAAAATGACACCGGCGTGTTTTGAGCCGAGCATCGATTATGTCGTCGTAAAGATCCCCCGCTTCGCATTTGAGAAGTTCCAAGGCGCGGATCAGACGCTCGGCACTCAGATGAAGTCTGTGGGCGAAGCGATGGCCATCGCTCGCACTTTCCCCGAGGCGCTGCAGAAAGCCTGCCGGTCGCTCGAGACGGGACGCACCGGTCTGCTCGGTGGTCCGGAGTCCAGTGCGGATCTGAAGGTGCTCAAGAAGCAGATCACGACGCTCAATCCGCAGCGGCTCTATCAGATCGCCGCTTGCCTCGAGCGGGGCATGACCGGCGAGGAGTTGAATAAGATCACCTCCTACGACCCTTGGTATCTCGCCGAGATGAGCAAGATCGTGGATCTGGAGAAGGGGTTGAAGGGCAAGAAGCTCAGCGCGCTCTCGGATGATGAGCTGCGTGCCGCGAAGCGTCTCGGCGCGAGCGACGCTCGTCTAGCGGAGCTTCTGGCGACGACCGAGCCGGAGCTGACGAAAGAACGCCAGCGGCGAAACATCCGGCCGGGATTCAAGGTCGTAGATACCTGTGCCGCGGAGTTCGCGTCCAACACTCCGTATCTCTATTCGACATACGATGATTTCTCGGATGCCGAGCCGACATCGAAAAAGAAGATAGTGATTCTGGGCGGGGGCCCGAACAGGATCGGACAAGGTCTTGAGTTCGATTACTGCTGCGTGCATGCGGCTTTCGCCCTCCGCGAGGCCGGCTATGAGACGATCATGGTGAACTGCAACCCGGAGACGGTTTCCACCGATTACGACACCTCGGATCGGCTCTATTTTGAGCCTCTCACCTTGGAGGATGTCCAGGAGATCCTCGATCGGGAGAAACCTTTCGGCGTCATCGTGCAGTATGGCGGTCAGACTCCGCTGAAGCTCTCACAGGCGCTCAAGCGGCTTGGGGCACCGATCATCGGCACTCCGCCGGAGTCGATCGATCTCGCCGAAGATCGGGAGAAGTTTAACGACGTGGTGAACTTCCTGAAGCTCAAGCAAGCGGAGAGCGGATTTGCCCGGAACGCAGAGGAGGCTCATCAGGCCGCGGAGCGGCTCGGATTCCCGCTCTTGATCCGGCCGTCGTTCGTTCTCGGCGGCCGTGCAATGGCGATCATCTACTCGTACGAAGAGCTCGATAAATATATCCGGGAGAGTGTCAGCGTGTCGTTCGACCGGCCGGTGCTGCTCGATCGCTTTCTCGACAACGCGGTTGAGGTCGATGTCGACTGCGTCTGCGATGGAAAACGCGTACTTGTTGCGGGAGTCTGTGAGCACGTAGAGCGCGCGGGCATTCATTCGGGAGATTCGAGCTTCATGCTTCCGGCGCCGAACATTAAAGGCAAGAAGCTCAAGGAGATCGAAGACACGACCCGGCGCCTTGCGCTCGAGCTCGGAGTATCTGGATTAATGAACGTCCAATACGCGCTTGTCGACGGCAGTGAACTGTACGTCCTGGAAGTGAATCCGCGAGCTTCACGGAGCGTGCCGTTCGTTTCGAAGGTAACGGGAGTGCCCTGGGCGAAAGTTGCGGCGCTCGTCATGGCCGGCGAAAGCCTGGAGCAGATCTCCAAGAACGGCCGCTTTGGAGACATCCTGCGGTTCGCTGACTATGGGGCGGCGGTATCAAAATACAACTATGTTGCCGTGAAGGAGTCCGTCTTCCCGTTCAACAAGTTTCGTGGTGCGGACGCGTTACTCGGTCCCGAGATGCGTTCTACCGGCGAGGTAATGGGGATCGATCGCACGGCGGCAGGGGGCTTTGCCCGGGCGCAGGAAGCGTGCGGCGCCTCTCTTCCGACTTCGGGCGCGGCCTTCGTCAGTGTTCGGGATCTCGACAAAGAAGAGGTCCTGGAGATTGCGCGCGAACTTTGGAAGCTCGGTTTCACCATCATCGCTACTAGCGGTACGGCGGCATTCCTGAAGAAGCACGATATTCCGGTCGAGAGAATCAACAAGGTTCGCGATGGTTCGCCGCATGTTGTTGATCTCCTGCAAGAGCGAAAGATCCATTTCGTGATCAACACTCCCGAAGGCAGCGGACCGATGCTCGACTCAAAGTCGATCCGCAGAACGGCTCTCGAGCAGGGCCTTCCCTTGTTCACGAGTATCGAGGGTGCAAAAGCGGCGGTTGAAGCGATCCGGGATCTGAAAGCCGGCCGAAAGTTCGAAGTCCGGTCGATTCAGGAGTATCTGGCAGGGACGTAGAGCAGAGAACGTTGTCTTGTATCGGCACTAAATATCTACTACCGGACCAACTTTCATCCAGAGCATAGGTGTCCAATGAAATACTTTTTTTTCACCATCGGATTCGTCTCCCTCTCTTGCACTGCCGCTCTAGCAGCGTGCGAAAAGGGGGCCGATCCTTGCGCTCCGAAGAAAGAGCTCGGGTCATGGGATAAGAGCCTCGCATTCGGATTGAATTATACGAGTGGAAACAGCGATACGACTGTTCTGAATTTTCTTGGAAAGCTCAGCCGCGAAACAAGCGACGATATGCTGGATTTCAATGCGGCGTACGGCTACGGCGAGGATCGGGGCAAAGCCGATACTGAAGACAAGACGAACCGAAACGACTTTCGTGCAGGCGTAAACTATAAGTATCTCCTCAGTGACCGCGTCTATACAGGAACGGATTCAACCTTCCTCTACGATGAGATTGCCGATGTAGACTACCGGCTCATGCTCAGCGGAATTGCCGGCTACTATCTGCTGAAGGATGATACTTTTAAGCTCGGGGTAGATGCTGGTCCGGGAGTCGTGTTCGAGAAGGTCGGAGATGAGAGCAAGGAGTATTTTGCACCGCGAATCGGAGATCGATTCGACTGGACAATCTCCTGCACCTCGAAGGTTTATCAGAGTGCTGTTGTTCTGTTTGATACTACCGACAGCAATAACGTGCTTGTTACAGCAGAAATCGGAGTTGAGGCGGCGATCTCTTCGAAGATGGGCCTTGTTTTTCTTGTCCGGGATACCTTTGACAATGTTCCCGCGGAGTCTAAAGAGAAAAACGACGTAGCCATCATCACGGCGTTGAAGGTTGCTCTCTAGAGCCGTCCTGGTTTTAGTCCCGGTACGAGCAGCGAGTTACGTATCGCCGAACTTTACGTCTCGAATCTCGTAATCTTTCTGACCGCTCGGGAGCTTCACTTGGACCGTGTCGTCCACTGATTTCCCGATCAGGGCACGGGCGAGCGGGGATACGTAGGAGATCAGACCTTGCTCGGCGTTCGCCTCATCTTCGCCGACGATCATCACCTTCTTCTCATCACCTGAATCGCAATCTTCCAGCACAACGGTGGCGCCGAAGACGACTTTTGTGCCGGAAAGCTTGCTGATGTCGATCACCTGGGCCGTTCCGAGTCTCGATTCCATCAGACGAATGCGCGCTTCAAGGAGGCCTTGTGCATTCTTCGCCGCCTCGTATTCCGCGTTCTCGGAGATATCGCCGTGCGCGCGCGCTTCCGCAATTGCATCGGAGGCTTTCTTTCGTTCGATGCTCTTTAAGCGCTGGAGCTCCTCGGTCATGATCCGGTGGCTTCTCGATGTCATCGGCGTCTTGTCCATGGTCTGTCCTGCGGATTCTGTTAACGAGAGATATTCCTGGAAAACGCGAACTTCAAGCGTCCGCCCCCGGTAAGGGTACTTCGCTTAAAAACCTAATATTCGTAAATCCGTCCGGTCTCCGCGAGCTCGAAATTCGGATCGCTCTTTCCGATCATCTGGTCGTCGTAGTGCGAGAGCATGATCAGCTCCCTCAGGTCTTCCGGAAGTGAGCGCAGCTGATCGACAGTCGCATGCATACCGGCGAGACCGGGATTGTAGGTGCAATGATGGATGATCATCTCGAGTGGAAAATGGTTCGCTACCGACTCGAGGCTGTTCGGTTGAAAGACAGCGTCGGAGGTCAGGAATACCCGCTGGTCAATTATCAGGCCGTGACACTCGCTCATTGCCGGGTGCTTTGATTTGATGAGCACGCACTCAAGGCCGGCAATCGTCGTAACGGAATCAAAACCGCCGCCCGTATCGGGCAGGATGACCGGTTCGAAAAAGTCTTCCAGCTCCGAGCTCTTCGGGTTCCCTTGGCGGTCGATGACTATCCCCATCAGCCCCCGGAGGAAGACCGGCCAGAGCTTCGCTCCGAGGTCCCGGTGGCAGTACAGCTTCGGCCGGGGCAGCTCCTGACTGAAGCGCGTCAGACCGAGCTGAATCAGCCCGCCCACATGATCGAGATGGAGGTGGCTCAGGTACACTTCGGATACATCGACCAGAGAAAGACCGAGCCGATCCAGAGCTGCGCCGGCCGTCGACCCGCAGTCGAAAAGAAACGATCCGGCCTCGCTTCGCACGATATAATTCGAATTAAATCCGCGCTGTGTAAAAGCGCTATTGGTCCCGATCGGGCAGATGGAGAAATTCATGATGGGCAGTTCAGTTCAAGCACCAGCTGTGATAGTATCTATCATTATGGCAAATGCGGAAACAGATTCGGCGGCTCCCGCCGGCACGTCAGAGAACACCGATATCGAGCCCGTTCGCATCACTGACAAAGCTATCGAGATGGTGAAAAAAGCTATCGCCGAGGAAGGCTTGTCTGGCCACGGGCTGCGCATTGCGGTTCAGGGCGGAGGGTGCTCGGGGCTCCAGTATGCGCTCGATTTTTCCGACTCCGAGCGGCCGGGTGACACAGTGTTCGAGGTCAAAGGACTGAAAGTCTTCGTCGATATGGCGAGCACGCAGTTCTTGAGCGGCACTGAGATCGATTATGTCTCGGGGCTGCAAGGTAACGGGTTTAAATTCAATAATCCGAATGCAAAGCGCACCTGCGGTTGCGGCCACTCCTTTAGTTAGCGGATTGGTAGTGAGCGGATTGGCTTGCGGCTAAATGAAAGAGCTTCCGGTCTTCGCGCTTTTCCAAGCGATCTCAAACGGGGCCCGGCCCCTGCTGATCGACGTTCGGCAAACCGAAGAGCTTGTCTATGGAACGCTTCCGGATGCGCTTCATTTCCCCCTTCAGGAGCTGCCTTCTCGTATCGAAGAGTTGCGCGGCAAGGTCGACGCCGCCGGTAAGGAGCGGATGGTTGTTGTGTACTGCCGGGTCGGCGGACGGAGCGAGCGCGCAATCCGCTACCTGGAGAGTAACGGCTTTCCCGAGCTCTACAACCTGACCGGTGGCACAAACGCCTACTCTGAGATTGATCAGAGCGTCTCGGAATACTAGGTTTGGTCAGTTTGCGCTGAAAATTCGTTAGTGGGTCAGTTTGAATCGGAGGAAAGGCGCTACTGGGACCGCGGACGTCCCCGTCCGCACCCCGGTTCACGCTTGCGAACAGTGTCTGGCTCTGTGCTGCTGCGGCTACTTGCAAGCAGGCGAGACGCCTGCGGTCCCGGTCAAACTGACCCACTACTGAATATCCCCTCGAGCATCTCTTTGAGCGCGGCTCGATCGAGCGGGTAGGTGATTACGGGGTGCAGTGCTGCAAGTGCATCTGCTGAGTCCGAGTCTTTGGCAACAATCAGAATCGGCCGCTCGGCGCCAAGATCGCGGAGCAGACGAACTCCGTCGGATAGCTCACCCAAGATCGGAACGATGATCAATGAGAAGGAGTCAAGATCCGCCGGTTGATCTCCACCGAACGGATCGGTTGAGGCCTGCGCCCCGAATCCGCTCCCCGAATAATCGGGCTGACCGGTAAGCGTTTTTACGCTCTCGCGGCTCATGTCTTCGATCGTAAGGTCGAACTCGCCGTTGAAGCAGGATTTCACATCGTCCCGAAGTCCGATCTCGTCGCCGATGATGAGCACCCTCGTCGGTCGCGGGGGGCCCGCAAGCACGTCGGGCAGGCTCTCGACCGCGCCCATCGGGGCAAGAATCTGCTCCCTCTCCGGAGCGGGTTCCGCATCCGGCCGGTGCTCCGGTAATTGAACAGCGACCGGCTTCGGCGGGCCTTGATCGACCCGCGAAGGTGCGAGCTTGCGTGACGAGGGTTTCTGCACGTTCAGCGGATCTTCCGGTATGTAGATCGTGATGTGCGTACCTTTCGCGGGCGAGCTTTGAATTGAGAAGAAGCCGTTCATCCGCTCAATCTCGAGCGAAAGAAGCGCGAGCGCTGCGACCAGCTCCTCGCCCGCCGTTACATGGGGAGAGATATGACGAACTGAATCGGGCAGCATGTTCGTGGTGACGCTCTGCCCCGTATGGGAGACAGTAATCCGCGCATAGCGGCCGGGATGCGAGCCGCGGAAGAGCGCGGCAGTCCCGAGCCCGATCTGTTCTGTGCCGATGGTAACCGAGAGCGCTGAACCTTCAACACGTTTCGAGATACCTGAGAGGACTGAAAGGAAGGTCGCGAAGAAGCGGGAGATCTGCGGTCGCACCGCTTGGACAGTGATCGGCTGGCGGACACTCTTCCCCGCTGCATCAACCCCGGTGGGAAAGGAGAAATTCGCCTCCACACTCAGTCCGAGCAGCTCGTCGAAAAGCCGGAGGAGCCGCTCGAGCTCTCCGCCGAGATCGATCGGAACGAGCAGGCTCTTGGCTTTCACCTTTTCCTCCTCCGTCTGCGGTTGGGAGGGCGACTGCGCGGAGCGAATATGATCGAGTACTGCCGAGTGAACGGCGACCTTCAGGTCAGATACCCCGCGGATCAGCATGCGCAGTTGAGCCTCGAGCTCATCGGGGGAGCATGTCCGCAACGCATCCATCTCTTCCGGCGTCATTGAGAAGCGCTGATCGAAGGTTTCGAGCTGGAAGAGAATATCCTTTGTCAGGTCGATCGAATGGCCGCCGAGAATCTCGAACGAGTTCGGTTGAAGCTGCTCGAGCAAGAAGCTGCGCAGATCATCGCGCACAGTCGAGAAAAGTACGATCGTCAGCTCGCTCGGCGGGAGCTGCTGCGACATCCGCTTCCAATCAACGGGGATGATCCGTTCGTCGAACAGGAAGACAGTAAAATGGACGAATGATGAGGCATCGAGCGGAAAGTAACTCTGTAACGGCTGCCCGCGGGTGAGCTGCTTTTGTTCGGAGAGAATCCGGGAGACGAAGTTCATCAGCACGATCGAGAGGCCGGTCGAGTTCGAGACCTCTTCGTTCAGTTTGAGCTGAGCGAAATGCTCTCCGATCTGATCATGGCTGAGCTGAAGTCCGAACTGTACATCGATCGTCCGGTTCGCGGCGAGAATCGCTCCGCTCCCGTTCACCGCAAGAAACCCGACCGGGGAGAGTGACATCACGGATGCGATGTTCTGCGCATCCTTGGTTGCCTGAATCAGCTCTTTCTCCCGCTCGTCGAACTGCGCCGAAGTGTTCTTTCCGATCAGTTCGGCTTCGCGCACCTTCCGATCGAGCTCGTCGATCAGCTCACGCGCCTTGCCGAATGTCTCCTGGAATTCGTGCACTTTCGGGCTCACCTGCTGCACCATCGCGCGGCCGCCGCTCGAAAAGATCGATTCGAGCTTCTGCGAGAAGTCTTTCACAAGACGATTGAGCGAGACGGAGAGCGAGAGAGGAATGGCAACGAGAGCCACCGCGATGAGCGTGAGCGCCGTGCCGTTTCTGTGCGATGTCGCCAGCAGCGTCTCGAGGTCCAGGCGGAACATCACCATTAACGTTGTCGCGGTGAGCGCGCTCCCGACGATGGTTGCGAGAAAGAAGAGCACGAAGCTTACCGTGGAGATATCGACTTCGCGCGGCAGCCTGCCGAAGAGCGCCGGAAAGGGCTTTGACCAGAGCAGGATCATCAGAACAACGAAGCCGCAGATGTCGAGGATTGCGAGCTTCAGATAGAACGGCGTGACCGCAAATCCCAACCCGCCAAACAGCTCCATGATGTGCATCGAGTTCAGGAACGCGGCCCAAAGTCCGAGCAGCACGAATAACGGCATCACGGACTCACGTCGCCGCGGTGTGATTGCGATGCCCGCAGAAAAGATCACCAGGCGGAGCAGCTCCGCAGAACGAAGCGCCGGAACTAAAAGCGCGATGCTGAGCATGAACGGAATCGCGACTCGCGTGCGTTGGGACGAGAGGAGCACTGCGAGATAACAGATGACGGAAGTGAGTGCTCCGACGTACGGGTTGCCGCTATTTGAAGAGTAGATGGCGAGAGCAAGCGCGACGACGGAGAACCACGTCCCGTGGGAAAGATCCTTGTTCTCTAAAGTGTACGAACGCGTGTCGTAGAGCGGCGCCCGTTTTTTGTTGATGTCAGCCATCCACCATTGGACGCTACTCGACCCCTGACAGGAGCAGACAGCTGCAATCGTATCTACCTCTCTCTACTCGGAAATGAGAAATTCCCCCGCCCGAGCCCGAAGATCTTCGGGGCGACGCGCATTCGGGCTCGATATTTCCCGCTCCGTACGCATCTCTCGATTTCAACAAAGAAAAATTAGCCACGCTTCACGCGGCGGACGCATCTTTTTACCTTGACAGTAACCGGGTATTCGCTGTCTCTTCGCCCATATCCACCAAGGGGATCTCGGTCAGATTTTATGAAAAAAATTGCTTTCACACCAAAGGCTTGGCGGCGGACTGTTGCAGTGGCTGGAGCCACCTTGCTTCTCTCCACGCTTGGCGGAACCCAAGCGGTTGCTCAGGACCTCCTTCCTGACGACAACGGCCTTTGGCACTACCATCAGCCACCCCGCTGGCGCGAAACGGAGTCGCACCCGCTGCGTGTTGGAGCCTACATACTTCACCCAATCGGCTGGGCGCTCAGAGAAGGGATCTTCCGTCCCCTCGATTATCTGATCGCCAGCACCCCGGTTTCCCGCAGCGTCTTCGGCTTTCGTGAGCCGTACGATTTCCGCAACCCGATGTGCTTCAACAATAACGGGATTCCGGATTGCAATAAGGTTGCTCCGATGAACGCTATTGGCGGCCGGGTAGAGTCGACTGAGACGACTCCGGACGTTGTGACCGAGGAGAAGGTCGTATTCCCTGATATCGCATTCGATTTCGACAAGAGCTCGCTCAACCCCTTGGGCAGCGCGCGCGTCCGTCAGGTCGCCGGAATGCTCGGCGCGATGCCGACCGTGAAGGTTGTGGTCGAAGGCCACACTGATTTCATGGGCAGCGACGAGTACAACATGAAGCTCGGAATGCGCCGCGCTGACACGGTCATCAAGGAGCTTTCTGAGCTCGGAGTCGACAGGACTCGGATGTCGCCGATCAGCTACGGCGAGTCCCGCCCGCTCTTCACCGAGCAAACCGACTGGGCACGCGCAGCAAACCGCCGTGCTCAGTTCACAGTGCAAGGTGCTGATGTAGCAACGACAGCGGCAGCGGATCTTCCGAAGCCGGCAGAATAAGTTCAGTTAAGTCTGAGCTGAAACGGAGGTCCTTGTGACCTCCGTTTTTTCATTCACGGTTCGACATCGGAGCGCTACAGCGGCTGCGATGTTGTGAATGAATATCTTCACCACCCCCGGTTTTGCTTTCGCAAAACTCCGCCCCCTGAAAGGGGGCAGGGGTCAAAGAAGTTGCGTTACTGGGACCGCGGACGTCCCCGTCCGCTTGCAAGTAATCGCACCAGCACGAAGCTCGATCACCGTTCAGGCGCATGAACCGGAAAGCGGACGGGGACGTCCGCGGTCCCGGTAACGCCTCTGTTCCGATTCGAGGTCCCTCGAAAGAAAGAGTGGTCAGCCCTTACTCCAAGGTAACGCGAACCAGCGGCGTGGGCGCTTGTCTGGGAGGAGATTCTGGAGATTGCGGCTCTCGGATAGGAGCAGCATCTGATCGCGTTCTGCGCGGACTTCGAGGACCTCGACACGCTTTCTCAGCCAGTCACGCTCATCGCGGAGAATCTGGATCTGATCACGGAGGGTCTTGTTCAGCTCGAGGAACTCAAAGGAGTTGTGCTCGATGAATGTTTCGCGCCGATCCTGGAAGACCGCTTCGCGGATCTCGGGATTGGCAGACTGGGAAGTCTGGGATTGGGAATTCGAGAACGGGGAATTCGGGGCCTCGGGAGGAGGTGATGCCTGCGCGGCTGGCTCCGGCGGCGGTTGATTGCCCTCGTCGTGATCTTCAAGCTCCGCGGTGAAAGTGACCTCCGAGTTCGAAGCGTACTCATCCGCTTTGAGCTCAGGCGCCGACTCTTGGTGCAGCACTTCTGGCGGGATGTCTGACTTAATAGACTGAAACACCGCCTCGAGCTCTCGGTGAGAGAAGCGCTTCTGTCCCTCGCGCTCCTCAGCCCGAAGAATCCCGATGCTCGCAAATTCCCGAATCGTATCGGGGCTTACGCCTGCCGCGCTCGCAGCTTCAAGTTCCGTGAAATAACGTTCCATACAACTCCGGATGAGCCGCTACAGTATGAATTCAATCTTCTCGCGGCAAGCTCCTCGTTTCCCTCTTTCGCGACTTTCCGAAACGTACTAGTTCCAGTGAGTCAGCGAATTGTGCGTAACGTATGCAAAATGTGATTGGACTTCCAAAGATTGAGTTGCATCCATCTGTGGCAGCACCGCAGTTGGAGAGAATGCCCGCTCAGTCCTACAGCTCGCTACGCACCGTTGAGTACACTGCATCGCAGATTCGAAAGTTGCTTCAGCAGCTCTTTCCGCACCGGAAGCTGGTGCTCTCTCAGTTTACATTTTTCTGCCAGACCGGGGTCTCTGCTCCGTCCGGTGAAATGGTGAAGCGCGGCCGCCGCTGCTTCCGCCTGGTCGATATCCTGCCGATGGCAGCACTGTTGGGCGTGAAGGAAGAGGGAATTCCTTACAAGAATGTCGAAGGGCTTCCCCTGTTGGTCCGGCAAAACGCGGAGCGGATTTTTGAGACGGGTGCGGGTGCTCTGCTCTCCGGCTACGGCGCGGATCTCTCGCTGCGTTTTCCAGGCGAAGGGTGGAAAGGCTCGGCCATCGAGGTTTTCCTCGACCATGCGATCACCGGCGGTGAATCGCAGATGTTGTTTTGGAGCTACGATGTCGGAGAACTAGCCCGGCAACTTCTCGTCGTGGTGCAGGAAGAGGTGCGCTTCCTCCGCGCGGCCTGAGCCCAGCGTATTTAACTCGAGCGAGTTAAGCGGACTCATCAACTGACTGAATAACCGTTCGCCCCAGGCAGGCTCGACTCGCACTTATTCGCATGACAAGGACAGGGGTTGCCCTGATCTTTCGAGAATCCGCGATCCGAAGAGATCCGCGTGCACTTTGCACGCGAGACGGAGTCTTTGGGTAAACCTCACCTTCGGTCTCTAGCTCACCACGAGCTGAGGACCGACGGGAGAACGAAAAAGGTTTTCTCGGCGGACCTCTGAAAGGGGTCCAATGATGTCACGACAGTTAGCGGACATCGGCATAATCGTTTGTGGAAATGTTCCGGGAGTTCGCAGCGCCATTCAGGCGATTTTACCTGCGATCGACTCGGGGCCTGCATACATATTCGCCGATGGATGGAGCCGGTTATTAGCGTGTTCCGGCCCGGAATCGTGCGACGATCTCAGCGTCCAACGCTGGATCTCCCGCATCGCTCATCACCAATTCGGCCGAGCTCTCGAGCGGTCGATGACCTATGACACCGATTACCGGCGAGTTGGAGCGGCGCTCGATACATTAGGGCTGAACAAACTCATTGTCATCGGCGGGAACGACGCATTGTCGAAGACTGCGAAGCTCTCGAAACTCGCCGCTGGAAAACAGCAGGTCATATTCATTCCCGGGTCGATCTTTAACGATGTCGGCCCGACTCAAGAAAGCACCGCGTCGGTTCTCGGATTTGTCTCGGCGGCGGAAGCATTGACAGAGATGCTTCGGGAGGCACGGAAGGAAGCTCCGCGGCATTGGCAAATGCGTATCATCAGGGGCAGTGAAGCCGGGTGGCTCACGCTGGCCGCGGCACAGGAAGCAGGCGCGGAGCTCGCGTTTCTCGGTGAAGAGTTCGACAAGGACCATCCGCTTTCATCCCGGTACTTTGCCAGGGTGATAGCCGGTTCGATGTTGAAACGGCTCGCTGCATCGGAGGAATCCAATGGGGTCTGCGTCATCAGCGAAGGCCTCATCCGCCATCTGACGGGCATCCCGCACTCGGGACCCCCTCTGCAGCTGCTTAATCGGCTGCACGAAGCTCAGCCGGATCGGGGCTTTCATCTGGAGCTCGTCGATTCCATCCGCCAGGAGCTTTCGCTGATTGGGGCTCAACTTCAAATCTGGAGCGAGGAGACCGTTCTCGCCGGAACGGAGATCGAGACTTCCCAGGTGGACGAACTTCTGGGGCGGCAGGTCGGGAACCTCGCGGTTGCGGCACTGCTCGATGGACGTTCGGATCAGGTCATCTGGCCCGATTCCACGGGGATGCGTTTCGACGAATGCCTGACGAATGATCTGCAGCCGATCGTCAGGCTGGTGCCGAAATTGGAATGCATCACGGCAACGATGCAACAAAGTGTCCGGCTGCGAGCTCAAGACTTCGGCACGAGATTGGGAACGGCGATGGCGAATCGATGCGCCTCACCAGCACAAGCTCAGAACCGCCTGCGCAATGATCTGCTGCCCGCGGTTAATCGCTTTCTCTAGCCGTTGTTTCCTCAACAGGGAAGCCGGAGCAGGGAGAATGGTCGAACACCACCTCCCTGCAAATCGGCTTAAAAAAGCAGGGACAAAGAAACAGGAACAAAAAAGAAGGAACCGTTCTCCGTCGGACTCAATTTTTTTCGATCAGATTCGATCAGATCCGGCCCGATCTGCCCCCTCCCGCGCTTTGAATTCGCGCGAATTTGCAATCGATCGGTGAAGCAATCTCCCTCAGGGGAGCGACTGGAGGTTTAGCGGAGATCTATTCAGTGCAAAAAGAATATATTCAGCGGACAACCCCGATAAAGCGCGCGGAGCCAAAACGGGCGCTTGCCGGCCGGGTCGCACAGAAAGGCCAGCTCGCCTCGCGCAAGGCAAAGTCACTCGATGATGCTCGACCGAGAATCAACATTCGAAAGATGGCACTGCTCATCGGAGTCCCTGCCATCATTATCTCACTGCAGTTTGTGGCGCCCTACCTAGGTTTCAAAGGGGGAATAAATCTCTCGCTCCTGTGGGTCGTCATTTGCCTCGTCGGCGTAATCGTTGTGGGCCTCGCTTATATCGGATTCCGTCTTGTTCGAAGTGAGCTGCGAGAGCTCTTGCCGTCCGATTCGGAGAATTCGGACACCGCATCCGGGATGACGATTACCGCGCGCGCGAATGTCCGACCGCCGCGCTAGGGCGCTGGCCGCAATGCGAATTCCGGATTCTGCTCGGCTTCACCCGAGATAATTCGCGCGAGATCCTCGGCTGCCGCAAATCCCGTCGACATTCCAAAACCGCCGAACGCGCCGATCCAAAAATAGCCTGCGTGCTGCGGATCTTTACAGAGGATCGGAAGCTGGTCCGGGTGATATGTGCGCAAACACCAGCGCTGAGCGAAAATCTCCGGCGCCCCGCTCCATACTGCGCCGAATTTTGCTGCATAGAGCTCCAGCTTTTCGCCGAGGAGCTTGTGCAGCGACTCACCGGATGGTTCCGCATCCGGATCTATTTCGGATTCGTCACAGAGCGAGAAGAGCGCCCGACCGCCGGACAGCTTGCGGATATAAAAATAATCACGCTCGTCCCAGAGGAATCCCGTGTCAGGAAGTAATCCGGCGTCGCTGCTAGGCGCCTGAATGGTAAAGAGATGACGCGCAAAAGCACGCGCCACCTTGTCGACCGACCCGCTCGGTCTGAGCGCATTCAGCCAAGCTCCCGCGGCGTTCACTACGACCTCTGCAGTGTGTATATGTTCGGCATTGCCGGAGCTGGAGAGAATCTCCCAATTGCCCGCATTTTTCCCAGCGGAGTTCACACGGGTCTCCGTTTGAATCACCGCTCCCGCCGCCTTAGCCAATCCCCAGATGGAACGGGTGAAGCTCTCCGACGAAATGAGCCCATCTGCCCCGCAATATACCGCCGTTTCTTTCTGCCCATTCCGCAGTCGATCGGGGAACTCAATCTGTTCGAAGAGCCCGGGGTGGTGATCGGGAACAGTGCGTCCGACGATTATCGAGCCGGTGCGTAAGATCTCACGGGAACGAATCTCTTCCGGCAGTAACTCCAACGATCGGACTGCCCAGTCGGTGAGTTGAGGATGCCGATACAGTGCGCGAAGCATCCCGCTGCTGCGTCCGGAGGCGTGCTTTGCCGGGTGCGCCTCTTTCTCGAGAACCGTGCACCGGTATCCGCGGCGCGCCAGATGATAGGCGAGGGAGCACCCCAGAATCCCCGCACCAATTATGATCACCCGTTCTTTCGCCATTCCTGCGCGAACCTAGCATGAAGCTCGGCGGCGCGTCCCGACAGGGCAAGAAGTTTCCGAGCCGTTTCTGGGAACGTAGAGGGCGCAGAATGCCGGAGAAACTCGCGAAGATCCTGTTCCAGAGCGAGTGCGGTGGCGAGCTCCGGGTCGATATGTTCGGCGAAGAGCGCGACCTTCCGATCGTTTGCGAGTCTCGAGAGAAGCGCCCGGAGGAGCGCAATCTTCGCTCGAAGCTCGCCTTCAGTCAGAACTCCCTCTAGTCGCGAGAGCGATTCCGGGACCGAGAGCGCCGGAAATAATCCGCTCTCAGCCGTACTGCGCCTCAACACAATGTGACCGTCTAGAATTCCCCGCACTTCTTCGATCATCGGGTCCTCGTCAAGCTCAGAGGTAAGGAGCATTGTGTAGAACGCCGTTATGCTGCCGCGTCGAAATCTCCCTGGCCGCTCGAGAAGTTTGGGAAGCTCGGAGAATACGGATGCCGGATAGCCCCGGCGCACCGGAAGCTCCCCCGCCCCCAGTGCGACTTCTCTTGCCGCCCTGGCGTAACGGGTCAGCGAATCGAAGAGGAGGAGCACGCGCTTTCCCTGTCCCGCGTAATACTCAGCGGCACTAGTTGCCAATTGTGCGGAGAGAACTCTTCTCGCCGGAAGCTCATCGCTTGTTGAGACCACAAGAATAGCGCGGCTCCGAACCTCTGCTGATAGCTCTCCATCGATGAGGCCCGCCGCCTCCCGTCCGCGCTCGCCGATGAGGGCAAAGATCACACAGTCTGCCTCGCACCCCTCGGCGAGCATTCGCAGGAGCGATGTCTTTCCGGCTCCCGGCTCGGCCGCGATCATGAGGCGCTGTCCTGACGCAATCGGGACGAAGGAGTCGATTGATCGGATTCCGGTGACGAGCCGCTCGTGGGTGGAGGCTCGTTCCGAAATCTTCGGGCGACCGGGAGTGATTGCAATTCTTACCCGGTCTTCTGCCCTGTCCTCCGGACCGAGGAACTTTCCGGTCGCGTCTAACACGCAGCCGGCGAAACGTGCCGGAAGGTCAAACGTGAGCTCTTTATCGAGCAGCTCGACCCGCGCGTGAACTCGGACAGGGGCGGGGTCATCGAGCGGAGACACCGTCGCCGAAACCTCATCGAAGCCGCTGACTCGGCCGTGAATGGCGCCGCGGCTACCGGCGATTCGAACGAGGTCGCCGATTCGCGCGCCGGGGACCCGGCATTCAATCGCCGAACCACGAATTGCGATGACCTCCCCGAACACTCTAAACCGGCGCGCTCGATACTGGATCCCGTTCATTTGGGGTCTGCCGGATAACGAACGTGTTTTGGGAGGTTCGCGAAATGGGAGATCATCTTCTCGAGGACTCAATTTTTCCAACGATTTCTCACATGGTTCATTGACGGGTCAGGTGCTGGTTCGAATGCTGCCCTCTTTGTCTGTCGCGCTCTCTGAGCGCGAGGCCCGAAAATGGCCGAGACGGCCATTTCGCAACGGGCCCATCTGGGGCTCTTTCATCTCGAACAGGGGCTGCGTCAGGAGCCGATTCGTGAGGGGCCGTTGCTCTCAGCGAGGGCGTCTCTAAGCCGGAGGATGTGCTCACCAAGATCTGCATGCAACTCTCCCAGGTCTGTTCGCAAGATGAACGATCCGCGCGCGAGGTCCTCGTTTGGTCTTACACGAAGCGATCCGGCGGCCCCCTGCGTAAAGACCTCTGTCTCAAACAGTGGAAGATCGTCACGGTGCACATCAAGCTGACCGGTCGCAGTGTGCTTCACGAAACTGAGCGCCTCATCCACTCGCAGAAGGATGCTCTCGGGCCGTTCGGCGATCTCCCTTCCCACAACCGCCCTTGCCACCTCGATTCCGAGGTCGAGAATCTTTCGCCGGGCGCACACCAACGCCTCCCGGCTGAGCTCAGCCGCCGAGCTGAGATTCGCGGCCGCCCTCAGAATCCCCTCCAGATATCCCCGTTTCTCCGCCTCAGTCCGGACATCGTTCGCAGACTGGGACGCTTGCGCCACGATGCGTTCCGCATCCAGTCGTGCGACACGCAGCACCTCTCGAGCCGTAAAGATCTCTTCCGTTCTCCGGCCTCGATAAACTGAGTCAAGCTCGAGCCCCACAAGGCTCAACTCCGCCATCGCACCTCCATGTTCAGGTATGTTCAGGATGTTCCGCCAAGTCGGATAAGGTAGTCGGCGATTCGGCGGAGAAGTGTCCGCTTAAATATGTCCTTTGGCATTATCCGCGCGCATTATTCGCGCTAGCCGGGTGAGGATTTGCGAAAAAATTCTTTCAACTCAGAAGCTTTCACGGCTCCCAGCGCCAAGATGAGCGCGCCGTAAATGATAATGCCCGTGGGAACAGCGACGATGACGAGAGTCGTCAGATTGGTGATCTGCCCGGCAAGCGCTGCGAGGACTATCCATAAACCGGCGCAGGCTATGCCGGTCTTCGCGATGTTTCGGAGAAGCTCCCGGGAGTTCACCTTGACGTGGATTCGGCTCAATAAGCCGAAGAGGAGAATCACTGCGGCCGTCATCCCAATCGCGCTTGAGAGGGCGAGCCCCTGTTGGCCCATCTCGGCGATTCCGACTTTCCGTTGCAGAGTGCTAATCGCCACGGCGAGCGCATTTCCTGCGTCGGAGCTCGGTGTCCCCATCAATGCGAGCGCCGCGATCGGTGTCACAACGGCGGCGACAACGGTCGAAGCCGCCGGAATACGGCCATAACCGAGTGCGAGATAGGCTCGAACCAAGATGATCTGCAGACTGATCGGCCAGAGTCCGACAGCGTAACCCTGGAGCGCACGTGCTGTGAGCTGAGCGTTCTCCGGCGAAAAATTTCCGTGCTCATAAATCAAGCGCACAATCGGGGACGCGAGAACTGTCAGCCCGACCGTGGCGGGGAGCACACCGATCGTGATCCAGCTGAGGAGATTTGTGAGCTCCCGGTTCAGCTGCTCAGGGGAGCCGCGTAATTCAGCGAGTCGCGGAAGGGCGGCCGTCGCCAGCGCAACCGAAAAAATTCCAAGCGGAAACTGATACAACCGGTCTGCGTAATAGAGGCAGGAGATACTTCCCACCGGAAGCATCGAGGCCAGGAGGCTTAGGAGGAGTGAGAGGAGCTGATGTGCAGATGAGGCAAAGAGCGCGGGGACGAATATCGGCATCAGCATTCGAGTGCTCTCTCGGCTTCCTTCCCGATCAAAAATTGGCGCCAGACCGGACTGCCAGAGCTGCACGAGCAGCGGAATCAGAGCCACGATTGACCCGAAAAGAAACGCCGCGGCCACCCAGGTGATCGGCAGGTGCCGCTCGAAATAGAGAAAACCCAGCACGGCTATGAGAACGAGGTTCGAGATTGCCGGGGGCAGTGCAGCGACTGCGTATCGGTGCGTAGCATTCAACGCACTCGCCAGGACCGCTGTTACAGAGATGATTGCTACGAAGGGAAACAGGATCTGCAGCAACATCGTGGCCGTCTCGATCAGTTGCTCTTCCGTGCCGAGTCCCGGTGAGAGGAGGAGGACGCACTTCCGCGCGTAGAGTGTTCCGATGGCGGCAATCGGAACCGTGCAGAGGAGAGTCAGAGAGGTAATTGCGCCGAGAGCTTTCCGGAAGGTGTCGGGGGATTGGTCCCGGGCGCGCGTGAGGACCGGAACGGCCGCGGTCGCGAGAGAGCCCTCGGCGACCATTCGGCGGAACATGTTCGGCACCCGGAGCGCGATGAAGAATGCGTCGGTCATGTGGCCGGCACCGAAAATCACTGCGATCAACGAGTCGCGGACGAGGCCCAGGACCCGGCTCAGGAGGGTTACGCCAGAGACGATCACCCCGGCCTTGAGGACCATACCCTTCGCCGGCACCCTCGGGGGCGCTTCCGGAATAGGGGGGCTTTCGGGGGAATTTGAGTTCAAGGTTCGGCCGTGCTAGCTATAATCACTAAATATTTCGCACCTCTGCCAACTCTTGGTGCTCCGAATAGGCCTTCTTATTGGGCCTCTCTTCGGAGGAGTCAATCTTGATTGGAGAGAGAGCCCTAATGGGTGTAGACTGTTACGCAGTCTGCTGGCTACTGCCAGCTGGACTGGAACAGCTGAATTCCTCAAATCCCGTTTGAGGAATTTTGTCCCGTAATGCTTCTCGTCTCCGCGTGATTGAGGACTGGCGGAGGGTGGGTTAACCAAGAGAGGAGTAAAATGGAACAAACTCAGCCGAATGGTATTCCGGTTGCCGGAGAGGAATTGTCCTCGAGCGAGAAATCTCGCGAGAGCGCACCCTCTGACGCTGGCAGAGACGGACAGACCGGTGCTTCTTCCCCCGACAGTAATGGAAGAACACAAACCTCAAGAGATGACCTCGGACGGGCGAAAGAGGTAGAGCTCGCGCGAGAAGCGACACGTAAGGCGATTGAACAGGGGAATTTTATCCCAGCGCAACAGCCTGCAGGCTCGACGGACGGAAATGGTAAGGAACCGGGTACACGGATACTAGGCAGGATCAGCGGAGTGAGTTCAATGAACGCAGGCGAAACAGCAGCACCTAAGGCACCGGTAGAGATCACTCTCCGCACGCTTCTTGAAGCGGGTGCACATTTTGGCCACCAGACCTCCCGTTGGAACCCGGCGATGTCCCCGTATATTTACGGCTCGCGGAACGGAATCCACATAATCAATCTCCCCAAGACCGTTCAGGCCTGGAACCGCGCAAAATCCGCTATCGAAGAGATGGCCGCTCAGGGTGGATCGTTCCTTTTTGTCGGAACGAAGAAGCAGGCGCAGGAATCAGTCGGCGAGGAAGCCAAGCGTTGCAACGGATTTTATGTAGCCGAGCGCTGGCTCGGCGGAATGCTCACGAACTTCTCGACCGTCCGCAAGAGCGTCGATCGGATGAAGAAGCTCGAAGAGATTCTCCAAGAGGAAGAAGAGCGTCAAAACTCGGGTGCCTCATTTAAGTTCACGAAGAAAGAGCGGCTGATGTTTGCTCGCGAGCTCGAAAAGCTGGTCAGCTCGATCGGCGGTATCCGCGACATGACCTCGCTTCCGAGCATGCTGTTTGTCATCGACATCCGCCGTGAGGAGATCGCGGTGAAGGAAGCACGCCGTCTGGACATCCCAGTCGTCGCGCTTGTCGATACGAATTGCGATCCGGCGGCCGTACCCTATGCCATCCCGTCAAACGACGACGGCACCCGGGCAATCCGGCTTTTCGCGCAGGCTGTCGCAGACACCGTCCTCGAAGGCCGGAAGCGCTACGTCCCCCGTCCTGCGGATGAAAGAACGCAGAACTATGATCGCCGGGATGACCGGAGAGATGCTTCGCCGCGGAACCGCAATCGCCGTCCCCGGAATGAGGGCCCGCGTATTGAGGGTGAGAAAGCTGCTCCAGCTCCCGCAGCGGCCGCCGCTGAAGAGGGAAGCGAGGCGCAGGGAACTCCGGCAGAAGCCTAGGCCGCCAAAAGCAAAATATCACTCGTTCGAGCTGCGTTGTCTGGTTTCGGGGGGTTCGGTTTTGGCCTGCGGGCACCCCGCAAGCTCCCCACAAACGCGCGGTACCGCTTTCTTCTCGCCTATCAAAGAAGTAGGAAGGGGGGCGCAGCGGCCCGAACGCCCGAACACCGAACGATTGGGAACTGACAGGAAAGAGAGAACAGAATCATGGAAGTCACTTCGAACATGGTCCGCGAGCTCCGGGAGAAGACCGGTGCTGGAATGATGGACTGCAAGAAAGCGCTCACCGAAGCGAATGGAAACTTTGATACAGCGATCGACCTTCTGCGAAAGAAGGGGATGAAAGATGTCGGGAAGCGCGCGGACAAAGTCGCGGCCGAAGGACTCGTGCACTCGTATATCCATGCGGGCGGACGTATCGGTGTCATGCTCGAGCTGAACTGCGAGACGGATTTCGTCGCGCGCGGCACAGATTTTCAAGATCTCGCAAAAGCGATCTCCATGCACATCGCCTGGGCCGCACCGAGATACTTGAGCCGTGACGAAGTTCCCGAAAACGTGCTTTCGCACGAAAAGGAGATTCTCAAAGCACAGCTCAAGCCCGAACAGGAGAAGATGGCCGACAAGATCCTCGTGGGGCAGATCGACAAGTATCTGAAAGAGGTCTGCCTGCTCGAACAGCTCGATGTGCGCGACGCGAGTGCGAAGAAATCGATCCTGGACCTGATTAACGAATTGAGCGCCCGCGTCGGTGAGAAGATCATTTTGAAACGTTTCGCCCGCTTCGAAGTCGGTGAGGGAGTTCAGAAGCCGGCTCAAAGCGCCTAGCCCGCTTATTTACAATTTTAATCTGAATTTCTCTGCACGAAATTCAGGTTCGGCAAACGGAGAACGGCCGATGGAGAAAGGATGGAACCATACAAACGGGTGTTGCTAAAGCTCTCCGGCGAAGCGCTCGCAGGAGATCGGGGATACGGAATCGATCCCGCAATACTCGTGCGCATGGCTGAGGAGATCTCCGTCGTTCATAAAGCCGGAATTCAGATCGGGTTAGTGCTCGGGGGCGGAAACATCTTCCGGGGCCTCTCCGCCAGCGTTCAGGGTATGGACCGAGTGAACGCCGACTACATGGGAATGATGGCCACGGTCATCAACTCGCTTGCGATGCAGGACGCGCTCGAGCGGGCGGGGGTCATGACCCGGGTAATGTCTGCGATCATAATGAACCAGATCTGCGAACCGTTCATTACGCGGCGCGCCAAACGGCACCTCGAGAAGGGGCGTGTCGTGATTTTTGCGTGCGGCACTGGAAATCCATATTTTACGACCGATACCGCTGCTGCGCTGCGTGCAAAGGAGATCGGTGCCGAAGTGATCTTAAAGGCCACGAAAGTTGACGGGGTCTATGATAAGGATCCGCACCAGTATCCGGACGCCGTCATGTATAAGCATCTGAGCTACATGGATGTCCTGAAACGAAAGATTGCGGTGATGGACGCCACGGCGATCTCGCTCTGTATGGGCGAAGGGCTTCCGATTAGAGTGTTCAACATCGCTACGAGCGGAAACATTCCGCGCGTAATTTTTGGCGAGGATATCGGAACGTCCGTTGCCCTCGACGATTAAAACGCCCTAAGGCGAAAATCTCAAAGGAGCCTTTCTATGGCGGGTGAAACTGGAGAGAGCATCTTAAAGAAGCTTCAGGAACAGTGTACGGCTGCGGTTGCCGCGTTCAAGCGCGATCTGCAGAAAGTCCGGACCGGCCGTGCCAGCCCCGGCCTCCTCGAAAACGTTCAGGTCGATTACTACGGGTCGAAAACCCAGCTTTCACATCTTGCACAGATCAGCGCGCCCGAAGCGCGCCTCATTGTGATTCAGGTCTACGATGCGGGAGCGATTCAAGCCGTCGAGAAAGCAATTAAGAGCTCTGACCTCGGATTCAATCCGGCGCGTGAGGGTAACACCTTGCGCGTCTCAGTTCCTGCTCTGACCGACGAAGTCCGGAAAGATATCATCAGACACCTCCATAAGATGGCGGAGGAAATGCGTGTCAGCATTCGCAATCACCGGCGGGATGCAAACGAGCTGTTGAAGAAGCTCGAGAAAGACGGCGGCGCAACCAAAGACGAAGCGAAGAAGCTTACGGATCGGGTGCAGAAGCAGATTGATGGATCGGTCGCGGAGATCGACAAGCTGCTTGCCGGGAAGGAAGGGGAGATCTCCGAGGTTTGAGCAGCACAGCCCCTGAACGTACGGCTCCTACCACCGGACAGACCGCCCGGCACGTCGCGATCATCATGGATGGGAACGGCCGATGGGCACAGTCGCGCGGGCTTAAGCGCATCGAAGGCCATCGTGCCGGAGCGACCAGCGTTCGTAAGGTTGTTGAAGAGTGCCGCCGCCAAGGGGTGCGTTATCTGACCCTCTTCAGTTTCTCCTCCGAGAATTGGGGACGGGCCAAAGAAGAGGTCGACGGCTTGATGGGCCTGTTCAAGCAATATCTGGATAGTGAGCTTTCCGAGCTGATCGACAACGGCATCCGGCTGCGGGCGATCGGGGATCTCGCACGGCTTCCGCTTCCGGTTCGAACCGCGCTTCACCGCGATATCGAGCGTACATCGGAGAATACGGGTCTCGATCTGATTCTCGCGGTGAGCTACGGCGGCCGCGATGAGATCGTTCAGGCGGCTGCAAAGCTCGCAACCCTCGCGCGGGACGGGAAGCTCGATCCCCGTTCGATAGATTCCGCCGTATTTTCATCAGCGCTTTGGACGCACGACATTCCGGACCCGGATCTTCTGATTCGCACGAGCGGGGAGATGCGCATCTCGAACTTTCTGCTCTTTCAGCTCGCGTATGCTGAGATTGTCGTCGCACCTGAGCTGTGGCCGGACTTTGACGAAGAGGCGCTGAAGCGCTGTCTCGAGGAGTTTCGCAAGCGTGAGCGGCGGTTCGGCCTCAGCGCAGCGCAGGTCCAGCGTCAGGCGGAGGAGCTCAGCTGAGGATTTCCGCGATGTCGATCACAGTCGGACAGCAGGGGGGTCTGGAGGCGAAGCGGCGGAGCGGCATACCGTCGATCTTTTATTCGCCCGTCGTCGCCCGGATTGTAACGGGATTTTCGCTGCTGGCGTTCTCTGGCGCTGTCTTGGCGGCGGGTGCTGTCGCAGTCCAGTTCCTCGCACTCTTCGTGACGTTCTCGATTGTCTATGAATTCCTCACTGTATCGCTCCCGCCGTATCGGCGGCCGAAGATCACCTCCGGGGCGGTGCTCCTTTCGAGCGACGCATTTCTGTACACTGTCGCGTTTGCACTGGTCCCGCTCAGCACGATTTTTGGCGGACTCGCAGCCGCGGCGGCATCGATGATTGCTGTCGTGTCGTTGCTGCTCGCCCGGGAGACCCAACGGTTCGAATCCGGCGATCACGAAGAGCCGCAGAAGGAAGTTTTGACGGCGCTGGGCGTGACTTGTCTCTATCCGCTGCTCTTCGGAACGGCTTTACTCGGTGGAATACGCGCAGTCTCCCTCGTCTTGGGCCCTGATTCCTGGAAAGTCTACGGCTGGTTCGTCTTGATGGTCGTCCTGAATGACACGGGCGCATACGCGTTTGGAATGACTCTCGGAAAACATAAGCTCGCTCCGCGAGTCAGTCCCAATAAGAGCTGGGAAGGTGCGATCGGAGGGCTGTTGGTCGCGGTCGGAGCGAGCCTCCCGCTCGCCTGGTTCATCCACTTTCCGTTTACGGACGTTGTGATCTTGGGATTAGCGCTCCTTGTCTCGGTTCTGTCGCAGATCGGCGACCTAGCTGAGTCCTTTCTCAAACGCCTCTACACTGTGAAGGACATGGGGGGCATTCTTCCCGGGCACGGCGGAATCTTCGATCGAGTCGACGGATATCTGTTTGCCGGTCCTGCGCTGTACCTCCTCGCGTTTTTCGCCGCATGAATTCGCTGATCATTCTTGGATCGACCGGATCGGTCGGACGGCAAACGCTCGATGTCGTCCGCGCAAATCCCGGTGCACTCAGCGTTGAAGCGCTTGCCGTCTGTTCGAACACGGATCTGCTCATCGAGCAGATCCGGGAGTTCTCTCCAAGTCTCGTCGCAGTCATCGACGAGGCGAGCGCAAAGACGGTGAAGGCCGCCTGCGGACAGGACTGCCGCATCTTCAGCGGAGAGAACGCTCTTATTGATCTGATTCATGCCGCGAGCTCGACGTGCGCGGTCGTCGCGATCTCTGGTGTCGCTGCGCTGAAGCCAGTCCTTACGGCGCTTGAGCTTGGAAAGAGCCTCGCGCTCGCCAATAAAGAGTGTCTGGTCGCAGGTGGGGATCTTTGCAAGCAGGTGCTTCGGGAAAAGGGGGGACGAATTGCTTCGGTCGACTCCGAGCATTCCAGCATCTTTCAGCTCCTTGGGACTGACCGCTCCAGGAAGGTCTCGAAAATTATCCTCACAGCTTCCGGTGGACCGTTTCTTCGAGCAGCGTGGGAGGTGATGGCGGCGGCAACTCCGGCTGAGGCAGTGAAGCATCCGCGCTGGAATATGGGAGCAAAGATCTCCGTGGATTCCGCGACCCTGATGAACAAGGGGCTCGAGGTGATCGAAGCGGCGCAGTTATTCGATCTCCCGGCAGAGAAGATCGAAGTGCTTATTCACACTGAGAGCATTGTGCACGGTCTTGTAGAGTTCGACGACGGAACGGTGTTCGCTTGCTGCTCCGAAACGGACATGAAGCTCCCGATTGCCCATGCGTTGACGGTCCTCTGCGGATGCGACTTGGATGCCGGAGTGAAGCGGCTGAGCCTGGCGGAGTGGGGGGCGCTGCATTTCGAGCGGCCGGATATCGAGCGATTCCCGGCGCTTCGGCTCGCTTACGAGGCGCTTCGAATCGGGGGTAGTGCCCCGGCCGTCTTAAATGGTGCCAATGAGGCTGCTGTGAGCGCTTTCATGGCCGGGCGCATCGGGCTGCTCCAGATCGCCGAGGTAGTCGAAGAGGCACTTCGTGCGCATGATGTAGTGAAAGTAGATTCTCTGGATACACTTCTCACGGTCGATCTCGCTGCGCGCGAATCGGCGGAGAAAATCATCGGGCGGAAAGCCGGCAGGAGTACATGACCTGGATTTTTTGGACCATCCTCGTTCCGATCGTGATTGTCAGCGTGCTGATATTGATCCATGAGCTCGGGCACTTTCTCGTTGCAAAGTGGTGCGGGGTGGGGATCGTGCGCTTCGCGATCGGTTTCGGACCGGCACTTTTCAAACGGCGAATCGGAGATGTCGAATACCGGATCGGCTTGATCCCGCTCGGCGGTTATGTCCGGATGGTCGGGGATATCTCCGACATCATTTCCGGACCTGATACCGCTCCTTCTGAGGAGGGTGGCCCGGTGAAGGATGTTCCGCCGGAGCTTCTCGCCGATCGATCAAAGTGGTTTATGGAGAAAGGGGTCGCCGCGCGCTCGGCGATC
>CAYOAK010000021.1:0-26187 GCA_964401925.1 uncultured Bdellovibrionales bacterium | reverse complement strand
TGGGCTACACGAAAACCTAGAACGCTCTAAAGAAAGCATCAGATGGACGGTTACTTCGCGATTCTCGTCATCTTCATAGTGACCGCGGGCTTTGTCGCTACGCTGTTGATTCTATCCAGCGTCCTCGGTCCGAAAGTCCGATCCGCAATAAAAGACGATCCGTTTGAGTGTGGAACGATCGGGACCGGAAGCCCGAACGAGCGCCTCAGTGTCCGCTTCTATCTCGTCGCGATGATCTTCATTCTCTTCGATGTCGAGGTAGTTTTCATGTACCCATGGGCCGTCCAGGCAGTTAAACTGGGGTGGAATGGTTATTGGGTCATGGTTTCATTTCTCGCCGTACTCTCCGCCGGGCTGCTTTATGTCTGGCGCCGCGGAGTGCTCGACTGGGGTTAAGAGCGGCCGTCCTTTCCGCTCTCCGATGAGCGCCCTTGGGATCGCGCTCCTTCTGTTTTCACTCTCGTCACTGACAGGGTGCGGTCTAATGGAGGAGCCGGAACCCCCTGCTCCCATGCGTCGCGCTGCATCGAACACCAGTCCCGGCGACCTGATTGCCCGCTCGACAAATATCTCCGGCCTTGCAACGGGAAAGGTGAAGCCGCCGACCCCGGAAGAGGCGCAAGAGTTGCTCGAGCAGGCAGGCGGCGATTGGTTCTATGGGAAAGGGCTGGGGAGCACGATGATAACCGTCGGAGCTTGCGTGGCCTTTCCGCCATACGCCATCTACGTGCTCGGGAACGCCGGCCTGACGATGGCCGGCTATGAGGGGCTCTATGTGACCGATGCACTGCCGGAAGAGACTCGGGACGGGGTTCGTGAAGGGTATGGCCATATCGCCTCGATACCGGGCCGAGTGACCTCCGCAGTTGCTGATGAGGAGTTTCGGGACAAGTGAAACGTTCACGTCGATGAACAATAGCGCGCACATCCGGATAGTCTCCAGCCCCCTCAGGGGGTGGTTTTGCGCAGCAAAACCGGGGGGTGACCTCCCCTGTAAGGGGAAAGTTTTGCGCAGCAAAACAAGATAAAGAAGGACCAATCACTACATCGAAGAGCAAACATGCATCAACTGGCGATGTGATTGGTCCCTGCGTAGCAAAACAAGGGGTGGAGAGAACTAAGCGTTCACAAAATCTGCCGTCCCCGATCAGGGGACGACAAGAAAAGTACCCAAGACCTCTACGAGAGAATTCCGTAAACATTATGAGAATCTCTTCACAATTTCAGATTATTATCGTGAACGCCTACCGGGATAAGTGATATCGGATTGGCTCTCACGATGGAGAGTGGATGGAGAGAGCCAAAGTCGGAATCGTAGTAAAGCCGAAGAATCCTCGCGCGCAGCGGCTCGCGCGCGATGTCGCCAGCTTTCTTCACGCTCACAAGATCGGCTTCTATGTCGACAACGAAGGCTCGAGCGCGCTAAGCGCGGATCTGATCCAGCGCTCGCAGATTATTCCGCGAAGAGAGATCATTCAGCGCACGGATCTCGCAGTTATCCTCGGCGGTGATGGAACTTTCATCAGCGCGGCACGCTATCCGTGTCCGAATCCGGCGAAGATCCTCGGTGTGAATGTCGGGACGTTAGGCTTTCTCACAGAGATCACAGCGCGTGAGCTCACGACAGTCTTGGAGAAAGCCCTGCAGGGTGACGTTACTACG
Organism: uncultured Bdellovibrionales bacterium; assembly: GCA_964401925.1. Lineage (GTDB taxonomy): Bacteria > Bdellovibrionota_C > UBA2361 > SZUA-149 > JADYYL01 > CAYOAK01. The sequence goes on along the minus strand of CAYOAK010000021.1, from coordinate 24,525 downwards.
GAGCGGCGCACTCTGCTGGAGGCAAAGCTTCGAACGAGCACCGGCCAACAGCGAACGTTTCATGCGTTGAACGATGTGGTCATTGCAAAAGGAGCGCTCGCGAGAATTTTCGGCGTCGATCTCTACATCGATCACAGTCTGGCCGCAGCGATGCGCGGAGATGGTGTCATTATCTCGAGCCCGTCCGGTTCGACCGCATACTCGCTCGCAGCCGGCGGCTCGATCGTGCACCCGCTCGTCAATGCGCTGTTGATGACGCCAATCTGCCCACATTCTTTGACCGCTCGTCCGCTGATTGTTCCGGGAGCATCTCGCATTAAATTGAAGATGCACCCTGGACGGAAAGAAGGTGGTGACGAGGTCTATCTGACGGTCGATGGACAGGAAGGTCTGCAGATTGGAGCCGATGACGAGGTTGAGGTAACGACTTCGGACTTCAGCATCGAGCTCGTGACCTCGCCGAGCCGGGGTTACTTCGAGATGCTCTCTACGAAACTTAAATGGGCCGCCACAGCAAATACTACCCGGAGGGCTTGAACGGTGCTGCAGTTACTCCGACTCAAGAACATCGCAATCGTCTCCGAGCTCGAGCTCGAATTCTGTCCCGGCTTGAACGTCATCACAGGTGAGACCGGTGCCGGAAAATCGCTCGTGCTTCGCGGCCTGGAGCTGCTGCGGGGTGCCCGCGGCTCTTCGGATCTGATCCGCACCGGCCAGGAGAAAGCCGAGATCGAGGCATTGTTCACCCTCACTCCGGAGGCGCGCGAGCGAACGGTCTCCGATCTTCGCGCCGACTTCGAATGGGCGGATGAGATTCTCGCTGAAGACGAGGTGATTCTGCGCCGCGTTGTCGACGCCAATGGCCGGGGAAAGATCTCAATCAACGGACGGCTCAGCACGAGAGCGGAGCTTGCGGCAGTTGCCGCGGCGCTTTTCGATATCACTGGGCAGCACAGCCAGCAGCGGCTCCTCGAGAAGGGATTTCACCTGGCATGCCTCGATCAGTTCGGCGTCTCGAAGGAACTTCTGGCCTCTGTTCAGACGACGTTTCTCCGCTGGTCGGAGCTGGCGAAGCGATTCGAGCGCGCACGATCAAGCAGCGCGGAACGGCAGGAACAGCTGCGGCGGCTTGCATTCGAGCGCGACGAGCTCAAAGAGGCCGGGTTGCGTGCCGGTGAGCGCTTGCTCGTAGAAGCCGAATTGAAGCGGGCCTCAAGCGTCGAAGCGCTCTCCTCTGGAATCGCCGAATCCCTCCGGCTGCTGGACGATGATGAGAACGGTGTCGAGCATACCGCATCCCGGCTGGAAGGACTGCTTTCGAAGCTCCTTCGCTTGGACTCCGGCCTTGGTGCGATCGCCGAGCTGGCCGCCGGAATCGGTGCGCAGATCTCGGAGCTTCGACTCCAGCTCGAAGAGTACTCGTCTTCGCTTGAAATCGATCCCGCCCATCTCGAGCAATTGCGTGAGCGGCTCTCCGAGCTTGCACGCCTTGAACGGAAGTACGGCCGGTCGACAGACGAGCTCGTGGAGTATTTCAACGCGATCTCAAAGGAGCTCGCGCTCTATGAATCCGGCTCCTACGAATTGGAGAGTCTGCAAAAAGAGGTGACCGCGGCACGTGATGCTCTGACTGAGCTGGAGCAAAAGCTCACCGCCGAGAGAAAGAAAGTCGCCGAGAGATTTGCGCTTGCAGTTGATGAGGGTCTGGCTGCTTTGGAGATGAAGCGCGCACGATTCACTGTCGAGGTGAACCCCAGCCCGTCGACCGAGCGTGGCGCGGATGCTGTTGCGTTTCACCTCGCAGCGAATCCTGGTGAGCCGGCCCATCCGCTGGCCGAGGTGGCTTCCGGCGGCGAGCTTTCACGGGTGCTCCTGGTTCTAAAAACCTTGCTCAACGAACAAACCACACCTGTGCTGCAGATTTTTGATGAGATCGATGTCGGCCTGGGCGGTGCGACCGCTCAGGTCCTCGGCGAAAAGCTGCGCTCACTCTCTCCACGCTTTCAGCTCATTGTCGTGACCCACGCGCCGCAGATTGCGGCACTCGGAGAGCGGCACCTCGTGATCGAGAAAGAGTCGACTGAGTCAAGGACCGATGTCAGCGTTCGCCGGATCGACGAAGAGAGCCGTGTGATGGAGATTGCGAGAATGCTCGCCGGCCGTGAGGTCACTGAGCAGTTTGTGCGTTCAGCGCGTGAGCTTGTTTCGAGTACTTCCGGAGGCGGATCCCGGGAAAGTCGTGGCGCTCAACCAGCGAGTAGCCGAGCCCGGAAAGGTCGACCGCGATCTGCTTAAGCTCGATGTCCGTCAGCGCGTGAATCAACCAGATTGATTGACCCGCCGGGTGTTCTCGGAAATTGTTCCAAGGAATCGGTTCGTACTTCCGCCGGAAATAGTAATTGAATGGAACGGTCGCTCCGATCTGTGGAAACACGATCGGCTCTGCCGGTTTGAAATGAGCTTCAACAGCCGCCGCGCAGGCCCGCCAATTCTCCTTGTGATGCACGGAGAAATAGTGCGGGTAGAGCGCGACTGAACAATGAATGACGAGAAGGAGCGCAACCGCTTGCAAAAACTGCGGACGGATGCGGCAGATCGCGAAAGCGAGGAGCAGTCCGAGAGCGGGAGCGCTCAAAGCCAATGTTCGAAAATAAAATCCTCGGACACCGATCTGCGCAAATCCCCAGCTCAGAGCCGTGGGGACGAGTAACCAGAACAGAATGAAGATCGTTGCAGGAGAAAGCTTTGGATTTTCCTCCCCGTGCGATCCGATCCACCAAAATCCGGCGATGATCATGGTGAGTGGCAACGCTAACAAACTCAGCGGCCGTGAAGTCGGGGACCAAGGCACATCATAGGTCAGGAATCTGGCAAAGAGCTCGACGTACTCGATCAATGAAGGCACACCGAACCAGAGGGTCTCGCGGTTGCGTGCGATTGAGTCGTTATTCATCCAGAACCACCCGGCGGCGAGAACGAGGGTCGCGGCAAGTGCCATAATCCCGGAGCGCACCATTCCGCGCTGAGTGCGGTCCTTGATAAGGATGATCGCCGAGTAGAGCCCGTGCGCACCAAGAAAAAGTCCGTTCATGTAGTGCGTAAAGATCAGGAGAAGCTCGGAAAACGCGAGCAGCAGATTGCCCCGGATTGAAGGCTTTCGCTCATTCTCGAGCAGAAAAAAGGCGGCACCGGAAGCGAGCAGCATCGAGAGGGCGTAGCCTTTCACCTCCTGGGCAAACCAAATTTGGTACAGCGATGTGCCGCAGAGAACGAGGGCGGTGAGTGCCACGCGGCGCCCGAAAAAACGTGCACCGATGCAGCCAACAACTCCGAGGGTTCCAACGGAGAAAGTCGCGGAGAGCGACCTGAGTGCGAACTCTGTTTCGCCGAAGAGAGAGGACCACCAGCGGAGAAAAAGATAGTACACCGGCGGATGAACATTCTCGGTAATCAACTTTCGATACAGCTCTGCCAGAGACACGCTTCGAATGTGATCGAGCGAAAGTGCCTCATCGAGCCAAAGGCTCTGAAGATCGAGCCGCAGAAACCGGATCGCTACAGCGGACACTATCAGGAGAACGACGGAGATCTTTTTCACAGCACTCAAGAGACGATAAAATTGGAGAAAGCGAAATCGGGCCGGACCACAACCGTCACTGCATTTCAAGGTGCGAATGGAACGCTCCGGAATCTCTCTATTGCACTTGAGCTATTTGATATAAATCTACAAGGAATCTTGCTTGAGATCTCTCACCCGGACTGGTAGTCGGGGCGGCTTCTTGGGGAGCCGAATGGAAGCGTCGAGTGAAGCAGAGGTTCAGAAAAAGCTGCCGCATTGGCCGCTTTATCTCGCATTTGCCCGCTCACTCGCGAATGCTGTTCCGGCCGGAATCTTTGTTGGAGTGCTGATCGCGGGCGGCACGTTGCTGCAACACTACGGAGTCGAGGGCGCTGAGCGCGTGCTTGCGAACGCTGCATTCGAAGTTCCTGAAGTGCGCGAAGAGCTGACAAAGAACCGGAAAGATCTTCGTGAGCTCAGAGCCCAGCTGCTCGAAATTCAGCAGTCCTTAGATGGCGTGCGCCAGGTTGATACGGCTGAAGAGCTGCATGTGAGAGCGGCATTTCACAAACAACGCACCTATGCACGCGGCGGCGCGGGCGGCGGGATGGAGATGGAGGCCGCGCCGATCGATCAACTCTTGTTTCGTTTGCGGCGCATCCGTGTCCGATCAGCGGAAGACCTGTTATCGCTTGACCCGGTTTCACGCGTGCGGCGCACCCCGATCGGTTCACCGGCATTCGGCGAAGTCACATCGGGTTACGGCTGGCGTGCTTCACCATTCACAGGCCGTCGCCAGCTCCACCAAGGGATAGATATCTCCATCGATAAACGTGCCGAAGTTATCGCGACCGCAGACGGCACGGTGAGTCAAGCCGGATGGCGCGGAGGCTATGGCTTGAGCGTGGTGATCGACCACGGCGGGGGAGTGGAGACTCTCTACGGCCATCTCTCGCGAATCACCGTCAAAGCCGGTGAGAGCGTCTGCCGCGGAAGGAAAGTCGGCCTAGTGGGCAGCACCGGCCATTCCACCGGACCGCATCTGCACTACGAGGTTCGCCAAGAGGGAATCGCCGTTAACCCTGAGCGGTTCATCAGACTTGCAACTCTCGCCGACCGATCCGATAAAGAGGCCCGAGAAAAGTTCTAAGGGCCCGTAGCTCAGCTGGGAGAGCGCGACACTGGCAGTGTCGAGGTCGTCGGTTCGATCCCGATCGGGTCCACATCGATGGACTTTGTCCATCGATGATTTACGCGAGATTGGAGCGCGGGCGTCCTCGCCCGCAGGCCGGGGCTCCGCCGCCCGCTGCGTTGCCTCTATCGTCCCCTGCGTAGTGTACGCCCGGCAGCATGCCGCTTCTTGCCAGTTCATACATTCGAACAGGGATCGCTTTAGCCTTCCTTCCGCTAAGTACACCGGCAAGCGGGCGAGGCCGCCCGCGTTCCCAGTGTGGCCGATTCACTTTGCTGCTTTGATACACCGGCAAGCGGGCGAGGCCGCCCGCGTTCCCAGTGTGGCCGATTTACTTTGCTGCTGCGCCCTACGCCTGCTTCCTCGCGCCCAATGTAACGAGCTTCTCCTGACTCGTTAGCCGGGCAACCAGCTGCGTTAGTGTCACGCCTTTCAGGAACGCCTCGAGATGATCTTCAAGCTCGCCCCAGAGCTCGCGAAGCCCGCAGGAAATACTTTCACTGCAACGCTCACTATCGATGGGATTCGTCGAGCATAACGCATTGAAGACCGAGCCCTCTGCGGCGTTCAGGATATCTCCGAGTGTAATCTGGTCGCTCGGACGGGCAAGACGGTAGCCCCCATGTGGACCGCGAACACTCTCGATAAGTCCGGCGCGGCGGAGCCGCTGAAGAATCTGCTGAGCGTAGTCGACCGCGATCTTATACTCATCAGCGATCTCATGAGCGGAGGAGCTTTCGGAGCCCTGGCCCTGATTACGGGCAATAGCGACCGCACAATGAACACCGTATTCGCCCCAGCGCGTGATTCGCATTGGTCGGTTGTATCACAGAGCGGAACGGATCAGAGAATCGGGCGGATATACAAAATGTAAGCCCAGGGGACGATTGCAGCGAAGAAGTAGACGCCGCTCACCCCAACCATCGCATGCCGAATCCAGGCGAGACGGTTAGCGAGGATGGTCATTATCAAAACGAGAACGACGGCAGCGGTCTTCAGTAGGGCGAGGACCGGAAGGTGTCCAAACTCCTCCATTAACGTCCGGAGAATCGGATTGCCTTCGATGCTCGTGCCGAAGCGGCTGATGCCGACTGAGGTGAAAAATCCGTCTAGTGCTTGGAAGAGGACGAGTGTTGCACCGAGCCACACCGTGTCCTTTCTGAGGAGCACATGTGTGGCATCGATGTCCGAGTAGTTCAGCCGATGGTTGAGGCTATCCTGATCTGCATCAGCAAGAACCTCTTCGTAAACCCTTTCAGCGGCGCTGCGCACGGATAACTCCTCGGATACCGTAGACATACTCTAGTCCGGCTCAGCTAACGGGTTACTTCTCTATACGGCTAAGTCCCTGATTTGATTCCCGAAATTATAGGTATGTAATCTCCCCTCGAAGCTCATCTCCCTGGTCCGTCATGGACCCGAGGAGCGTCCCGAGGTCGGAAAGGGCCTTCATGTTCTCAGTGGAAAGGGCCTGCTGCGCAGCCGACTGCTGTCCATCCGGGCCCGCGGCCATTGCGCCTGTCATTTCCTTCGCGCTCTCGAGCAGCTTCACGACTTCCGGGAAGCTCAGATAGAGGCGTCCAATCCCGCCGGCTTTCACCGATTGGATGGCGGTAGCGGGTAACGTCGAACCGGCAAACGGATCCGGCTGAGCGAGCTTGGTGAGCGCATCAACCAGCAGAGCCTCGCTGGTAGCCGCGAGAACTGCGGCATCGAGCTGAGCGACAAAGAGCGAAAGTCCAAATGCGCCCGGAAGGATCGAGACCTTCTTTCCGGCGATTGTCTTCTCGCTCAATGTTCCGGGAAGCCCGTAGCCTTTTACGGCGGCTTGCGCGGAATTCAGCATCTGCTCGGCGAACTCTTTCGGCTGAGTCGTCACCACCGAGATGATCAGCTCCGGAATCGGAAGCATCGACTGGCCGGGAACGGCGGCCTTCGCGCCGACTGCGAGCTGAGTGATCGACTTCAAGGGTGCGAACTGCGAGTCGTTCATGAAGTTCGCGGCATCCGGCGAGCTTCCAGTGGCCATGTCACGAATCACACCGGCTTGCATCGTCGTGAAAAGGATCGGGTCCACTGGGAATGCAGCGAGAATCTCCTTCGCAGGCACGACAGTTTCGATCTTCGCCGGCGCAACGCCCGGCCGCTTCTGAAGACGGATCTGAACGGTCGGCCGATCGGTCATCTTCACGCTGAGGAAGGCAGCGGTGACCGGAGTCTCCTGTTTCTCCTTCTCTGTGTTGAGCAGTGCAACGGCGTCGACATATCCGAGTGCAACGCGCTCCTGCGGCGGCGGCGCATCAGCCGCGAGCTTCGCAAACATCGGCGCCGGACGCTCACCCGCGGCAGGACCAGTGGCCAAACGAGCCATGATCGCCGGATCGTCTGCGAGGATGATCCTGTCGCCGACGGCCTTCGTCAGGAGCTTCAGGCGCTTCGGCTGAGCTGCAGCAACCGGCGGTTGGCCTTCAACTTGGCCTTGTTGAACCGGTGTCTTGTTCGGAAGATCCATCTCGAAGCTGTAGCCCCCGTCAATCGGGGTAGTGGGCGTCCCACGCTTTTCGATCGCTGCCTTCAAAGCTGCTGTCACCTGTGAAGCTGTAGCTGCATCCGGTGTGCGGAGCACGAGCCCACCGACCGCGTTTGCTGTGCCGCTCGCTGGTTTCGTCAGCAACGCGAGCGCTTCACGGACCTTTTTCTTCAGCTCTTGAGAGTTGCTGAGGTCGAGACCTGCATCCTTCAGGAGAGCACCAAGCTCCGGCATCTGCGATGCGAGTGTTTGTGTGCGGGATAGATAGGAGTTCCCCCAGCGCGAAGCGAGGAGCTTGTCGTAGGCGGGACTCGAGAGATCCCAGAGGAAGAACGCGCCCGCGTCGCTTGGCACAAGCGACAGAAGCGATTGAGGAGCAGGGGCCTGAGCCGCGGTGTTTGCTCCCAGCGCCGGACGGGCGGCAGCATCGCTCGCCGGAACGGCAGCGGTTTGCTTCGCCGGCGCGCTGTCCTTGCAGGAACAGAGTGAGAGAAGACCAGCGGTCGCCAGAAGGAGAACTGAGCGAGAAAGGGAACGCCCCGAAATAAGCCCCGAGATAATCATAGTGCACCCAAAAAGAGATGCCGGAATCAATCACAAAGAGGGTATGGACCACAAAGGGGCGCTGCATTCCCTGATATTCCCCGCGGAAAAGCGCGGTCAGGAAGCCGGTCAGGAAGCCGGTCAGGAAGCGGATTCGTCACGCCCGATCGGGCGTGGAATGAAAAATTGGACCTTAGAAGTTAAAATTATACTCGAGGATCGGAGCCTTCTCGTCGAAGTCGTAACTCATCGAGACCCTTTCGCCCAAACGGAGCCGGGGTTGGATACCGTGGCGGGTTGACGGCGCGAGCCGGAACTCGAGGAAGTTTGTCCGTTTGCCGTAGTCGCTCGCGGATTCGAAACCGAGCGCTCCGTCTCTTTCCGGGGAGACACGGAACATCAGGTAGTTCCGGACCGTTCGAAAGTTCTGTGAGATCTTCGCATAGACGTGCGCGAGCGGCGAAGCGGCAAGTGCTCGGGAGATAAAGAGAGCGCCTTCGTATGCGGCGATCTTCTGTGAAGCGTCGTCGGAAAGATCCAGCGCATCACTCGCGCGGCCGCTGACGATGTTATCGATGTAATTCTGATTGAAAGTATTTCGCACAAAGGTCAGAGCGCCTTGCTGCTGCTCGGTGCGAACGAGCGTATCGCGAATCGTTCCGTCATCCCCCACCGGTGTGGCAACGACGTCTTCGATGATCAGCGCTTCTGCGAAATTGAAGCGGCTGTTGGTTTGCGTGACGCTGTCCGTCCGCGCGGAGAGACGGTTTGGCAGAGATGACTTCCGGAAGAGAACCGTATCCTCTTGGGCGCTTGCTCCGGAGCAGATGAAAAACGCCGGGAGCAGCGCCCCGAACAGTTTCATTCTCCCCCGCGAGTACCTGCCCATAGTCGATCCGAACCGAAAAAATCCTGCTTGAAGCGCCATCTATTCCGATGCCGATTCAAGCCGCTCCGCGCATTTACCGCCGCGCGAAATTTTGCTCAGTGCGAGGCAGATAGAAGACACGCAGGAGGATGCCGGGGCTCCCGAGGTCTACAGAATCACCGTTCTGGGTTGAACCGTTCGGGAGCAGAGCCGCCGCCTAGTGTGACCGGCCACTGACTGTGCCGTAATCTCCAGGCCCCTGATCCTCAGAATTCTGAATCTTCAGAGTTTTGGGCGGCCGTTCTCGGCCCCTGTCCCTACCTTTGTTATCGGAGGATTAGACGAAAGAGCGGAGTTAATTTTTCGCGCGGAAGCGCAATTCCATTAGAACGATCGCGTCATACACGGCATGCGCTGTAATTGCGGCCCAAAGCGAATGTGCGAAACAGTAGATTCCGGCGAAGAACAGGCTCACGAGCAGATAGATGACTGGGATGATGCGCCAATCCTTGATCTTCGGCCCGAAGTGCAAAAGCGCGAACGCAGCGCCCGAAAGCACTACTCCGATGAGCGGCTGAAGCGCTCCGCGGAAGAAAAGCTCCTCGCAAAGTCCGGCCAGGATGGAGAGCGCAATCGCATTCGGAATTGAGAGATTCTCCGATAGCGGCCGGGCCACCAGCTCCCGGAATCGCTGCAACTCGAGCGCGATTCTTCCCTTCCCGGCGTCGGCGAACCGGTAGAGGGTCCAGTTACAGCCGAACAGAAAAACAGCCCCAAAAACACCGATAGCCGTCGACTGAACGCCGATTCCCCAGATGACTTTTATATCGGCGAGCCAAATGAGGCAGAGGGCAAGAATCGCAAGCGCCGCTTCGACGACGGCACCGACGACAAGGAGCTCACCCTCCTTGAGGAGAGCGAACGGACCCTCCTGAAGCTCGTCGTCATGGCTCATTTCTGCTGCTCATTATTACTACGCATTTTTACTGCTCACTGTTGCTCAGCAGTGCTCACCAGCGAGAGCGAGCTTCGTTCCAGATTCAGCACATCCAGCACGAGCGCGAGCTCACTGCGGATCTGTGCGCGGGTCGGCTCATCGAGCCGCTTCCACCGTCCGAAGAGCGCGAGAGCAAGCTCGGCGTAATGTGTGAAGGCCGTGTGGGGATCACCGTTCTCACTGAAAAATTCAAGAATCTCGGCGCGGCCGGGATCTTCATCCTCCTGGAACGGAACCTGAAGGGTCTGGAACGCCACCTCGATTGGCTCCCGTAGAAATTGGAGGAAAATGCCCGGCGTCTCTGCTCCCTCGCGGCTGACAATCGGCGAGATCGTCTCGAAGATCTCGAGGAGCGAAGCATTTGCCGCCTGCGGCATCCGGTGGATAAGAGTGGATACCGCGTCGCTCAAGATCGTATTGAGAAACTGGTTCTTGTAATATTCGCAGGTCGCATCATTTGCCGGAAATCCGGGATAGTGCTCATGCACATAATCGATCACGGCATCGATTCCGGCTCCGAGCGTTGTGCCGGCGAGACACCAAACGATGCCGACGTTCAGTTTTAGTCCGGCAGGCACGACAAATGTGCCCCACATCGACTTTTCGCTCAGGCCGCGAAGCCCGTGCCGCTCAAAAAGTGCGACCGCAAGTCTGAGCATTGCCGCTTTCAGCTCCTCTCTGGATGCACCCTTTGGAAGCAGAGTTTGCGCGGCGGAGATCAACGAGAGCGGAGTTATATCTGCGAGGTCAGATTGGGCGCGAACAAACCCAAGCGCTGTCGAGTGCAGATCGACAACCTCGAGGTCGCGCGCGCTGTGCGCATCTCCGAAACGCACGGACACCGATCCGAACCGCGCACGAAGGATTCGCCGGGCGTTCAGCAGCCCAAAGAGGCTCTCCCTGCGCTTCCGTTCCCCGATCAGCTCCCGCGCGAGACTCTGCTCCTCGGGAACCTTTTCATAGGTGACCGCGACCGGCATGATCACCGCGTCTTTTCTTTCGCCGGCATGAATCGCCTGCACGATATATTTCAGAAGGCCGACACGGGGATGCAATGCGAGCCCGGAGCGGCTGCGCCCGCCCTCGATGAAGAATTCGATCAAGTGGCCCTGCTTGAGCAGATAGGTGATGTAGCGCTCGAGGACGAACTTATAGAGAGGATCGCGTTGTGAGCGCCGGCGGATGAAGAAAGCTCCCGCTCTGCGAAGGAAGAAGCCCATCGGAAAGAAATTCAGGTTTTCTCCGGCTGCAATGTACGGAAGGGGAAGGTGCTCGGTGTAGAGCACATAGCTCAGGAGCAGATAATCAAAGTGCGAGCGATGATTCGGCAGGAGCAGGAGCGGATGCTCCCGCATCGCGTCGCGGGCGCGATCGATCCCTTCAATGTGAATGCCCGTGAAAATTCGCTGAAATATCGGAACGAGAAACCAGCGCATCAGCAAGATGACGACGCCCGAGGTTTTTCCGCGGATGCGATGCAGCAGCGTCGAGGCCTGCTCGGAAAGCTCAAGATAGGAAAGATGCTCTGACTCGGAAAGATGAGAGAGCAGCTCTTCGTATTCCTGTCCCGACAGAACGATCCGCTCGATCTGATCTTCCGTGTGCTCAGAAGCTCCCCGATGAGCTTTCTCCTGCTTGTAGAGCTCGCGCGCGAGCCGGTTCAGATCCTCGCGGCGGTTCGGGCTGAGCAGCACGGGGTGGCCGATATCGATCTCGCTCTCCTTTCGGTACAGAAGGAACACAGCGAGACTCCACAGCTCACCGAAGGGAAAGATCGAGAGCCGCTCGTTGAGGAGCGGAATCGGCTTCGGTCCTTTCCCGGCAAAGATTCCGATAGGGATCAGGATCGTGCGCTCCGGCAAGCTCTCGAGCCGCTCCATCAGCCGCTCACGATGTTCGCGCACAGTCCAGCGAGGGAGGACGATGAATGAGCGTGGGCGAAGCGCGATCTGCTCCGCGTCGGTCGTCGGGATGACCTGACCGAGACTGAGCTGGATGCTCGGCAGGCCCTGATTCTGACAGAGCCTGCGGATCAGCCAGCTGAACAGATAATTGCTCCGCCGCGTGACGTAGCAAAAGTGATAACCCCGGCGGGTGCTGTAGTCATGCAGCATCTCCAGATCGCTGAACCGCACCCGGAGGTGCGTCAGAAGCTTGGAGATAAATCGTTCAATTGCCGGGGTCATTGCTGGAAAAACTGGCGCAGAAGCGCCGCCGCCACAAGCTCAGTTGTAATCGACTCGGAATCATAGACCCGGCGCTCGATCGGAAGCGCGGTTTCGATCTCTTTGACGCTGATCTGAGACTCGCTGATTTGGAATTTACTGATTTGAGAGCTCGCTCCCCCGGCGCCCTCGAGCCCCTTAACCTCAAGTAACGTAAGGCGGCCGGCGATAGAGATCTCCGAATCACGCACAGCTGTTGCAATTGCATCGACTCTGAGCCGGTAGTGCGGCTTTGAAATTTCGGAGGGGCAGAACGTACGGAAGCTGATGAAGGGCTTCCCCGAGGCCTTCAGCTCCCGTTCCCAGCCCCGTTGAATCGCAAGGCCGGCGGCATCTTCTCCGGAGATCACCGGCCGACAAACTATTAAGGGTGCTGATAGCTGCTGTGGTGGGGAACCACTTTCGCCCCTTCGACTTTGGCGCAGAGAACTGAACGGCAGCTGATCGATCGTTTGCTCGACGGCCTCCTGCAGAAGCGCGGTGAGGATCTCCTCTGATCCGGATTTTGAGTATTCTTCTTTTTCAAAAGCCAGGTCGATCGGGGCGCGGCCGTTGACGGATGCGCTCATCGTTCCTTTCACCGACAGGCGGCGCAGCAGAAACAGATCGTAGACGTTGGCCGATACCTCTCCGAAGTGGAGCGCGAGAGAGCGTGTGTTCGGGCCGAGGATCTCATGCAGCTGCGCAGCAGAGAGATTCGACACCGCTCCGGCGCTGCTTCGAGCCGCAGAACCGGAGAGGGCGCATTCCGCGAGGAACTCGTCCGGCGGCCGCTCAAGATAGAGCCGGGTCACCGGAATGCCGAATAGAACGAACTGGTGCCCTAAAGCACCTTTGCCCGATAAGCGCTCCGAGGCACTGCGTTCAAAGCTCCATTCCCCCGGTGGGCCGCCGGAGAGGAGCACAAAAAATCCTCTCGGAAGGCCTCTCGGCGCTCGGACGGGGGCCGGGGATGGGGTATATTCCGGGATTCGGACAGCAAAGCACCCTGAAAGGGTGCCCAGCAGCGCTAGGAGCGAGATGAGCCGGGCAGGACGGGCAGGAGCCGAAACCCGAAAGATTCGGGGCGATTGGGACCGGGTCCGGCTGGTCACGCAGGGAGAAGTTTTCACAATAACTAATGTTGTCCGGCGACTATACCGCTTCTGAATCTGTGCGCAGGTGAAAAAGCGCCCGGCTGCATCTCAATAAGAGACGCACCCGGAACGAACTGAAGCGTCCGAAGTAAACGGGCAGAGCGAGAGGGAGTGATCACACCTGGAATGGCTCCAGAGCTTCGACAAATAATTGATGAGGTGCCGGTCCCGCTCGACCTTCCGTGGAGCAGTGAGCTCACGCAAAAAAATTATCCCGCAGCGCTCGCGAAAATTGACGCGCATATGATCGAGCATCCGGAGGATCTCTCAGCCAGACTTTGGTGGATTCAATGTCAGTCGGAGGCCGGGACAGTTCCGGCGACTGCGTTAAGCGCACCGCTCGAAGAGATTCTTCCGCGTCTTCGAGACGCGAACGAACTTTATGAAGGCGCCGTCGCAGGCTTTCTCCGCGTCGCTTGCCGCCTGATCGAGAAGAAGCAAACGAAGCTCGCGGTGGTGCTGCTGGATCGCGCATATGAGTTTGCGCGAAAAGGACGCTCGCTGCCGATGGAAGCACGCGAACACATTCGGCTCAGTCTGCTCTCGACATTGAAGCTGGAACAGGAGCGCGCCGAACTAAAGCATGAATCGAAGAGCTACATTGAATCGATAAAAAAGAAGCATGCTGAAATCTCGGAGCTTAAAGAAGAACGGTCGAAAGAGGAGCCGGCTCCGAGCGACGCGGTTCCGAGCGATGGACCGCAGTTCCCGAAAAAAGGCTCGCGCCGCCTCTCTGCCGCATCCGTTCTCGAAGCGGCACTGGAAGAGCGTGATCTTCCCGAACCTGCTGTAGCGCCCGCGTTTTCAGGGAGTTCCGGCATGCCGCGGACCGATCGGCACACCGGGGCCGCGATTCTCATCTCGCTTTGCGGCGGGCTGATGATCGTTCTCGGGATTCTTTTCGAACGCTTGTTTGTCTCGACACCCGATGCGCTCGACTCACGGCTTGCTGTAAATCTTCTACCGACTGGATTTCCGCAACTCGTCCTGCCCCCGCTGGAATTTTCCGTCACCAGCGCCGAAGCATCACTGGCGACAGCAACGAAGAAGCTCGAGAAAATTCGCAGTGATGATGGAAAGCCCCCTGAGCCTCTCGCTTGGAGCGGCGGCCAGACTGGAAACCAGTCCGCCACTCAGAACGCGACCCAAACCGGCAATCAGAATGATACGGTTACCGCCATTCCTGCTCCGCCAGTTCCCACGGAGCGTCCGCTTAGCGCAGACGAGCGACGTAAACTTCCGGAGATGAACACTGACACGCTCGCGCGCGCTGCCGTTCAGTCGCTTGGCGAGTCGCCGGAACGCAATCCGGTGGGATCGGTTGTGCGGGGACCGGATGGACGGGTCTACGGTCCGCCTCCTACCGATCCTTCGGCGCGCGCGTTGGATGGATCCCAGCTGCAGCCGGTTGAAGTCGATCAACTTCCCACTCCGAAACATTATCGCGTGATTGTCACGACCGCGGTTTTCTCTGCGCCGTCCGTAATCGCGCAGGCAGTCGCCCGGCTCGAGAAGAACGCGAAAATTCAGGTCGTCGCGCGCATGGGCAAGTGGCTCGAGTTGCGCTCCGCCGGCGGCCGCCGCGGCTACATCTACGCTCAGGACGCCGCACCCGCCGAACGGGAGTAAGGTCCAGATTCGAACAGGTTCCGACGGATCGCGTGTTCTGCGAGCGGCCTTTCCCTTTAAATTCCCACCCGCAAGGTCGCGCACGCTGACGCAGAAGCACTCGCGCCAAAGATAATCTACAGGGGGAATTTCCCTCGGGTTTTTCTTTTTTTCAGAGGTTCGGCGAAAAGTCGCGTGGCACGAGATCCGGAAATCGTCGGTGGACAGCCAAGTGAAGAGGCGCGTACGCGTGCCGGATCACGAGCTCTTCCCGCCCGCCCGCTTCCTCCGGAGCTTCGGTCGACGCTTGGTGAAAAACTTCGGCAGACCATTCAGAGCGCGCTCGCGATTCTGAGCGACGAGAAAACCGATGCGCTGCTTGTCGACCGATCACCCGCAACCGCAACTGCGCGGCAGGCGCTTGTCACTCAGCTGGAAGGTCAGCTGCATGCTCGTTTCATCCCGCTCTTCACTGAGCTGCATACTGCGGAAAAGCGAATTGAGAATCCCGGGCAGGCGAAAGAAGCAACGGCTCTGATTCGTATGGCGATCCGCGAGCAGTCGCTGCTCCACGCGGGCCTCTACGGCTCAGCCGGAATGCACGAGAAGCGCGAAGAATGGCTCGCACGCTACGTGATGTGGTCGCTCAATCCGGCGCAGACTCCGTCGGTGAATCTCGCCCGGATCTTCGAAAAGCCGGGCGCTGAGCGTGAGATCGACAAATCGACCGGCGCAATTACATCGACAATCACCGGAATAGGAACAACGACAATTCGCGGCATGCCGCCGGGGAGCTGTGAATCGTTCGGCGCCGCCTACGCGGCGCTTCCGCCGCACGAACGTCAGAGAATTCTCGAAGTGTCTTTCGCCGGTGCAGGAGCCGCGCTTCAGATTGGCGACATGGAGCGGGCGAACAAGTACCGCGATCTGCTTCGCACCTTTCACAAACTCGAGCAGAAGGCCGGCGCGGTGCCGGCCGAGTCTGACAACTGGCGCGAAGTACAAATACTGCTGCTCGAATCGAAGATCTTTCAGCGATCAAACGCTCCGGAAGCCGCCATCGCCATAGCGGGAAAGGCGCTCGGCCTGGCATCGGCTCTAAACGAGACGACGACGGATAAGCGATTTACTGCGCTCGCGCTCTCAGCCGGTGCTCAGGATCTCGCGGTCCGGGCGGGCATGGTGAAAGAGGAATTTGAGCAGCGCTCCGCTATGACGCATGTTCGCGCGAAAATGGAGGCTCAGGTCGCGCTGTTCCGCGCAGCAAATCCGGAGGTTTCAAATCCCGAATCTCCTGCGGCGATGAAACTTCAAGTGTTCCGGCGGGAGCTTGTCGGAGCTCAGCTTCAGGAGATCGCCGCGCACGTTCTGAGCTCCGATTCGAAGACTGCTGAGAATGTGCTGATTCCCCGATTGATTCAACACTACGCCGCA
This sequence comes from uncultured Bdellovibrionales bacterium, assembly GCA_964401925.1. GTDB lineage: Bacteria > Bdellovibrionota_C > UBA2361 > SZUA-149 > JADYYL01 > CAYOAK01. The sequence goes on along the minus strand of CAYOAK010000021.1, from coordinate 8,433 downwards.
GACCACCCGCAACTCGGCAGCCGCGTCGAAGCGTTGCTCGCTCCCTATCGATACGGAAATAAATGGGATGACAAGGCGAAAGCGGGTTGGCGGAACTTCGCTGCCGAATGGAACCGCTCCTCCCTCACTGAATACGTTGTGTTCAGTGGTGCCGGTATGCTCGCCGGTGCATTCGCGGGTGCGCGCGTCGGCGCGGCAACTGGAAATCCATATGCGGCTGCCGGCCTCACAGTATTGGGCGGAGTAGCCGGTGGATTTCTGCTCGGTGCCGCCCATGCAGCTGTTGGATGGAACAGAATTGCGGACGGTTTCCAGACCGGAATGAGCGGAAATCCCGGCGGTCTAATGGCGTGGGTCGATACTGTCGCCGTCCTCTCGGACGTCATCCCCGTTGTGTCGACGGCTTCGAAGCTCGTGAAGCCCGGAGTTCGCGCGATTGTGAAGGGCGCGGTGCAGGAGGAGGTTGAGCGGCTAACGAAAGAGTTCGCGAAGAGAAGCGCGCAGCATGGCGCCGAAACAGAGGCCGGCCAGACAGTTCTCGAGATCACGAAAGAAGGCTTCGAAGAGCTTCTTAAGAATAGCAACGCGAAGAGTGCGCTTCAGAAAACCTACGGTTCTCTCACGAAGAATGTCGTCGGAGAGCTGCGAGATAGGCTGATGCACGGGAATGTGCCTGCCGAAGAGCTGACGGGAATCCTGCAACGCGCGGCGAGTCAGGCGGCGAAGGAGGAAGGGCTCATCGCGGGAGCGACAACGCTCGCGAACATCGGCTTGATGGCGGTTACGATCACGAAGGACCTTCAAAAGATCGGTGATTCACCGCTGACACCGGAAGAGAAGGCGAAAGCTTACGAGACCGCGGCAAAAGAGATCCTGAAGAACGTGGCGGCGATGGTCCTCTGGGGGAAGGTTTCCGATAAACTGCAGAACAAACTGTCCCGCACTCCCGACGGGCCGACGGGTGGTGGAATGCGTCCGGGGCATGGGCTTGGAAGCGGTGATAGTCCCCACACGGGCGGTGAGCCGTCGCTCCTCGCCCGGTTCTCGGTGTGGAGCGATCAGATCCTCCAGAACGCCGGTGCTGCACGGGAGCGGCTCGAAGCGCTCGGTGTGTTCGGTCGAGGCAATGAACCAAGGCCAGCCGTTGGCGGAATGCTCTATTCCGGCGTTGATATCACTCTGATCGGTCCGCTCTTTGGCTCGGATATCTCCCGCGTGCTCACAGTTCTTCGAGAGCCGTCGGCGGTAAAAGATTTGGCGCATGTCGCGCTGGCAGACGCGGTGCTTGGAACAAGGGTTGTAATCAACCTTTTTCGGCATCTTCAAGAACGCACTCAGGGCCGGCAGCGTCAGCAGGTAGATGAGCTGAACTCCGATGTTGCGCGCGAGATGCGGCTCGTGGACGTGGCTAACGATCGTAACCCAAGCGTGCTCCTCGACAACGGCCGCCGGCGTCCTACCTATCAAGTGCCGTCTGACACCGATGCGGGATGGGCTCAGCGCCTGCACGATCGCGTGAAGACGATCTCGGTCGAGCAATTTGCCGACTTACTATCGATCTTTGACGGACCGCAACGTGACATCGCTGCCCGGGTGCTTCACATGGCTTCGAACGTAACAGGGGCGGGAGGGATGGAAAATCTCGCCCGTCATCTGCCCCGTCCCGCGGAGGGGAAACTTTATACACCCGGACGAGGGTCCCTTGCCGACTCGATCGCCTATCAAGCCGACAAAGGATTGACGGGCAAGCCGCTCGGAACAACCGGCCGGATCGATGAAGCCACTCACATCATTCTCGATGAGGTGACATTGCGCGAGCTCGAACAGAATCGTGAGTTCCGTGCAACGGTTCTGAAACGAAACATCGAGATAGTGGATCCGGTCGGACATGAGCTTGGTCTCGACCTCACTGCGGTATCGAACGTCAACGAACTTTTTGATCGATTGCACACTATCGTTGAGAAACTCGATGAAGGCAGTGGCCAGCCGCTCACAAATATTCAGATCGCCCGTGCGTTGAGCCAACCCAAGTACGATCGGTTACGAAAGCTCGATGCCGACGGTGCGCTGGAATGGCGAAAGCTGCAGGTCCTCCACGAGAAGGAACGACTCAACGAGCTGATTGGCTACCTCTCGGAGTTTAATCCCCCGTTTGCAGAGCGGATTCTCGAGATCGTCTACCCGAAGGGCGCACCGGCGGTTGAACTTCCGATCGATCGGATCCATGCGGCCGGCATGATGCCTGAAGTCATTAAGCAGATGCAGCAAGCGGCCGCGGAGCGCCGCCGCGCACAAGATCTCGGCACCGCCCGGGATATTTCCGAGTTGATGGCCGAAATCCGGCAGCGGAGCATTCCACCGAGCCTCGAGTTTCTCGTCGTACAAGAGCGTGCGGTGACTAATCCGCATGCACAAACCCCAAGGCAGATCGCCAAAGATTTCAGCACGAACGTCAATCTGAATCCTGAGCAGGCCGAGGCGATCCGCAATCGAATGATCAATGACGGCTTTCCGGAGAACGCAGTCGATTTGGCCCGTGATTTCGTTGCGAATGAGGGACGTATCGTCTCGAATCACGAGCTCGGAGAGGTCTTCCGGAAACAACATGCCAAGATTCAAGATCTGGCAAAACAGAAGGGGATCGATCAGAAGAACATCCTCTATGTCATCCCCAAGCCGGGAAAGAGCTACGATCAAATGGCCATGCTCTACCGCCAAGCAAACGGCGTCGATCCGGATAAGATCGTTTCAGGGGCTCAGCTCTCTGACCAGCTCTCCAAGTTGGACCCTGCTGAACGAAAGAAGATGATGGTTGTCGTCGTCGATGACTTTACGGGCAGCGGAGATAGCCTTCGCAAGGTTCACACAGAGCTGAGAAGCGGGGTGGAGTATAAAGAATCGCACGAAGGTCAGACGGTCACCATGAATCGTATCACCGATTCAAGGCGCCCGGGCGCGGAGATTCCGGAGAATGATCTGATTCGCCGCAGAGGCACACCATTTGAAGGTGAGATAGTGCTCGCACCGGCGACCTATACGGCTAACGCCGCTGGGTCTCTCGGGGGGAAACCCGGCGCTCCCGAAAGCGCCGTCGTCGGAGATCCGCACACTACGTTCCTTCCGAGTGAAGGCGTCGGCATCCCGCTGACGAGCGTCCTCGAATCCGAATACTTCCGCCGGCTCAGCACCGAGCAACAACGAGTCCTCCGATCGATGATCGGCAACCTCGGCTTCGGCCGCGGCGGGACGATGGTGATCTTCGAGCACGGCACCCCGAACAACAACGTCTGGATGTTCACAGAGTATTTTGCGCCATATCTCGCCCGCTCAAAGAAGGCTGTGGATTTCTCGATGTCCCGCCGGACCGACTCGGACGAACGGGTGAAAATCATCCGCCGTGCCCTTGGCTACCCAGATAACTAGCCGGAATTGCTCAGCCCCCCGCAGGTGCCGCCCCCCGCTGGTGCCGCCCCCCGCTGGTGCCGCCCCCCGCTGGTGCAACCCACCTTTTGGTTGCGCGCCGATGGTGCGTCCCCCCGCCTCCCGCCCCCGCCTGGTGCAACCCAACTTTGAGCACAGCTTTGTTTGCCCACTAAATAACTGTTACAATTCGCGCAGGAAAGGAGCCTTTCATGCGCTCTCTGACGTCCGATATCTTGCGCCTTCATACTGCCGCGGAGATCGAGTCGTTGCTCAGTTCTCGGGCAACCTCGATCGCACCGAACGTGTGGTGGTGGGGAGATACTCTCTATCAGTTGGGCCTCCATGCCCACGTCGACGAGATCGCCCTGGCGATCCGGCTCGCGGAGCAGCTCCACCTGAGCTTTGCCCCGCACCTCGTCGAACTGAAAGAGCTCTCAGACGAAGGAGAAGCTCTTTTGGTTTTATCGGTGGAGGGACTTACAGAGTTCCCACCGGCCTGGATCGATTGCCCGCGGGATCTTCCTCCGGGGTCGCCTCGTTTTTCGAGTGAGATGGCGGTGCTGCTGGAACGGGGTTTCACCCTTCCGCATCTGCTGGATCACACGAAGTGTCACGTGCATCCCGCTGATGGCCGGTTGCTCGTGCTGGACTGGAGCGGATTTCGCCCGGTGCAGGCAGACGAAGCCCATCGATTGCGTTCAGCTCTCGAAGAGCAGCACGCCGGCTAATTTTTTCTCTGTTGTGCTGTAGGAGCAGAGGCTTTTTTCCTTCATCACAACATCGCTCTCTCAACTCTGAAGATGGGTTGCCGTTAGGTTCGACTGTCCCTGTCTGCGCACTGCGTGGAGCGGGACGGTTCTAGAACCAGTCGGTTAGGAGGTCGGAATGATTGTGGTAAACGACCACGGCGAAGTGAATATCACTTCGCGCTCGCGGGGAGACCAGAAAAAGCTCTCCAATTTCTGGACGCTCGATGAGCCGTTCGACGTCGACGGGATCGCGTGCCTGAGCGCCGAGGGCCCCATTCAGGCGATGAAAATCGCTGACGAAGCCGAGCAGCGGAGAATCTGCATGCTGAACGGCCGAGATGCGAAGATGGCGGGCAAGCTGCTGAAAGAGGCGCTGGCCGTGTCACGAAAGGTGTATTGGTGCGGCAAGGAGTTCGAATTTCGCGGACCCGAGCACCAGGCGCTCATCCGTCGCATCATCCGGGCGAAGTTCGCAGCTTCTGCTGAAGCTCGCGCGGCGTTGCTTGAGACGGGGAATTACCCGCTCGTGCACAAAGGTCCGTTCATTCGGGACACGCCGATGACTTCACTCTGCGCAGCGGATTTCTGCCGCATTCTCCATGAAATTCGAGACGAGCTGCAACGCGGCTCGTTTCCCCCAGGTTCAACCCCTTCGGTCCAGGGAAATAATATGGACCATCTTTTCTTCGCGCGCGCTCAGCCGCCGAAGAGAATCTTCCGTTCACGCCTGGAGAAACGCTTCACCTGTTCGGGGAAGAGCGTGCGTGCGATTGCGGCGACTCCGCCGCTCAATGCGTAACCGACGCCGCCGATGAGCACCGCGAGCTGACTGCTGTACCAAGCAAATCCCACGATGACTGCCATGACGAGAATATTTCGTCTCACTGTTGCCGGTGTGAACTTCAAGTTCTTCACGCTCGAATAAGGCAGCTCGCTCACCATCAATCCGCCGAGCAGCATGAGATAGAGCGAGAGCACACCCTGAAAAAACGGTTGCTCAAGACTTAAGGGATGCCAATAGACGAGCGCGATGACCCCGACCGCCGCACCCGGCGAAGGCAAGCCCACGAACCCGCGGGAAGAGGTGGTCTCAGTGTCCACATTGAACCGGGCTAACCGCGCACCTGCGCAAACTGTGTAAACAAAAGCCGCGAGGACACCGAAATCTCCGGCCGAGCTTTGGAACGCCCAGCAGTATGCGAGGATCGCCGGAGCGACCCCGAATGAGACAACATCACTTAACGAATCGAACTCCCGACCGAACGCGGTCGCGGCGTTCAGCCTGCGGGCGACCCTCCCGTCGAGCCCGTCGAACAGAATGGCGAGGGCGATAGCCTTTGTGGCGTAAAGATAATCCCCGCGGACAGCCGCGATAACGCCCACGAAGCCCGAGAAAAAGGCTGCGACCGTCACCAGGCTCGGAATAAGGAAGGTCTTCCCCTTCAGGGAGAACCTCCGCCCTTTGAGGAGGGTCGGTTGAAAAGGCCGCTCTTCGGGCGGTTTATTCTCTATTTCATCCATCCAGCTGTGAATCCTTCGGATTTATCGGGCATCGGAATCGTCTTCACCTCCCATAGCAATCTGAAAAGTCAAGGTGAAAGTTGCTATTCTTCTCAAGGCTTACTACTCTCCCGCGCACTCATTGGATTATCACAAATGGCTCGGATTACGGTCGAAGATTGTCTCGACAACATTCCTAATCGCTTTCAACTCGTAAGGTTGACCTCTAAGCGGGCAAAGCAACTGCTTGCCGGCGATACTGCGGTAACGGACACTCGTGGAAACAAAGCGGTGGTTTCCGCATTGCGGGAGATCGCTGATGGGAAGGTCCGGTTTGTGCAAGCTGAGGACACCGAACCCGCAGCAGAAGAAGCCATCGCGAACGGCCACACCGAATTCGCCGAAGAACCGGCTGCCGTCGTGCCGACAGAATCTGCAGGCGTGGCATAGTGCCGGCCGCGTCCTGTGAAGCTTCAGGACATAATCGCGACTGTTCAGGAATATCATCCGAATCCTGATCTCGAGCTGATCCGTAAAGCCTACTCCTTCGTGCGTGTTCAACACGAAGGTCAGACGCGTGCATCGGGGGAACCCTACATCACGCACGTGGCTGAGGTTGCTTACCTCACGACCCGTCTCCAGCTCGACGTTCCGTCGGTCGTCACCGCACTTCTTCACGACACGGTCGAAGACACGACTGTCACTCTCGATGAGCTCGAGCGCGAGTTCGGCAAGGATGTTCGCGAACTTGTCGACGGTGTCACGAAACTCAGTCAGATGAACTTCAGCTCCCGCGCGGAGGAGCAGGCGGAGAACTTCCGGAAGATGCTCCTCGCGATGGCGCGGGATATCCGGGTGCTGTTGGTGAAGCTCTGCGACCGCACGCACAATATGCGGACGCTGGAGTTCCTCTCCGAAGCGCGCCGCACACGGATCGCGCAGGAAACGATGGACATCTACGCTCCATTGGCGCACCGGCTCGGAATCTATTGGATGAAGTCGGAGCTCGAGGATCTCAGCTTCCGGTATCTGAAGCCCGATCTCTACGGCGAGATTAAAACGCTCGTCAGTAAGAACCGGCGTGAGCGGGAACGCTACATCGAGGATGTCTGCAAGCTGCTCACCCGCGAGCTCGAGCAGAACGGAATCTCAGGCAAGGTCACGGGCCGGCCGAAACATTTCTATTCCATCTACGAAAAGATGGAGCGCTACGGCGTTAACTTCGACGACATCCACGATCTTACCGCGTTCCGGATTCTCGTTCCGACGACGATGGATTGCTATGCGGCGCTCGGCGTGATGCACGCCGCCTGGAAGCCGATCCCCGGACGGTTCAAAGACTACATCGCGATGCCGAAACCGAACCGGTATCAGTCGCTGCACACAACGCTGATCGGACCGGAAGGATTCCGGATCGAGATTCAGATTCGCACGAACGAGATGCACGAAGTGGCCGAGCGGGGAATCGCTGCGCACTGGGTCTACAAGGAGCAAGGCGAGGGACAGAGCGTCAAGGCAACAAGCGATGACGCTCAGTTTGCCTGGCTCAAAGAGCTCGTCGAATCCGGGAAGATGCTCCGCGATCCGGTCGAGTTCATGTCGATCGTCAAAGAGGACCTTTTTCCGAAAGCGGTCTACGTCTTTTCGCCGCGGGGTGACGTCATCGCACTCGCGGCCGGTTCCACTCCGGTGGATTTCGCTTACGCCATTCACTCGCAGGTCGGTGAGCACTGCTCCGGAGCGCGCGTAAACGGGCAACAGGTGCCTCTGAGCCATCGCCTGAGAAACGGCGACACAATCGAGATTACGACAAACCCTTCGCAACATCCGAACCGCGATTGGCTCGCATTTGTCGCCACCACGAAAGCAAAGCAACGCATTCGGGCACACCTCAAAGGCGAAGAGCGCAGTCGTTCGATCTCGATCGGTCGTGAGTTGCTCCAAAAAGATCTGCGGAAGCTGAAACTCAATCTGGACAAAGTTCTCAAGGAAGGTCCGCTCGAAAAAATCGCGCATGATCTTCAGCAGAAAGATGTGGAGTCGTTACTTGCAGACATCGGCTACGGAAAGGTCACCACAACCCAGATCGTGGCTCGGCTCCTGCCCGAAGAGAAGGACATCGAGACGAAGCTGGCGGAGGAAGATTCCTTTCTCCAAAAAATCTTCCAGCGCGCAGCAAAAACGAAGCGCGAGCGGGCGGGGATTCGAATCAACGGAATGGAGGACATGGTCTTCCGCTTCGCCCGATGCTGCGATCCGTTGCCCGGCGACGAGCTCGTCGGCTACGTCACACGCGGCCGCGGAGTTGCGATCCACCGGCGCGGCTGCCCCGAAGCTTTGAGCCTCGACTCACAGCGCCTCGTCCCAGTCTCATGGGAGGACAACGTAAAGACTCAACGCCGGGTGCGTCTAAAGGTCTTCACCGTCGATAAAGTCGGGATGCTCGCCTCCATCACGCAATCGATCTCGGCCGGCGGGGCAAACATCGTCAGCGCGAATGTCCATATTGGGCCCGATGCAAAAGCGATCACCACTCTTGAGATAAACGTCGAGTCGAAGCAGCAATTCGATGAGGTGAAGCGCGGGCTCGAGCGCATCAACGGCGTGCTGCGTGTCGAGCGTGACACGAAGCGCGAAGAGTTGGCCGAGTAGGCGGCGAAAACTTTCCCCCACCAGCCCCCTTTCAGGGGGCATTAAGTCAGGAAAGATGCCTTACTGGGACCGCGGGCGGCCTCGCCCGCCAGGCGTTCGTGCATGCACA
>CAYOAK010000020.1:0-26341 GCA_964401925.1 uncultured Bdellovibrionales bacterium | reverse complement strand
TTTGACAGATGCCGAATGAGCTCCGCGTTCTCCTCTCCCCCTTCGAGCTTTACAGCCTGCGCGCCTGCGACAAGCAGACGACGCACCGCGTCCACCGCAGCTTCCAATGACGCGCGGTAGGAAAGAAACGGAAGGTCGGCAACGACGAATTTGCCGGGAGCGCCACGCACTACGGCTTCGACATGACGCACCATCTCATCCACGGTCGCGCCGAGTGTATTCGGTCGTCCATAAACGGTCATCGCAACACTGTCGCCGACGAGCACGGTATCGATCGGAGAGAGAGCTATCAGCTGCGCGAAAGACGCATCATAGCAGGTCACCATGGAGATCTTTTCGCCGCGGAGCTTCTTCCGTTTGAAATCGAGCACTGTTCGAAACGGTGCCGCTGATGTGGGGAGGCTCATTCTCGTACCTGTCCGATCGGATCGGGTCGAATTTTCGGTTTTAGTTTTCTACTTCGAAGTCACCGGGAAATCCTCGGCGCCGTGGGCGAACAAAACCGCGTTCAGGAATTTGTGTCAACTACGCCGTAAAATTGGAGAAGCGAATCTCAGTCTGTTCTGAAGAAAAGCTTACAAGGCCACCTGCCGCACTTACCCAGGTATCGAGTAAAATCTGCGCAAGCTTCTCCGGCATAAAACCGGGGAAGAGTAAGAGTGTTCCGCTTCGATCACTCGAGAGCGCGCACTCCTGCGGCAAGGCTCGCTTGATCAGCTCTCCGGCAATATAGCGAATCGAGCAGCGCAGCAGAGTGGGATTGACGACAATCGGTTGCGCTTCGCCGGAGATCTGGAATCCCTCGTCCTCTAACAGGAGTTCCGTCTCGGAGAAGAATCCGATCGTCCCGCGATCGCGCGACAGAAGAGGCCGAAGCTCGTCAAACTTCCCGCGTAAGCGGGTCAGGGCTTCAAACGCATCTTGATGGTCCTGTGGGGTGAGCAGCATTCCGCGCGTGGCATCACTGCAGACGTTCATGGCGACCCCAAGGGGAGTTCGAACGGCGTGATTGAGTTCAGCAAGGATGGCGCTTATTCCGGAAACCGCATTCTGCGCGCTTGCGATCTCAGCCCGATCGACCACAAGTGATTCAGGTTCGGAAGGCGGTAAGGAGCTCTTTTGCTCGGGCATACGATTTCTGCAGCTCGATGAACGACTCACCCTTCTCGGCCGGACCGCGTGCATCAGGATGGAGCTCTTTCGCCCGTGACCGGAAAGCCTGTTTTAGATCGGCAAGGCTAACAGGTCCACTCAGGTCGAATTTCTCCAGCAAATGGTTCAGCTCGCGACGCTCGTCAAAGGAAAGCCCTTCGCGCAACTCGATTCGCTGCTCCTCCTGCCACTTGTTCCGCCAGGTGATTGCACCGAAACAGACCGCGAGGACGATCACCAAGACAGTCAGTCCAATTGCATACACGGAGTGCTCGACTGGCGGGGGAGGGTTGAGCATCAAGCTCAACGTGGAATCTCGCTCAATCAGGTCGTTTTTGATTGGGGCGACAATCGCGAGCGAATTCGGCACGGTATCGATCAGGTGACGAAATGCCTCGTGAAGCGACGGAGTATCAAGCGCCGGATCGTATGCGTTCGTGAGGTCCTTGAGCACGCTTTCGGCTTCTTCAGGCGTCGTCGTCTCGCGCGATTTTCCAATAAGAGTCAGCAATCGCTGCTGGCGCATCACACGCCGTAAATTCGGACGCAAACCCGCCTCTCGATAGGAAGATGCCTGCGAATCGGAGGTATTCTCTATCGCCGTTCGAATCTCCTGAAGATCCGGCTTCAACTTTACCGCAACGGGCGCGAGCTCAGGCATTTCGAGCGCCTTTTGCAGATCGCGAACTCGCTCGAGCGTTATCTCGGGATCCCGATCGAGTTGCTTCTCGATCACTCCCGCCAGATCTCCTGCTTCGCTCGCACCTACGAGCGTCATTTCGAGCACCGCATCATTCGTGGCAAGAGGGCTCTTAAGGATCCCTTCGACGATGTCCGCCGGCAGTTTCTTCTCGACGAGCAGGCGCAGAATTGTCCGCCGGTGGACCTGATAAAATGATTCGAAGGAGAGCACGAACGTCGATCGCCCGCCTTCCGTTGCAAACAGCGCTTCCAGTCCCTTTTCCGTTTCCTCACCTCGCACATCCTGACTGAGGAGGAAGCGGAGCAGCTCGCCCGTCTTATTCAGCTTCGCTATTTGCTCGGCGGGAGTGATCTCAAACAATTTCCGCCGAGCTTCGTAGGGCAGGAGGAGCAGCTGCTCATTTCCGACAGTCAGGCGATAGGTACCATCATTCGTCAGCTCACAATTCGAGCAGGGAAACAAAATGCCCGCGAGATTAATTGTTGTCTTCTGCGGGACAGCAGTGGCGGGAGTTGTGGAGAGTGCCGTGAGGATCAGCAGTGCAAAGAGATTTTTCATGATCGCGGCAGGAACGACTGATCCGATCTTCGAAGCGCTGCGTTTCGATCCAGTCCGATACAAACGTTGATTCTCCGCGTTCAGTGCGCCCTTCGCTTCAGAGGTAAAACGAGAATGACCCCGTTTTCGTTGACTCTGCTTTTCCAGGGCGACTAAGAGGGATCGTGGGTTCTAAGTCAAGGGAAAGACCTTCGGCGAGGAACAGTTGGTCGGAAATGACCGGCAAATCCCGCGAAAAGCCTCTCGGTCACGTTTAACAAGACTGTCGAAAGGAGGTTCCGGGCGGTGTGTTTCGGCCAGTGCGTTTGGGCCGGTGCGTATAGGGCGAAGGTGAATCCCGATGAAGCTCATCTGCGTAGATAAAACAGCCGCCGATCGAATTCGGCTGCAGCGTCTGATCGAAGAAGCCTTTACTGCATGCCGGGACACGGTGGGCCATCTGCTGCACTTGGAGATCAAACCGGTCACGCGCGAAGAGCTGCTCTTCTCAGGGCCCGGATCGGGAATCGTTCTGGTCGGCTCGGGGTATTCTATCGACGAAATTGCAGGGGTTTGCTCCTCGATTCAGGAACAGTTTCGCGGGACGCCGATCTTCGCCTGCCTCCCCCCGGAGGCACTGTCTCTTAGGACATTGCGGCGTTTCGAACGCTATTCCGCCGAAGTTTTTTCGACCGAAGAATCGTCGATGCGAATCGTGCATTCGCTCCTTAGGCAATCACAGCGGAGAGTTGAAGCGAAACGAGGGAAGCTCACAGTGATGCTGGGAGTGAAGGGCGGCGTCGGTGCTACATCGATCGCCGCCGGACTCGCACACGCCGCTGACAGCATCGGACTTCGGGCGGTGCTGCACGATCTTTCACCGCATTCGGTCGTCGCACAATACCTCGGAGCTCCGCGCTCCTCTTCCGCCGATTACCGGGTGCTCCTCACTGACCGTGTTCAACCCGCCCGCCATGTAGTCGAAAGGTGCATCGTTCGTTGCCCAAACGGACTGCACCTGTTGCTACCACCCGCCGGCAGTGCTGAGATCCGCGAGACTTGGCTTCGTGACCCGGGCTCACTGGATATTTCACTCGGAGTCTTTGAGATCCTTTGCGAGCTCTACGATCTAGTGCTGGTGGATCTTGCCGGTGCTGAAGGCGTGCTCCCGTTTTCGCTACTGGCGCGGGCGGATGTTCGAGCACTTGTGAGCTCGAACGAGCCTGGTTCCGTCCATCTGCTCAATGATCGCCTCGCTGAAGTCGCTATTCTTCCCGCAACCGGCCAAACCAAGATCATAGTAAACCTCCTTCAAGAGCGTTCGCTCACGCAGCGCGACGTTGAAAGCTTTCTCCTGCAAACAGAGGTGTTCGATCGGTCCAAAATGGATCTCTGTTCGCTCAGTGCGGATCGGCGGGCCACAAGCTGGGTGGGCACCGGCAACACGCTTTACACCGAGGGCCGCCGGACTTTACAGCGCCAGCTCGACGAGCTGCTGCTGACAATCGCCGGCCGCCCCGCGCTCTCTGAGCCAAGACACGCGCTTTCCACCCGGCTCACGAGCCTCCTACGACGGCCGCACAAAAATCCGGGCCGCAGGGAAGCGTTGCCGCCTCCGCCTTTTGTTTCGGCGCCGTTTGAGGAGCCAAATTTTGTGTTGAGCGGGAAATGTACCGCTCCGGCAGCCGGGTGAGGTTCGGCGCCAACTTCTAAGGTTATCGGTTTTCATTCGAAGGTTGAATTGAAGAACAGATTGGAAACATGTGGAGCAAGTATGAAAGAGAACCGGTTGCAGAAAGGAAGTCTCGCACTCGAGCAGATTCTATTTATCGGTGCCGTGGTCGCGTTGAGCAGCGCGGTCTATGCCTTTTATGGGAGGCTCGGCACCTACTTTCAGAATCTGAACATCCCGGCAGTGCAGGCGGGAACGAACAGCAGCGGGCCTGCGCAATAGGTGCCATATGCCTAAGAAGCGTCCACGCCGCCTAGTCAGTCGATCGGGATTCGACTACGCAGTTTTCGTAGCGGTCGTCACGACCATCTGTTTTGCCTTGATCGCCACAGCCGGATCGGCCCCTCAGGAGAAAGAGGTTCAAATCGTCGCCGCTGAGGATTCAATCGAGATCCCAGTGCCGGCACGAGCGGTAGCTCGAGGAGAGCGTTTGAACGCTATCCAATTTCTCTCGGTCCGCTGGCCCAAATCAAAGTTACCGGGGAATTTTTTGAGGACACCTGATGCGCTCCGGAACGCTTACGCGGCGACGCCATTACCGGCTCATCTGCCGGTTCCTTTGGCAGCCCTTTCTGAAGTGGCGCTTGATCTCAATGCCGTTGCCGAAGCGATACCTCCGTCGATGCGAGCGATCACTGTAAAGGTGGATGCCGAGTCGGCTGTCGAGGGTTGGGCGAGGAGCGGCAACTTTGTCGATGTGATTCTTGTTCGGAAGAGCGATGGAGGGCTTGAAAGTCTGGTGATTGCCGAGAACGTCAAAATTCTCTCGGCGGGTGCGTCATCACAACCCAGCGGCGGAGAGACAGCTGCTAAGACACCGAATACCGTGACGTTGCTCGTCACTCAGGAAGATGCACTCCGGGTAAAGACTGCCGGCAATATCGGCCGTCTGACCTTTGCCCTGCGCGGCGCCGGCGATATGACTCCGGCGCTTCTCACTTCCTATGATCAACAACGGCTCTACGGGCCGCAGGCTGCTCATGCACCGCCCGCCGCTTACATCGGCCGCGCAAGAGGACCGGACGGACGAACCTACGTTCTCGCACAAAACTCCCGGTGGTTGAGATCGTCCGAAGAGATCGCCGGGTTTCCTTCCGAGGAGCGCAATGGAAAATAGCGCCCTCTCCGTGCCCGAACTACGGCGACTGTATCTAAAAGCGACCGAGCTTCAGGTCGAAAGGATCACGGACAGTCTCACTCCGTCCGGGCGATACATCGTACAGCTTGCGAGGAGGCGATTGGGGGAGAGCTTCAGCTCGAGTGGTGCGCCGACCGAAGAGGAGCTTTTCGAGCTGATTGGTGGGATCGAAGACGCCCAGAATGAGCTGCTCACTGAACGTGAGCGAACGGCAGTTGTCGCGTCATTGACTCAATCGTTTCAACACTTCGATGTGCTGACACCGCTCATCGATGATTCAAGCGTCAATGACATTATCGTTCGCTCCTATAACGACATTTCGGTACAGAAGAATCGGGAGAACTACTTTACGGGTCTCTCATTCAGCGACGACCAAGGCTACCGGGCGTTTGTCGAGCAACTACTGAAGCGCGCCGGGAAAGCCTGCACAATCGCCACTCCTCTGGTGGATTGTGCCCTCGGCTCAAACATTCGCATCTGCGTCACCCACGAGTCCATCTCGCCGTCGGGAAGCGGGCCGTTCCTAACCTTGCGGCTAGCGCGGCATGCGACCGTCTCGCTCGCCGCACTGAATCACTCCGGCCTCGGCCCTCCATCTGCTCTTAACTATCTGGGCACCATTGCGTCAGCGGGAGGATGCACGATTCTGATCGCCGGCGAGGTGGGAACCGGCAAGACGACGCTCCTCCGAGCCCTCGCCAAAGCGGTGCCGGACAACGAGGCGCTGCTTATCATCGAAGATACCGAGGAGATTCGATTACAACGGCGATTCACGCGAACGCTTCTTACCCGCGAAGCGAACACCGAAGGAAGCGGCCGGGTGACGCCTGCTCAGGCAATTCGTGCAGGCATGCGGATGGCGATGAATCGAATCATTCTTGGCGAGATGCGAGACGGCGACGCGGCCGAGGCTTTCATTGATGTTTGCGCGTCCGGTCATGCAGGTATGTCGACGATACATGCAAAGAGCGCACGTGATGCCCTTTCACGGCTCGAGCTGTTCCTGCATCGCGCGCAGGGGGAGATTGGTGTCGCAACGATCCGTAAGCAGATCGCAAACGCCGTCTCCGTGATCGTCCATCTAGCCGTCGATAAGCGGGAAGGAAAACGGCGAATCTTTGAGATTGTCGAGGTCGGCTCATCCGCCGACGGGGCGATTCAGCTCTCTCCTATTTTTGCCTTCCGTCCGGCGGAAAGTGCTCCGCTGTGGGAACGGCTGAATGGAATTTCCAATTACTCCGCAACACTTCGCGAACACCGGTGCGCTTTGCCAGGCCATGGCACGAGAGTGGGGTTGGAGGACACACAAGAAGAGGTCCGATGCTTTGGCTAGAACGGCGAGCCGCCCTTCGGCGGGCCGGAAACCTTTTGGCGGACGTTCCACTCGCGCTCTCGCCTGCTGCTTGCTCTCCTGTCCAACACCAGCTTGAGGCATCAGGAGCACCTTCGGCTCTCCGTCGGCTACTGCTGCACGCTGGGATCCATCTCCAGCCATCGGCTTTCCTTCTCTCATGCGTGCTCCTTTCCGTTGTCCTTAGTGCGCTGATTCACCTCGTCGTCTCGATCTGGCTGATTCCCATTACGGCTTCGATTGGGTTCACAATTCCATTCTTGATGGCTGATTCACGAGCACAACGTCGAGCAACCGAATTTGCCGAGGAGTTCCCGACAATCTTGCTCGCGACAGCTTCGAGCCTGAGCGCCGGTCATACAGCCCTCGGGGCGATCGAGAGATCCGTTCGCCTTCTCCCGCGAAACAATCCCGTCCGAAAAGAGGTACAGATGCTCCTCAATGCCCTTCGTGAAGATTCCGGAAAAGAGCGCGCACTCGGTCGATTCGGTGAATCCATCCGGCTTCCCGAGCTCGCGTTGTTCCGCTCTGCGTTTCTTCTAAGCCTTGAAAGCGGCGGCAGGTTTGCTCCAACACTTCAGCGCCTCGCACAAGTATTGAAAGATCGGGTGATTCTGATCCGCTCCGCTCAGACTGTGACCTCCGTCATGCGAATGACTGCAAATATACTGTTGGTAATCGCCCCGCTGATACTCGGAATTATCTCCGCACGAACACCGAATTTCTTTCAGCTTCTGCGAGAGAATCCGTTGGCGAACATCTGCGCGTCGATCGGAGCAGCTCTCGTCGGCCTGAACTTTCTCCTGCTCAGAATTATGAGTGATTTTCGACCGTGATTCGCGCAGCGATTGTCCTTCTGATTCTTTCTCTAACTCTCGCCCTTCTCCGCTTTCGGTATTCACGCGGCGCAATGGTCTCACTCCGTTCGATGCAGCATAAGGCCGGCGCAGAGGAGAACAACGAAGCGGAAGACCTGATTCTGTTTACAAAAAGCGGACGGCGCTCCATCCGCCGATGGCTCGGCGCCAGAGCTGCCGAGCGGGCTCTCTTGCTTGAGTTGCCCGTGCTTCTCGAATCGATGATCCTGCTTGTCGATTCCGGACTTGGACTACTTCCGGCACTCCAACGGGTTGCCCAGGCTGATGATGCGCGGAATCCGGCTAAAGCACTGTTCCGGCTTTTGCACCGGCTTACTTCACGCGGCATGCCCCTGCATGAGGCCCTCGAGTATGTCGCTGAAAGGACCGAACACCGCCTGCTGAAGCATGTCTTTCTTCATCTCGATATCTCCGGGAACGAGGGCGGTGCGCTCACGCCGTCACTCCAGAGTCTCGCTAACCACGCCCATCTCGAGTGGCGGCTCGCCGTTGAGACTCGTGTCCGCCGCCTTGAAAATCTCGTGGTCTTTCCAGTGTTCGGTTCGGTGATCGGACTGCTGCTGATCACGGTCGCCGTCCCGCTTATCCCTTTGAGTGAGCTCAAAGAGAGGCTGGAGCAGCAATCAATTGAGGGTGAAGTAACGAGGATCGGTGATGTTCCATAAGGTCGTCGGGCGTGGCAGCTCAAGCATTGGTTTCCTATTCGCGTTGACTCTCGGTACGTTCGTCACGCTCGGATTTGCGAATGTGGCGCAGTATCTCGCCGCCGAAAACGCCCTCGAACAATCGACACGTGCAACTCTTCGTTGTCTGACTCCGACTGATCCCCAGTGCCTGACCTTTGCCTCTCTGAATGATTCCAAGGCCGCGTGGAATTACTTCATTCAAGAAAGCGGCAAACAAACCGAATTCTACGCAAAGGAGTTCGACTATTCGGCCGCGGCGTACCGGACTGTTTATGGATTTACAGCCCGCTACTTGCGAATCCCACAGCGGAGTACTTCGACCTTAGAAGTCGAGTCCGCGCTCCTACCCCTAGCGCGCTGGCAGAACGTCGAGCGACAGAAGAGTGTCGCCGTCCGTTACGGCTTTGAAGCTGATGAGCCATGGACAAAGGCTCGCCCGAAGACACCGCATTTTCCGACTGTTTATCTTGAGATCGAACGCGTTCACGAGAATCTACCTTTTGCCTCTTTCCAGAGCGAGGCTCAGCTCACGGAACGGGAACGAATGCTTCGCGCGTCCTTTACGCGGATCTTCTCTCGCACATTCAGAATCTCAGCGAGCGGCTCAACACAAACTGCGCATTTTACCTCTCCGACTTCGATTCCCCTTTCGCTGCTTACCCGAGGTGAACAGCCTGTGTCCGGTTGCGTTGACGGCCAAATATGCAGCGCTGCCGGGGAGGCCGGAATGACCGCACACTCCGAACCGGATGATTTCAAGCAGCGTCGCTTTCTCGCGCTGTACCTGCAAATTCGTCTTGCGAACGCCAAGGGTACACCGAAGGTCAGTGTACAAGGGGAAAAGGGCGAAGATGGATTTATTCTCAAAATTTCCGACGGCCGCACAATTTTTCTCGGTGGCCGCGGAAGTGAGCCAGTTGGACCCGAGGAGAGGTATTTCAATTTGTGGCTACGTGGACCCCGTGGAGCTCGAGGTTCTTCAGACGCATCTGCGCCTGAGCACAGCGGTATCTTCGTACCGATCGGCGGCTCGTTTGTCCCACAGATCAATCTGACGGTTGCCGGCGATTCGGGCGATAGCGTGGAGGGCGAGATCACCCTATTTGGCTTCGCAGATACCTATGCCACCGAGCCGGGCGTGGAGCACGTGTCCGGGCTCTGTCCCGAAATTGAGGTTGAACGCGGAGCGGCTCTGTCGTCGACAACACCTTCCGCTGAGTACTG
Source organism: uncultured Bdellovibrionales bacterium (assembly GCA_964401925.1). GTDB lineage: Bacteria > Bdellovibrionota_C > UBA2361 > SZUA-149 > JADYYL01 > CAYOAK01. The sequence continues at coordinate 16,940 of CAYOAK010000020.1, read as the reverse complement.
TGGTCTGACACCGCATGCACAGAATGTGCAGATTCGAAGGATATCGGTCGACGAGCGAGCACTGGGCTGTGTTCCTGCGCAATCAACTTTATGGCCGGAATCGGCCGTCGTACCAGAAACGGGGATCGCGGAGCTAAGTCCCCCGGCAGAGCGGCTCGCGCTTCTCTGTAATCAATCGCTGCCGGATGTGCCCGCCGACAGCTGTGGATGGAGAATCATCGGGTTCGAGCCGGTGCCGGTTGAGATCCCCTCGCTCGAAGCCGGCCAGTGTGCCTTCACGCTGACTCGGCGAACCAAAAGCTTGCCCTGCACCGAAGAAGAACACGCGGAAGCTGCCTGTGACGGCGATGGAGGGGCATGTCCGCTTTGGGCAACGATTCAAAACAAAACGCAGAACGATCTTACTCAACTCAGAACTGCCGGGGTAGAGCTGCCGGTTGAGCTTTCAAATCCAACTTTGAACGCAAAAATCAGAAGCGGTCGCCGGCTGCCGGATCGGCTCTCGTGCCTCGAGCCCACAAATCAGAGCCCGATTCTCTGTGGAAGCGTCGAGGAGGTTGAGATCGAAAGCTCACCCACTTGGCTCTTTTCAAAACGCCCGCACTCTCTGAACGATTATCTCATTCCCGCGGAGTTATCAGAGCTCACTGAATGCCTTTCTAAAGCAGCCTCTGACGCCGAAGCGGTCGCAGAGGCACAGACGGTCCAGATCTCGGGATTTCCATTCGACGGATCGTCAGAGCTTGAGCTCAACGGCCTACCTCCCAAAGTGACCGGCGTGTCGCCAACTTGCGATCCAGCCGATGCCAAGCTCCCAATCGAGCTGCTGCTTCGACACTACGCCGAAGCGAACGGCTTTCAAGGCGCAACGGATCCGGGAGTCCGATTTGATTCCGAAGCTCGCGATCTTCAGCGAACTCGCTCACTGTTTCGATCTCGCGAATGCGTGCCAGGTTCAACTCGATCAACCCCAAGCTGTTCGGCCGTTCGAGCTCATGCACTGGAACCAGAACTCTGTTCTCGCATGCGCGACCTCGGCTCTTTTCCAGAAAATTCTCCGCCTGCGATCTGTTCACTGCCGGGGATGCTCTGCACAAAGGCGAAGGCTCCCAAAATGGAACCCCATGAGGATGCACTGGCAAGTATTGGCACCGCTCGCGCCATCGAACTTGGCCTCGAGGTTCTTAATCGGTTTCTGCCGGAGCTGCGTAAGGACTGCCCGAAATCAGATGGGTCCGCGGCAAATTGCGGGACAATCGAGGCAACAGTTATGGGCAGCACTGCGGAGGTCACCGGGCGCTTTGAGCTTCCGGTGTTCTGGCCGCTAAGCACCTTGATCGGCCGGTCAACGATAACGCTCACGACGAGCAAATCCGAAAGACTTGAGGGGGTATGAAACGGCAGGCTGGGGCGACCGTACTGTATCTCCTGTTTTTCCTCCCAATTCTCGCTGGAGTTGCGAGTCTCGCCTATGAGCTCTCCGTCCGGAGCTCTCTGACAAATTCGTTACAAAGTGAGATCGACCGGATTGCTCTTGAGAGCGCCGATCTTCTGCCTGACCGGGCCGGCGCCAAGATCCATGCTGAGAATGAGCTCACGAAATTATCGTCACATTTCAAAAGCACCGCTGTCTCTGTTTCAGCGGGCCGACCGGAAATTATAATCGATGTTCAGCTCGAGCGGCGGGCGGGCCCTTTCGAACTGCTCACTGGCGTTGGATCGAAGCTCCCAACCGCCACCTTCCACGCTCACTCGGCGGCCCAGCTAGTGCCGGTCGACGCGGCAATCATTCTTACGGATGGCGTAGAGATGCGGCCATGGCGATTGCCATCTGGCGAAGAGGAAGAGCCCTGGGGTGATGAAGCAAACTGGCCGCAAAGCTCTGCGTTCGATCTGTGCGTCGAACCTCCACAGAGAAGGCCTGGCCTCTCTGGTGAATGGGAAACCGCCATAGGTAAGAGGTGGATTACGCAATCATGCTTCAATCCGCTTTTCTCAAACATCAAGCAAACGGCGATCGACCTGACCGATGCGCTTGCCGAAGTTGAGACTAACCGGCTCGCCGTGATTTTCACCCCCGGTGCCCCGCACAATGGAGGCATCGACGTACTTCGCCATATACAAAGATCGCCTGGAGGATTCACCGGGCCGAACAATCCGGTTCTTGGAAAATGGCAGCCTTACGCCGACCAGGATTACGGACTTGGTGACGAAGCCTGCGTAGTGCTTTCAGACCCGATACTTGCGACAAGCTCGGTGTACGCTTTATCGAATGTTTCCAGAATATGGGGGCGAGCGCTCGAATGCCCGAGTCCCGTGGACACTTCAGTTTGCGGCATCGAGCTGCACGATGCATCTCAGATTACCCGCCCAAGTTGCCTGCTCAGCAGCTCGATTGCGGAGATTATCTACTATCGCTCTGCAAGACATCCCGAAGCGAGCTTCTCCGCTACTCCGAATATATTTCAGGCGTTGGATGAAGCGCTTAAGGAACTTTCCCCGGTGCCTGATCTTGAAACGCTGACATTCGAAAAGAACATTCGTGGCAAGCTCGCACTGAACCCACTGAAGGTGATCTTTCTCTTTTCGACTCACCTTCCGTCGATCGATCAAGCTTCGCCGACGCTCGCTCTACTGCAGACTTCCGGTGTGGCTTTGGTTGTCGTGCATATTCGGACCAATGCGCCGGGTTCAACAGTGCACTCCGAGCAGTGGCGAGAATTCATTGAAGGACTCCCGAATACTCCTTTTCGTCGCAGCACCTTTATCTCAGTGACGTCGCCGGAGACCCTGCGACAAGAAGTGCTGCCAAACTTACGGGAGATGATTCATCGCAGTGCACTTAAATTATGAGTCATCCTCTTCGAAGTGAGCGTGCTGAGATTGCGCTTGAGACTGCATTCTTTCTACTGATTCTGCTTGGAGTGGGCTCGCTTGCCTCAGAGTATGGCTACGCCGCATTCACACGTGCTCGAGTCTCAGGGCATGTTCGAACGGTGCTTCATAGAGTAACGATAGAGCATCGTCGCCATCACGCAGATGATGCAGCAGCCGGTGAAGATTCGATCGTGCGAGCTGCGAATGCTGAGCTGCTGCCTCTTCTCAAACATGAGCCAGGCTTGAAGACATTCACCCTTCACAGTGACCTCGAAACCATTTCCGATACTGAGTCTGCCGTGCATGGGCGTCTTTCGCCGAGACAATTGCGAGTCGAGATCCATGGAACGATCAAGAGCTTCTTTGGCAGCATTGCGGCTCTTCCTCAAATCTCGTTCGTCGAGCGGCAGACAAGGCGGTTGAGAACCCGAGCGGACTAACCATGTTTTTTCTTCTCACAGGGGTGCTCTTCGCAGCAGTCTTCATAACGCAGCGCCTTTCTGCGGCTGCGAACGAGCGGGATCTGCGCGGCATACAAAACTTTCTTTGCCGGTCGTCATACTCAGGAGCAGTTCAGCCGATCCGTCTCCGCACCGCTGCCGGCCGTACCTGTTGGAATATCGTTCAAAGCATCATCGCTGACCGTCATCGGTTACGCCGGATAACAGCGGCATACGAAGAGATCCCTGCAACACACCGGGAGGCCCAATCCGCCGAGGCCATCTGTTCCGAACTTCTCGAAAGTCTTCGAGTCGTCGCTCCTTCGAGCATCGTCGCGGTAATGATCGTGTTTCGATCCGGCAGCGATCTGAAAGTTATCTCTTTCTTCGGTCCGCCCGGTGCGCGCTGGCAGTCATCAGCGCTAACTTTCATGCTGCGTTCATCCAGCGAACAGGATGCTGTTGACCTCGTGCTTTTCGACGCTCACGAATTAGAGCTTTTCGGAATCGAACTACAATCACACCTTCGTCAGAGTTCCTCGCCCTATGAACTTTGGCTGGGTTTCTCAAAAATCGCTTCCAGCACCTTTGCACAGAAAAGTGCCGCGCTTCTGATGCTGGCCAAACGGGCGCTTACGAGCCTCGCGCAGCTTAAGCGTGTCTCGGACGCGATAGAGCGTAGTCGTGATGAGCGGGATTACCTCCTTGGACTCTCGCACGACATTCGAGCACCGGGGATCGCCGCCCTGCATGCAATCCGAGAGATGAATCAGAATCAGGTTGACCGTCCCGGGCTGCAGAGAGTTGAAGGACTACTCCTTGAGCAGATGCATCTGATCGCCGACCTCATCGATCTTGAGCGCAACGATCGCGACGCCTTGACCGCCAGGACGGAGATCTTTCCCTTATCGGAGGGACTGGCGGATCTCGAGGACGCCCTGAGCCTTCGAGCGCAGTCGAGCGGAGTTCGTCTTACAATCCGTACGGATGCTTCGATAGTGATTCGGTTTGACCGTCAGCACTTCCGCAGGATTCTTCTCAATCTGCTGCGGAACGCTCTTAAATTCACAAACGCGGGATCTGTCTCACTCACGACGAGCCGATCAGAAGGAGGGCTGGTCGTATGTGTATCCGACACAGGATCTGGCATTCCGGAGGAGCTTCGTAGAGAGCTATTCCAGCCCTTCACAGCCAACACGTATAAGCCCTCAGGCTCCGGACTCGGGCTTGCGATCTGCTATGCATTAGCCGCAAAGAACGGAGCAGATCTCCGATACGAGCCCAGACTGCCAAACGGCTCTCTCTTCTCCCTTTATCTTCCTTCGGCATTGATCGCAGAATGCCCGACGTCAGGACCAGGCTACCCGCCCCCTTCCGATCGAATTTTGGTGGTCGAAGACGACGAAGCAACAATTCGCTTTTACGAGCGAACTCTCCGCCACTTGGGGCACGAAATGATCTGCGCCGAATCAATCTTCGCCGCAATGGAGATCATGAATGCCGGAACGCCCATAGGATGCGTCATCACCGATATGAAATTGCCCGACGGTGAATGCACGGAGCTGATCGACCTTATCCATCTGTTCGGATCGCCGCCGGTGATTGTCGCCTCCGGCATGGCGTCCGCCACGAACTTGGATCAGCGAATCTTCGCCGCCCTGGAGAAGCCGCTGGATCGACCGTCAATTGAGCAAGCGATTCGATCCGCCCTGCAAAGCCGGTCTAGGGAACCTCTGATACTTAATCAGAGCTTTCCTAGGTCAACGAACTGACCACGGCGAACTCCTCTGCGGTTACCGGCTGGACGCTCAGCCGGCTGTTCTTGAACAGCATCATCGACTTCAGCTCCGGATGCGCCTTTAGCTTCTCGATCGTGACCGGCGGCTTGAACTCACTCTTGAACTTGAGATCCGGTCCGAACCAGCGAGGCTCGGCTTTTGTCGCCTTCGGATCGAAGTAATCACTCTTCGAATCGAACTGCGTCGGGTCGGCATAGGCGACCTTTGCCACAGTGACCACGCCGATTATCGCGTTCGGATTGTCGTTCGACGAATAGACGAGAACCTCGTCTCCGACTTTCATCTCACGCAGATTGTTTCTCGCCTGGTAATTCCGGACTTCGGTCCATTGAGTAACTTTGTCTTTTTTGAACTGCGCGATGGTGTAAACGTCTGGCTCAGTTTTTATGAGCCAGTAATTCTTACTGGCCATCGGGCATCTCTTCACGATTACCGTTGCGGAAGCGGACGAGCACTGCCCGGTCTTCGAGGAGGCTCCGATCCGATGTCGGCAGTCTCATTCTTCCTTTTAATCCGTCGACGACAAACGCGGCGGAAGGATCGCCGAATGGGACCTTTGCCGCGATCGCGGTCGCGAGGAATTGAAGAGCATCGTAACCCTCGGCCGCGAAAACTCCCGGAGCGTGTTTGAAGCGTTCAGTGAACTTCGCAACGAATCCGTTGTCGTCGTACTTTGGATACACGCCAATGACGCTTGCGTAGCGCAGCTGATTCTTCCCTGAAAACTCAAACGCTCCGGCCACGTGTTGCGACTCGATTACAACAGGTTGCCAGTTAAAATTCTGAACTTCCGCGAGGAAGAGGTCCAAAGCGGAGTAGTCTGCGAGCAGATAGACAACCTCCGGCTTTGTACGTGAAAGCTTTTGTGCCGCGGCTTTATAAACGGTCTGCGCCTCGTCCATGGAGACCTCGGTCTCGGCGGTAACCTTCATTCCGAGCTTCGTCGCGATTCTTTTCACCATGTCGGAGTGCGCCTGTGCCCAGGCGTTCTGCACACGGACGAATCCGATGGTCGGCAGCTTGAGCTTTTCCAGATACGCTTCGATGACCTTTTCTTCGGCGGCGAGGCTCAGGCCGTTTGTGAAAACATAGGGGTTCTTCTTCGCTGCGTCGCTCAATACCTCTTTCGGATTGCTCGGAGTGACAAGCGGGATCCGATCGCGGAGGGCGAGCGGGTAGATCACCTCGCCAAGAAAATCCCAGGTGCCGCCGAGCACTCCTTGAACACGGTCCGCCTTCGAGAGCTTGTTGAACGCGGTCGCGGCCTTTCCCGGATTCGTTGAGTCATCCTCAATGATCAGCTTTACCGGAACGCCCTTCGCCGTCAGATCTTCGGCGGCAAGCTGTGCACCCTCAAGCCAGTTGGTTCCGTGCTCGGTGGCAGGACCTTGAAGACTTGCTATCGCGCCGATCTTTATCTGGGCGACCGCATATGAAGTGAGGAAAAGAGAGAGAAGAAATGCTCGTATCATCTGACATGGATTGATACAGGCGGAAGGCTGCCCGGAGCAACCGCGGCAAGACTGGCGGTTATCACATGCGATCCCGGTGCGATCTTCCAGAGAAATTTCCCCGCAGGTAGGGAGGAGGTGCCCGCCAGCTTTCCGTCAACACTCCACTCGACCGGAGTATCTGCGCCGTCGATCTGAAATGCGATGGCCTCCAGCTCGTCGGGAATTCGCGGGTCCCGTCGAATCGTTAGCTCGGGAGTTGGGGATGTTATTCGCAGGGGTTTAGAGACGTGAGCCGGAATCGCCGTCGGAGTTTCCACCCTCGCCGTTACCAGCTCCCGCGGCTCACCCCGCCGTTCGAGAGCAGCAAACGTAGCGCGCAGCACCCAAGCCGGCCCGCGCGAACCGGAAACCTCCCGCATCGGAGTGCGGTCGAGGTTCCCCATCCACACACCAACCGTGTACCGAGCCGAGTATCCGACGGCCCAAGCATCGTGGTGATCGTTCGAGGTCCCGGTCTTCACCGCCGTCTCTATCGGAAATGCCAGAAGGCCGCCGGTTCCGAACTCATGCCGCCGCGCATCCGGGTCTACCAGGATCGCAGTGATCTTTTCGGCGGCATCGGACGGCATGATCCGAGTCGAGGTGCCGGGAGCAGCGGGATCACGGAAGACTCCGTTGTTCGCGAGAGCAAGATACGCCCGAACCAGCTCATGCAGCGTAACCTCGCCATTGCCTAGGGCGAGCCCCTCGCCATAATGGCTCGCGTCTTCGTTCAGATTGGAGAAGCCGAGTGCTCGAAGCCGCTCAAGAAATGCTCCCGGGCCGACAAATTGAATCGTACGAATCGCCGGAACGTTCAGTGAGCTGCCCAGCGCCTCCGTCAAAGTCACAGGCCCGAAAAACTGCCCGCTATAATTCCGGAAGCGGTGAACCCCCGAACCAACCGGGACCAGGAGCGGTGAATCCTGAAGCACCGTCTGAGCGGTCCAGCCCCTTTCAAGCGCTAGAGAATAGAGGAATGGCTTAAGAGCTGAACCGGGCTGCCTCGGAACTCGCGCTGCATCAATTCCAGGAAAGGCTTTTGAGATCGAGACCTCGGCGATGACCTCTCCAGTTTTGTTATCCAGGGCGAGTAACGCTCCATCTTGGACATTCCGGCCACGCAGCCGATGGATTCGAGTGCGAAGGAGCTGAGTGCAGCGCTGCTCGAACGCGACATCCACTGTCGAAGGTTTGCTTCTGAACGTTGCCACGTCCCGCACGCCCTCTTCCCGAAGAAGGATCTGCAGCGGTTGTTTTGCGATCTTTGCGCGCTCGCTCGCATCAAGCAGCCCTGCTTCGGCCATTCTTTGCGCGAGCCACTGGATCCGGCGCTCAAGTCCCCGATCGTTCCTTCGGGGATCGAGCCCGCTCGGTGCTCGAATTAGTACAGCGAGGGCGAGCATCTCCTTGGACGAGAGTGTGGAGAGATCGCGTCCGAACAAAAGCCGCGCGGCTTCAGCAACCCCGGTCGCGTTCGAAGGGAATGAAATCCGGTTTAGATACTGCTCAAGAATTTGATCCTTCGACTGACGCTCCTCTAATTCAATCGCGGCTCGCGCAGATTGAAGGCGGCCGGAGATCGTCCGAGGAAAGCGGTGCTCCAAGCGGACAAGCTGCTCCGTAATGGTGCTTCCACCTCGGACCATTCGCCCGGCCCAGATGTTCTGCACAACCGCATGCACAAGCGCCGTTCGATCCGATCCGGCGTGTTCGAAGAATCGCTTGTCCTCAGCAGTGATCACCGCGCGCTGGAGGAAGAGCGGGATCGACTGAAGCGGAATATCGGCGGCGTTTGCGAGACCCGCGAACAGGAGCAGAGAGCAGCCAACACCGAGAAGCCTTTGGATGCTCTGCCTCACAGACTCCCTATCTTGCGACCTGCAAGGTGCTCGCGGATGATAATCCGTAGGTATCCGGATTATACATTTCGAGCGCCTTCGCCGGCGGAACATCAAACTCCCCTTCTCCGATCACCTGCGCTACGTAGCTTAGGTGGTACCGCCCGGCAGGCAGATACTCGGAGTAGAACCGCGCTGAATCGTGACGCAGCTCTTGGTGATAGAAGCTCCAACGGCTGATCCCGTAATCCATCCAGTCGTCGAAGCGGTAGTAGAACGAGGTTTCCGAAGTTTGAAACGTCGCCTTATCGGCATCGACCTGTGAAGCGGTCTTCAGATTCCGGTTCACCGGCTCAAGCCCTCCCGGCACAGCATCATCGACAACGACAAAGTTACGGGCAGCGGGCATCACAGCGAAGAGATCAACCCGTACGAGCTCTCCCGGCTTGAGCCGCATAGGAGATTTGAGGCTCTCCCACTTCCCTCCCCGCTCGACAGAGTACTCTCTGACAAGCTCGATTCCGGCGTTCCGTCCTTCGCGTGCCGCGGACTTCAACGCATAGGTCAGACGGTTCGAGTAATAGAGCCGTCCCTTCCCCGAACGGTTCAGCGAGAGCACTTTGCGGGCGCCCGGAAGATCCGGAGTCATCGCCCTGCTCAGCTCAATCGGCGGATCGCGGAAATCCGTGAAGGCACCCTTCCCGAACTCGGCCCCGTCGAGCGCTGCTACAACTTTCATGTCCGGCTTCTCCTGCTCGAAGCGCTTCGCGTAATCGACGAGCGCCTGCATGCAGAAGACGTTCTCCTGGGTGTTCTCCCAATGATCGCGACCTTTGCGCGTTTGAGAAACGGTCTGAACGAGTTTCAGCGGAATGTCGGATGGAACTCCGGCTTCACCCCCGAGAGCTACCATTGCGCTGAGCACCGCACAGTTCTCGCGCAGGGGCGAGGCGAGCATCCGGCTATCCTCATCGCTCAACACTTCGGAGAACACATACTTCCCGCCGGTTTCATTTCCGGAAGCGAGCAGCATGTTGAGCACCTCTGTCTTCAGCTTCGGATCAGCGCTTAGCGCCGTGGCCGCTTGAAGGTAATGCGCCTTCGCAAAGAGCTTCATCTGCGGCAAAGCTGGCCGGAAGCGATCGAGATCGGTGAGATCCACTGCTCCCCGTTTCGCAAGCGCGCTCAGTGCCACCGCCCGAACGGACGAAGACATGCCGGTCGAGTAGAAGCTCGGAAGAACGTCCTTCCGAAGCAGCTCAAGGAGGTAGCTATGAAGCTTCTTCTCGACTTCGGCCGGGGGAGTTACCCCCATGTCTCGAAGCCAGTTGAAGCCTATCGCGGTGTAGGCGCTCAAGTACGGATCGACATAGTCATCGGCTCCGCCGTAGTACGTCATCCCGCCATTCGGGGCTTGGTGCATCGCAGCAAGCTTCAACGTCTCAGACGGAAGGTTGTCGCTTCCCGGCCAGCTGAAATCCTTCGCGATGTAATCCTTGAGTTCAAGATACTCGGCGGCGAGGATCGCTTTCGTCAGCTTCTGTTCCCAACAGAAATACGGATAGTCGCGCATGTATTTGAATGCGCCATCCACCGAATTAATCACAGTGGGAGAAAGAACCGCACTCACGGAACCGGCATCCGTTCTCATCTCCGCAGGAAACAAAATCGGCTGCTCAACCTTCTCGGCAACGGTCGAACCGTAGGCCGCTGCGGTTTCGAGTGTGATGTTCGGCTTCACGGGGATGGTCGATTTCAAACCATCGACAAAGTCCTCGCCACCCGTGGCCGTGACCGCAATTTGAAGGTCTCCATAGCCCTTGGTCACGATAGGAAGCTGTAGTTCCGTGCGCTCGAACGGCACCAGCTCGATTTCGGAAGTCAGCTGCGCCGGTGCAGCAAGAGGACCGCTTGCGGTCATCTTCACGGAGACTTTCCGTTTCTCGTTCGTGCGGTTCAGAAATGTAAACTTCGCAGCGAAGCTATCGCCCTCTCTAACGATATTCGGAATTTCAGCCCGGGCCTCGAGCGGCTGATTCACTTTAAAATGCGAAACTCCGAGGCCGAATCGATCGGTCTTCGTCGCCGCCATGGAGAGAATCTTCCACGAGGTCAGATTGTCCGGAACAGTGAAGTTGAAAGATGCCTTGCCGTCCTTTCCGACTTTGACCGCCGGATCCCAGTAGGTGACGAACTTCTTCACCTCCCGGAGATCGATCTCCGAACCCCCGTCTCCTCCGCTGTTTGCGCCCTTCTTCTCGAACTTCCTGCGTCCGACAATTGTCAGAAGATCGCTGTAGTTCCGAAGATCGAGCGAGCCGAACTCATACAGCCCCTTGGAAGGATCGTATGCGCCCAGTCCTTTCTGTATCAGGTCAAAAACAGATTCATCGACAACGGCAACTGCCACCTCGGTGGGCTCGAGTGCTCGCCCGCCTTTTGCAGCCTCGACAGATAGATCGACCTTAACCTTTTGCTTGGGCCGGTACTCCTCTTTGTCAGTGCGAGTTGTGAGCTTGAGCTCTTTCAGCCCGTCGCGAACTTCAATTCGTGCGTATCCCATCCGCGCGAGCGGCTTTCCAAGATCAACTGCATTGTCTTCCAATGGTTTGTCGACACGGGGAGAATGCACGACGATGGAAAGGTAGAAGCCCGGGATGAGATCTTCCGTAATCGGAACGGTAACGATCGAGGCTCCGTTCTTGAGCTTCTCAATTCGCCGGCTGATGACCCCGATTCTTTCGAGAGTGATCAACGCGTTTGCTCCGGGGAACGGATTCTTCACAAAGAAGCGCGCGGTCTCGCCTACTTTGTAATTACTCTTTTCCGGTACGATATCGAGCGAGTTTCCTTCTTCGCTTTTCCAGACCAGATCTCCCGAGCCGACGCCGTAGCGATAGATCTTCGTCGTATGCTCTTGGTTCTTCGCGTCCGTGACCGTTGCAGCAAAATGATATTCTCCTGCCTTCGCTGGAACGAATGTGCAGCTGACCGGTGCAGTACCTGTGGTCAGGGTGCAAGTCCGCACGTGGACCTCATCTGTGGAGTATTCCGTTAGATACGCGTTACCCGCACCTTTGACTCGGCTCGCCTTCGTCTCTTCACGGGAGATTTTGATCTCCAGGGACTCGTTGGGAACAAGATGCAGATCGCGATCGAGGATGACACCATCAATCGTGTACGGCTTTCCTTTCGTCAGGAGCCATTCCTTCGCACGAAGGCCGGCAAACCGCTCACGTCCCGCAAAGGGCATCGTTTGCTCTGCGGTAATATAGCGGCCCTTATCATCACGGACGGCGCTTTCGATTCGCAGCTTTCCGTAGAGCGCTGAGGCGGGTTGAACTTGGAACGTCGTCGTCAGCTCGCCGTTCTCGTTTACCGCGTCTTCCTTCTGGAAATTCGGCTCCGTCTCCCCATACTCTGTGAGATCGAAAGAGAATCCGAGGAGTGCTGGAGGAAGTTCCGGAAAATCCGTCGGTGAGATGCGCGCCGTAATGCGAGCTCCGGCCTTCGAGTATGGTCCACCGGCATAGAGCGAGGAGCGGGTCTTCACTTCGACAGTATCTCCCGCGGTGACCGGCCTGGGTTGAGTGATCTCGCTTTCGACTTTGAACGGTGCCGGGGTGAAGTCACTAATAAGAACCTCCATCGGATTCCAGCCCGCCGGATAGAAATCCGAGGTCAGCTGAAACTGATACTGCCCGACGGCACCGGTCTCCGGCACATTGAACTCTTGAGAATATGTTCCGAATTCGGACAGCTGAATTCCGGAGAATTCAGCGACGACCGCGCCGAGGGGATCGGTGATCTTCAGTCCGTAGAGTCCGCGTGGTACGGCGCCGAGGGATTTGTTCCCTTCGTCGCGAACAAAAATTTTGAACTGAACCGTGTCTCCAAGCCGGTAGATCCCCTGGGCGGTCGCGCCCCAGACGCGGAAGTGATTGTAACGGGTCTGATTGCTGTAGCCGAGATAGCTGCCCCCGGTGCTGTACGGATCGATCTCGAAGTTCGAGGTTGCCGCGACGAATCCAAGTTGATCGTCCTTCTGCGCGACAAAGAGGAGCGCCTTCTCGGACTCATCCTCACCGTCGCTCATCAGATAACTCGCAGCATCGAGGGTCGGATCGATTTCGTCCGTGCCAGGAAGCTCCGCAAGGCCGTTCGCATCGGTGGTCGCACGGGCTCTCGGGGGCGAAAGTGTTGTGAGGCGACCGTCATTTGCGACGTCCCGAACTGAAATCTCGACTCCGGAGACCGGCTCGCCGGTTTCAAAGCTCGTCACCCAGACGAGAGTGTTCCGGTGGCCGAACTTCACGTGGATCGCAAACGGCGTGACTTGCGCAATCAGTTTTTGCGGGAGGGTTCGCGTAAGCTGCGGCGAGTGAATCGTTCCGAAGAGAAGACCGGAAGGAATGATCTCCCGCAGCCGAAGCGGAAAGTAGTACGAGAGATCTTGAACGTAATCGACAGCGACAGACTTCGATTGATTCAGAGTCGAGCCGGAAGCAGTGAGGGTGTCGTAGTTCAGATCGAGTGTGTTCAGATTCTGAACCGCGACCGGAAGGTGCGTCTTCACGGCGGTTTCGAGTGCCGCAATTGTCGTGGGGACAACCATCCGGGGAAGCCGATGGTCGGTGGCAAATTTCACCGGCGCTGTTTCGCCGAGTGCGCGGCCGAACTCGTCGGCGATGTTCGCGCCGTCAAGCTTCAGCTCGTATGCTTGATATGAGCGAAGTCCGCCGGGGAGGTAAAACGGATACTCGCCATTTTGCGGGATCGGTCCATAGCGGCGCGAGTAGCTGTAGACGGAGGACCAAGGGTCTGAATCTTTCGTAAGTGTGTCTGTCGCAAATGGATTAGGGGTAAGCGAAATGGACGGCTTTATCGCGTCGAGCATTACCGGTGAGCTAAACACCATAAAAACGGAGGAGAGCGGATCGCATCTCTCGCTCGCAAGCGAATCTCCCGGCTCAAACGAAAGCGTGACCTTCTCATTCGATTGGCATCGGACCTCAAGCAGCTTGAATTCGGGGAAGGTTTTAAACTCAACTATCACCCGTTCATCATTCGACGGCTCACCGCCGGCATGAACTCGAATACCCGGCTCCACACGGAGTTCCGCAGTGACTCCGATCGGCAGCTCTTCTTTTGGTGAAACAACGAACGACTCGCCCGGCGAATAGCCTTCGGGCGTAGTGAGAAGTGCCGGGTAGCGTTTTCCAGAGGAGCGGAAGAAGAGGTGCTCAGCGGCGGTTTGCGGATCGACTTTCTCTGTGAAGTTCACATTAATCGTCGGCGTTCCGGGTGAGCGCCATTCGCGGAACCAATAGTTCGATACGCGTGCGCGGCTGGTGAGAAATGAGTACTGCAGGTCCGCCGGAATCGTCGCACCGTCTTCCGCACGAATTCCCGGATGCATAACCACTCGGTAGCGGGTGGCACTCTTTGGCTTTCGATCTGCGCTCAGCAGGCAAGAGAGTGTCTTCGGATCGATCCAACGCCATTCGCATTCCAGCGCGGGAGTGATCTCAACCGGAACCTCGGCAGAGGATCTTTCCATCTTTCCGAGCGGCACGACCGGGCGGCTGAACTCGAAGGTGATCTGATTCGGCGGGAGGACGTCCTCTCCCTGTGGAGTCATCCGCACGACGCTGAGCGGTTCTGCCGCGGTTGCGGTGCTCGAAAGAATAAAGAGTGGAGCGAGGAAAAGGAGCGCTCCTAAGGAGAAGCTTCCAAGAGTGGGGCTGAACATCCGGGGAGCCTCACAAAACTCCGGGCTCTAGGAAAGGTCTCCCGCCGATTGCTCGCAAAAAACACAATTTGGGCTCCCCTCATCGGAGCGTTCGGCCGGGCTGCCGCATTTCGGGCAGAATTCGTAACGGCCGGTCGGCTCGAGCTCCTGGTTCAGCGCCACCCGGTCATCGAAGACAAAACACTCTCCTTCGAACTCGGCGTTCGGAAAATGCTCGAGGTATCTAAGGATCCCTCCCTCGAGTTGATAGACCTCTTCAAACCCGGCCTCTTGCAGCTCAAAGTATGCTTTCTCACAGCGGATTCCGCCGGTGCAGTAGATCAATGTCTTCCGCTCCCTCGGGAGCGCCGCGCTTCGGAGAAACTCTCCAAACTGGGTGAACTGCTCAAGCCGGGGATCAATGGCCCCCCGAAAACGGCCTATCGCGACTTCGTAGCTGTTTCGGACATCAAGGACCGTCACCTCCTCCCCGGAGGTGAGGAGCGACTGCCATTCCTGGGGCGAGAGCCGATTCGACCCTGAGCGGAGGATCTCATCCTTTGTCTGGAACGCCGACGTGACGATTTCCGGCCGGACCTTGACCACAAAGCGCCGGAAAGGTGGCGAGCTGCTCCGGCTCAGCTTCTGGTCGAGCGGCGGAATCTGAAAATATTCCTCCACCCCGCGCATGAACGCCGGAATCTCGGCTTCGCCGCCTGCGACCGTCCCGTTGATCCCCTCCGGACTGACAATAATGAGGCCCCGAACGGCGTGCTCTTTCGCTAATTCCTGTAGGGACTTAGTGCTTAACTGCTGTAGTTCGCCGGAGATCGCGAAGAGCCGGTAAAAGCTCGAAACAAGAAGCATCATTTCAGCATCACTGTTATGCCATTAACGTCTTTGGGGAGAGGTCTTAAGCTGCGGTAAGTGCCGCACTAAACGGAGAAAATCGGCCATAACATCACTGGGTAGGTCTAACCAAATACTTCATCGCGTGCGCAACGGAGTCGCGTCTCTCTTCTTATCCCTGTCGGCCCTCTTTCTATTGGGGCCTCTCTCCGCTCCGGCGCCCGTCCTCGGGCAAGCGCCCCCCCGTTTTCCGCTGCCGCAACGCTCCGATCAGGATGTGAAACGCGAAGTCGAGCGCTCGATGGCCGGCTACGGAATGAAAGAAATGGAGATCCGGGCGCGGATGCCTCAATATATCGTCGCGGCGAAGAACAAAGAGCCTCACCGTTTGAGCTGTGACGATCCCGGCTACAACGCCAAGGCGGCGACTGAGACCCTCGATGTTTGGAAGTTCGACTCGGAGATCGCGCTCTTCGGCGAGAAAGACGGGAACGAGGTCACCGACACCTTTTTGGGCTGCTTTCAGCCGGACAAGATTCCGGACACCGGCGGTGCGATGTTCTGCTGGCCGATCGGGATGGGGTTTGAGATGTGCTACGACCCGCTGCTCAATCCCTTCAATTGTTGTGCAACGGATAAGGAGCTGCTCGCCGCCGGCACGCTGGACGGCGGGTTCGGAGCGTTAGCGCTGTTTGTTCCTCAGCTCTGGGGCTTCATGTTCGGCGAAGGGTGCAACGTTCCCCGCGACCGGGACAACGCCGGTTACCGCCTTGATTTTTGGTGGCCGGAGAACGAAGTCGAAATTCACAATTACGAGCGCGCTATCTTCAACCCGCTCTTCGAATGCGGAAATCAGAAGTACCAGCATTTTCCGCTGACCCAGTTCCTGCAAAATTTCGCTGCGAAGCTTACCCAGTTCGTGCCCGCCGGAAATAAGATTCTCCCCGGCGCAATTGTCGAGCACCGCTCAACCCCGAGCGATGCGGGCATACCGAAGGCGCTGCGAATGGATCCGCACATCGGCGAAAGCCATTGGGCGGGAATTCTCCCGGGCGATCAAACATTCGTGGCAGAAGCGCACGTCTACCGGACATACGTGAACGCACTCTCGGCGATTAACTCCGGCGGTCAATCGACTCAGCTCGGATATAAACGTGACTGCCGCTGCTTCCACTCCGGACTTCAATCGAACATCATTGACTCCGGCCCCGGTCAGGGACGGGCGCGAAAGATCGTAAACGGCTGGACGGAATACAATCGCTATCTGCCGTACTGGCGCACCTATCAATACTCGCAGATGCTGAGCCCGTTAAAGTACGAGGCGCTCGAGAAATTCAACGACATTCACGAAGACACCTGTGCGTCGCTCCGTGCTTTCGAGGACTCGCTCGGAGCAAGAGGCCGGATGGGGAATAAATATCAGGACCTCGCTTACGCGCTTGGAGCCATTCCTCCCAATCCGGAAAGCGGGCCGCTAAAACGTGCGCGGCGCTTGCGCAATGAGCTCTTCCGGATCTGCTACATCGGGGGCGGAGATCTCTTTCCGATCACCGGTCAGCTCATCGGACACTTCTCCACACTTCCCGCGTCCGCCTACGTCGCGCGGCGCGCGCTCTATCTCTTTGGGAAAGATCGAATCTGGCGTGACAAGAATAATCTCGGTGACGAGTTTGTTCCGCCGGAAGAGCGGATTAACAAGTTCAGCGACAACGACGATAAGATGCAGCGGATCTATCCGCTCGTTCAGGATAAGTACGCCTCGAAATGTTTCCGCACACAGGAGATCCCAAACTACCTGCAGGAAGGGAACTTCAGCTGGCCACGAGATCTCATCTCCGATGCGAAGAATGAGGGAGATGCTGGGCCGAAGGACTCACCGCGTTTCCTTTACTGGAGCAAGCGGAAGAGTT
>CAYOAK010000019.1:0-26439 GCA_964401925.1 uncultured Bdellovibrionales bacterium | reverse complement strand
CGCGGGGAGCTCTCACCTGAAGCGTTCAATCTTTTGATTGAGCTGGGGAATGAGCACGGCTTTAGCCTTTAGCATTCGCGGCGCGCTTTGAGCGGGCCAGCACCTCGCGAAGCAATGAATTTGGTTTCTCCCCCCGCCTTCCCGGAGTCATTGCCTAGGAGCGATTGAAATAGATCGGGTCCATCTCTGCCAGCGGCACTGTCCTTCCGGCGTCACGAGATGAAAATGGATGTCCCGATCCTCATTCGCAGGGAAGAACTCGGAAAAACTCGGAAGAGCTCGAATGGAATGGTTTCCAGACCAAAGCGAATGTTTCCGGTCCATAGTGCACGGGGCATAAGTCCTCCAGAGCGCAGCTTATGATCAGCGTCATGGCCAGCGCGCGCGGTTAGTTTCACCGTGAGGCCAAATGAAGACGACTCACAAATCTCTCCAGAAGTACCGGGAGGGACGGAATTTTGAACTCACCTCGGAGCCCCCCGGTAACGGTAGCAATGCGACATCGCGGAGCTCGGCGGCGGCTTCGCGCAGACGGAGCGCTTTCAGTTTCGTGGTGCAGAAACACGACGCGTCCCGTCTGCATTATGATTTTCGGCTCGAGATCAACGGCGTCCTGGTGAGCTGGGCGGTACCTAAAGGCCCGAGCCTCGATCCGAGTGCGCGGCGGCTCGCGGTACACGTAGAAGATCATCCACTTGAATACGGCACATTCGAAGGAACTATTCCTAAAGGCGAGTATGGTGCCGGTGAGGTGATTGTTTGGGATTGCGGCAAGTGGTTTGCGATTGAACCGGAAAATCCCGCGGACTTCGAGCGCAATGGAGTTCTCAAGTTCGAGCTGCAGGGACAGAAGCTCAAGGGCAAATGGAATCTTGTCCGGTTCCGCACCGACGACAAGAACGACAACTGGCTGCTCGTGAAAGAGAATGATCAGCACGCGAAACCTGGATCGGATGACGAGATTGTGCGCAAGCACCCGAACAGTGTGTTCACCGGGAAGCCGCTAAAGCTCAAGGGGCGAAAGACGTCAGACGAGCGCGGCGCTTATCATTCATGAACACCTCCGGATTACATGACGATCATCATAGGTGAGCCTGCTGCGCAGGACTATGACCGCCCCTTCACGAAAGTCCGAAAGAATCGGCTACGAGGAACAAACAGGGGAAATTTATGGAAGTCGAAAATTTGCGCGAGCTCATGATTGAGCAGCTCAAGGACATCTTCAGCGCAGAGAATCAGTTGATGAAGTCTCTGCCGAAGATGGTGAAAGGCGCCAGAAGCAATGGGCTCGTCGAGGCGTTCAAGAAACATCTGAAGGAGACCGAAGGGCACGTCGAACGCCTGCACTCGATCGAGGGACTCCTCAAGACGAAGCTCGGGGGAAAGAAGTGCAAAGGGATGCAAGGATTGATCTCCGAAAGTGAAGAGGCCCTTGAAGTCGAAGGGAGTGACTCAATCGTCGATCTCGGAATAATCGCGGCTGCACAGAAAGTGGAACACTATGAGATCTCGGCGTACGGCACGTTGCTCGCATTCGCCGAACAACTGGGCGAGGAGGAGGTCGGACGGCTGCTCCAGGAAACGCTTGAGGAGGAGGAGGCCGCCGACGAGAAGCTTTCGGAAGTAAGCATCGAAGATCTCCTTCCCGAAGAGAGTGACGAATCGACCGCAGACGACGAGGAGGACGACGAAGGCATCCGCGACGAACGGTAGAAATTCACCGACAAATGGAACTAAAAAATGCTCCAGTGCGGCGGATTCGCCAAACTGGAGCATTTTATTTCGGGGGAACCGCTTTACCGGTGATGGTTCGGGCCCCGTGTGCGGGACGAGCCTTCGGCTGTCGCGGACATCTGGTACAGATAAGAATCCTGATTTAAGGCGTCATCCGAGGTGTAATATTCCTGGAAGCTCCGCGCCTCGGAACGGGAGCCTGACGTGCAAAGTTCCGGGGCATTCACCTCTGCAATTCTCCATGTTCCACCAACGGAACTCGATTTTGGTGACCGGCGCGGTACTCGTTGCTCAACCATTCCCTTTCTCCTTTCTTATTAGACCCGTGGACTATGAATCACTGCCCGCCGAGCGCGCCGGGCACCAGATGGTGCCGGCGCGCGAAGATCAAATGCGTTAGAGGCTCGGCCGGCGCGGCTGACCATCTCGTCCGCAGTCAGAGACGAATTGCTCGACCTCGCGATCTGCCTGCTCCTGACTGTAGCCGTAGCGCTCTTTGATTTTCCCAACCAACTGGTCCCGCTTCCCCTTTATGACCGTAACATCACTGTCGGTAAGCTTCCCCCATTTCTCACGAGCTTTACCCGTGAACTGCTCCCACTTTCCTTCGATCTGATTCCAGTTCATGATCTTGCCTCCTCAATTTATGGCTCTCTCAATGGCTATCGCCGATCCCGGATTTGCTACGGTAAGCGGCCGCTTCAGTATGATCCTGGTCAGGGCGTCAGCTGCTCAGCTCGCTAGGAGACCAAGTGACGGATACGCTTCATCATAGAAGGCGCAGACTTCAGAGCGTTATCCTCGTCTTCCAACAGAGAATGCGGGAGGGTTTACCATGGGTAAGTGCGCGACTTGCGGAAACGAGTACAAGAATTCCTTCGATATTATCCTCGGCAGCGACAAACATACTTTCGACAGCTTTGAATGCGCCATTCATCTGCTCGCGCCGCAGTGTCACCACTGCAGCTGTCGGGTTATCGGCCACGGCGTTGAAGCGGCAGGGGTTATCTACTGCTGCGCGCATTGCGCTCAAGCAAACGGCGTGTCCGATGTCAGTGATCACTCGGCGAGTGGAACTGAACGCCACTCAGCAGTTGAAAGCTGATCGTTTCGAAACATCGTTTCGAGGTTCTGCTGCCGTCGCGTCCGGCGCATGACCGACGTCATAAGAAAATAATCGATCTTTGCTCCACATATCCCGAATCTGCTGCTATGCAGCCGGGCAAGAAACTTTTTTACATGATGGAGATGACCATGTTTACCGCGAAGTACTCTTTGGCTGCGGTCGGCCTTACCGTTCTCGCTCTCGGCACCTCACCCGTTCGCGCCGATGATGTGACGGACCTCTATTTTCAGGAGGTGATGGAGCGTTATTACGAATACCCGCAAAATGCTCGAACCTTTGCGATGGAGGGATCGTCGGTGATGACGTCGAGCGATAGCTCGAGCGTTGTAGGTAACCCGGCTGGTCTAGGAATGATGCGCAAAGGTGAGCTCTCCGGCTCCTACTCGCGCAATCAGATCTCGGGCGACGAGTTCCCGACCGGCAAAGATGTGGAGCAGAACTCTGATTTCGGTTCCGGCATGATCGCGATTCCACTAGGGCAGCTGCCGGATTCGACCCCTGAGTACGGAACCCTTGGACTTGGATGGAACACGTCTTTCGCAAAATGGGATCGAGACACTTTCGATACGCTATCGAGACGTTTGCAGCTTGTCGGCTCATACGGCATCGCGATCGATGACACGTTAAGCCTTGGGTACAGCTTTGGCTGGACGCAAGAGAAGCTGCAATCACGGGACATCTTCAATTACCCGTCGAGCAGTCTAATGCGACATTCCCTCGGAGTTCAGTGGATAGCTGACGAGGATCTAAAAATCGGGTCCTCAGTATTCGTCGGTCACGGAAATCACAATGCCCTCTTCGGACCGGGAATAAAGGGGGATTCTCGCAATCTCGGGGTTGGTTTTGACCTTGGTGCGCAGCTGCGAATCGACCAAACCATCCTCGCGGCATCAGCGGACTATCGCCACCTGAACACCCGAGGCGAGGTTGATCAATCGATACCGGCAAACATTGTGGGCGGTGACGAGAATGGAAACGTTTTCAACGTCCGCGTCGGTATCGAACAGCTGATTGGCGAGAACTTCGCGGTGCGCGGCGGCTACCGGTTTGGCGGTTTAGCGTCGTATAATTACGGGCGTGACGAGCTCGAAGAGTTGAGCGGCTCGGCCTATTTCAACGCCTTCAGCCTTGGTGCCGGAGTGATCATTCCGACAGACTGGCACTATGTTCCGGAAGTTCGGCTCGATTATGGCGTTGAGTTCCGGATCGTCGGTCACGATGATTGGCAGCATGTCGTAACGCTCTCAATTCCGTTCGATGTCTGCCCGCCGGCAGGGGCCTAGAAAGCGCGTGAAGGTTGCAGCGGCCAGTCCGCTGCAACCGCCTCGCGGCCTAGTAGTCATCCACTACGTCTTCCGCCTTATTCAGTCCGCCTTTCCGGGTCGACTCCACTGCGATTCGCTCGATGCGTGAGTTCTCACCCAAAAATGTGACTCGTACACTCTGTCCCGGCTCCCCTTTTCCCCCCTCGGAGTTAAAAGTCAGGACCTGGTAATCGTAGATTCTGCCCGGCAGAACTTTGGTGTCCGTAACCTTGTAGATGGCCTGGACGGGCGGCTGCCCGGCTGCCTGTACGGCCGCCTGTGCGATAGGTTGATCTGAGAGCTTCACCTTGAGCTCTTGCAGAACCTCAAAGTCACTCGAACCTTCGCGGCTGAATTCGCTGCGCTGGAAGATGAAGCCGGCCAGCGGCACAAGATCCTCCTCCTTCATATCCGGGTCGGGCAATGGCGCTTCCCAAGTGAGATTCACACCGTCGACACTCGCTTGCACGTTTAGGTTCTTGACGGGAAGCGGAGCAAAATCCTCAGGGGGCTTGGGCGGACCTTTCCTCCCGCATCCTCCGAGGAGCACCACAATAAAAAGGAGGGTTCGAAGCGTCGTTCTGTTTGGCATAAGCTATCCACAACCGATTTTTCCAGATCGGGGCATATCGCCAGATCGGGGCATAGTAAACGAGGCGGTGTAAAGACCGAGAGAGATGCGATCCGGAATCAATCTGCAAGAGAGACTTTATGCCCTAAGGCGCGCAAAGCTCCTGAAGTCGATTCGTGGCGAGGCAGCGCTCTTTCCCTCCCTTCCGATTACTCACCGCAGCCGCGACCAACACCATCCGTACCGGCAGAGCTCGGATCTGCTCTATCTCACCGGAATCGATGAGCCGGAGGTCGTCCTCCTGCTCATGGGAAGCTCGCGGGGTGCGCGAACCATCCTCTTTATGCGTGAGCGAGATCCCGTTCAAGAGCTTTGGCAGGGTGAGCGGATAGGAATCCGGCGAGCCAAACGTGCCTTCCAGGTGGATGAGGTCCGCGACATCGATGCTCTTGAGAAAGATCTGCGAACGCTTCTCTCCACCTTCGATGTGCTTCATTACGGACTCGGTGAAAGTCCCCGGCTGGACCGGTTTGTGGTTGACCTGCTGAGGACGTCCGCCGGGCCCCGTTCGAACGCGCCGACCGTTCTCAAAGACTCGCGCCTCCTCACGAGCGAGCTGCGTTTCATAAAAGATCGAGAGGAGATAAGGCTGCTCCGCCACGCGGCCGATATCACCGCGACGGCATTGACACGGATAGCCCCACAGCTTCGAAACGCAAAGAGTGAGCTCCATGCGGCGAAGATGATCGAAACGATCTTCGCGGAGCTCGGCGCACAGTCGACCTCGTTTCAGACGATCGTGGCATCGGGCAGAAATGCCACCGAACTACACCATGTGCCCCTTCTCCAGCCGCTATGGCGTGCAGAACCGGTGTTGATCGACTGCGGCGCGGACTTCCGCGGATATGCGGGAGATATTACACGGGTATTTCCGGTGAGCTCGCCCTTCACGGGGCCGGTAAAAGCCATCTATGCTTTGGTCCACCATGCACTTGATGCCGCAAAGAAAAAGACAAAGCCAGGCGCCACACTTAACGAGATCCATCAGACTGTCGTCAATGAGCTCGCCGATGGATTGGTGTCGCTGAAGATTCTCCGTCCACCCACCTCTTCGGTGTTGAGCTCCGAACGTTACAAGCCATATTTCCCGCACAAGACGAGCCATTGGCTGGGACTCGATGTGCACGATATCCCACCGGTATCGGATAAAAAGCATGCCTCCGCGTTCGGCGGCCGTGAGCGCCCGCTTGTGCCCGGCAATGCGTTTACTCTAGAGCCTGGGCTCTATTTCCATCCAGAAGACGATCGAGTTCCCAAGCGTTTTCGCGGAATCGGAATACGTATAGAAGACAGCGTCATCATAACTGACAGCGGGCACGAGGTCCTGTCCGAGGGCGTCCCTTCCGCCCTCGAGGAGATTGAATCTCTGGTTGGACTGTAAGCGGATCTTCTTATACTCGAATGCTGATGAATCGATTTCTGTGCTTTCAATTGCTCATTGTTCTAGCGGCTCCGGGATTCGCCTTTGGAGATGCGTGCGGCGCTGTTAAGAAAGAGGTGCCCTTCCGTTCCGAGCTGGGTGACACCGGCGTGTTTGCGAACCTGCGCGGCACAGCTGATTGCGTCAAAGTCCGCTCTCACGCGCTTTTAAAAGATGCCGCTGCCAAGCAGGACGAACAGAAGCCGCCGGAAGGTCTGTGCCCCGCGGGCTGCCAGCCCGTATCAAAGCCCGTGATTCTCTTTCGATCCGAGCCCAACAAACTGCTCGAAGAATACGATGACAAACCGGCTTGTGATCAGCTCTTTGTTCAAACGCAGAAAGAGCCGATTACGTTTTTTAACCGCAAGTTTCCCGACATCGATGAGGTGGCCGACTATTTCGGCGAATTCTCGCAAGGAAAAGGCACAGACGGAGAGCGACTCTACGAGATCTGTCATTCGACATGCAGCCCGCGCTACACCGCGACGATCGAGGAAGAGGCTAACGGTTTCGTAATGAATACCGCCGTTATCTGCGGGGCAGCGCGGGACAGGGATGATGGACAGTACCGTCTTTCAGCCCACTATGAGTGGACCTGCGTCTCCGGCTAACAGCTAAGGCGAACGCTAGAGCGCTGCAAATCCGCATCGCTGAAAGCCTATCTGCTTTAACGGCCGAGGCTGACGCCCGTTAGTAATATCTTTATCGACTCCGGGGACTCGGATACGAGTGCATCGTACTCCTTCTCACCCGATTTCCAGTAGAAGTTATACTCCTGAACCTCTTGCGGCTGCAGTCCTTTCTCTCCGCCCGAAACGACGGAGCGGAGAAGCTCACGGCCCTGACCGTTTTGTGCAACCAGGAAGGCGCTCCACTTAGGAATGACGGTGCCACCTTGATTCTTCACGCGAAGCTTGACGAGGACACGGGGCGCGTCTCCAGTCTCGTTCTTCGTGAGCCTCCGAATCTCATAAGAAACAACAGCAAGAACTGATTGCTCGACCGGCGCCTTCGAGACTGTCTCCTCTGAGCTCAGGCCGCCCTCACGAATCCAACCGTCGATCGATACACGGATGAAATCGCCGCGCTGCTCGACTTTCTTGACGCGTACTTTTTTGTTGATCGTTCCGATCAGTGAGCCGCCAGGCGAAGAGCGAACCGCCTCTCCGTTCTCGTTCACAATCAGAGTTGATGGATCATCGCCTTCCGCATGTGCGGAATTCTGAAACAGCGCAGCGGAGGATAGAGCGAGTAGGAAGAGAAAAGATCTTTTCATCGCCCCGGAGTCTAACCACCTTCGGGTACGGAGGGAAACTCCAGGAATCGTCCTGGATCACGCCCGGAAAAGCTCTCCAGAAGCGATTGTTGAACGGCCGTGATGAGTTCTGGAAATCCGGCCCGGGTCTGCGAGGACACGGCAAGTGCCTCCAGCGAGGCCTGCAGCGAGCGCGTCTCGGGCACAGAGAGCAGATCCACCTTGTTGAGCACGAGTAGTCGCGGTTTATCGGCGAAGCCAAGAGAGGTAAGCGTCGCGACGACCACATCAATCTGATGGCGAAGCTCACGATTCGTCGCATCGGCAATATGCAGGAGGAGATCTGCCTCCCCCACCTCTTCAAGCGTTGCTCGAAACGCACTGACAAGCTCCTTCGGCAGCTCGCGAATAAATCCGACCGTATCGACGAACACGACCTCCTTCTCGTTCGGAAAGCGCATCCGCCGGCTGGCTGGATCGAGGGTGGCGAACAATTTGTTCTCGGCGATCACGTCGCTCTTCGTTAGAGCGTTCAGCAAGGTCGACTTCCCGGCATTCGTGTAACCGACGATCCCGACCACCGGAACGCCACGCTCCTGACGACGGTGACGGCGAAGTTGCCGTTCTTCTGCAAGCTTCTCAATCTTTGATTCGAGATCAGCGAGCCGATCTCTTACCCGTCGCCGGCTGATTTCGAGCTTCGTCTCCCCCGGCCCTCGCCCCCCGATACCGCCCGTCAAACGGCTGAGCCCTGAATCTTTCTCCGTCAACCGCGGCAGCGAGTAACGCAACTGTGCAAGTTCGACCTGCATCCGGCCTTCACGGCTTTTCGCATGCTGAGCGAAGATGTCGAGGATCAGCATGCTGCGGTCGAGGACCTTCACCTCGGTGAGATTCGTGATTGTCCGCAGCTGCCCCGGGCTCAACTCACGATCGAAAATCAGCAGATCCGCACCCAGGTCCAGGCTGCGCAGGACGAGCTCTTCGAGTTTGCCTTTCCCGATCACAGTTTTCGGATCGAGTGATTTCCTGCGTTGAATGAAGACCTCCAGGATCCTGACACCCGCGGTACGGGCCAGCTCCTGCAACTCGTCCATCGAGCCCTGCGCATCCGTCATCGAGGATGTGTAGACACCGACCAAGATCGCTTGGCCCGATTCATTCGCCTTCGACTCGGTGGCAGCCCCGATAAATTGGCCTTCCAGCTCGACGACGAACTCTTCGAAATCAACCTCGAGATCCGCTAGGTCACGCCCGAAATAGTGGCGAACCTTTCGTTCGTAGCGGCCTTGCCGTTTGCTCACTTCACGCAGCTCAAGGTAGGCCACGGAGATCGGCCCGGGAGTGCCTTCGGGCGTCACCGCCACAAGCATCACCGCGTCCAGCCGAAGCTTCTCCAAGTCGGCGATAAAATCCTGCGGAATTGTAAGGGCGCTGACGGTTTGACCCGCGCGCATCCGCGCGCGCTCCCGCTCCGGACGCAAGGGTGAGATTTCGCGCGGCTGATCAACGAGCTTCGGATCGGCATCCGGCATAAAAACCACGAGCCGCAATGCACGCAGGCGTGCTGTATCCAAACGGTATCGTCCGAGGTCCGGAAGATAGAGCCGATCTTTCGTTCCGGCGATTACGGACACGATCCGGCCATCACGGCCGATCAGGAAACCGACCTGGGAATTAATTCTGTGCGCAAGAGCGGACGCGCGCTTGGCGAGATCGAAATCGATGATCTCCTGGGGACGAGTACGACGCTGCGAAAGCTTATCGAACTCCGCTCGATCGGCGGGCTTCAATCCTCGCGTCTCTCCGAAGACAAGATCGTTCATAGTTTTGGGATCCGGTTAATGCCGCGCGAGGTCACAGCTTCCCGTGGCGGGGCATAATAGTGTCATGAGGACTGCAGCCAAACGCGCTCGCACGTGCGCAAATTGTGGGGTCTAGAACAAACTCCAGCACCATTTCCGGCCTCTTCGTGCATTTCCAGGATAGAATGAGCATTCAAACAGAACTAAGTCCGTGTTGTGCGGCAGTTGATATTCTTGAATGGTGTCGTAGTCGATGACATCATTCCGGCCAATTATGGCTCAGCTCAGTATGAACAGTAACACCGCCCGGAACGTTATAGAAGATCGTGCACTCCAGGTGATCCTCAATGGCGTCATTCGCCCCGTCGTCGCGCTCGAGCCGATCAATATGGACAATGAGGAGCACGTTGAGCTGCTGCGGGCTTTCATGCGCGATTTTCCGGGCAGCGAGCCGCAACCGTTCCTCGAGAATCTTCTCGCCGCGGTCGATCCGAACGATCACCGGGTTTTCGTCACCGAGTTGCTGCGTGCGCAGCAGCGAACGCTGGCAGTATTGTCGCTCGAATTCTCGGAAGGCGATGTGCAGCTCCGTTTCATTCCGACCAACGGCTGGACAAACTCGGAGCGGAAAGCCTCGCTCGATCTGCTTGCTATCCATCTTGAGGATCTTGCGTTAAAGCAGGGCTGGAAGAGAATTCTCTTGAAAGAGCCGTCCCGGCTCGGCATTTCGGCACTGCAGGAGGTTCTCAGCGCGGAGCTCTCGAATGGCACCCTCGTCGAAGAATGCAATTAATACGCTGAAGGGCTTTCTGCCCTTCCTCGGAGCATCCGCCGGACTCGTCGTCATGAGCATCGTCATGCTTGCAGCGATCAGCGTCGCGATCTCATTTTTTCTTTAATACTGGGACCGCGGACTGCCTGCCCTGAGCCTGTCGAAGGGTCCCCGTCCGCTTGCCGGCTCACGCGTTTGCACCATGCTTGAGCAATCAGCACCGGCTGCGGTCGTAACTTCGAAACGCCCTAGCGTTTCGCCATCGCCGCTGAGAGAAAATTCTCTGCCGTGTTCGGTGCAGTTTCCCAGTTGAGAAGAAACGCGGTCGCAAGGACGTTGTTGCGCGGCATGAAGCCATCCGCCAAGGGAGGATAGTCATCGAGGAACTGCGGACTCGCGCGCACCTGTTCTGCGGAATACGCTTCGAAAACGAGCTGCGTCTGGCCTTCAACCCGGAACGCCCATCTCGACGGCCGAAATCCGCGAAGCATCGCCGGAGATTTGAGGAGAAAGTTCGGAGCGACCGGACGGCACTCGATGACGGAATCTTCCTCACCCATCCGAGAGAAGCGCTCGAGGAATGAAGAGTGAACCGGAATGATTCCCGTCATTTCGTGAACCTCGCCGTTCTGCAGCGTAACACTCTTCGAAAGATAGCTCATGCCGGCGCCCTCGGCGTATATGACGCCGCCACTTTGGGCAAAGACACGAAGCTCATCCCGCATGGCAGAGTTTGCGCTGAGAGTCGCGGCATGCCGCTCGAGCGGCCCGCCAGGGAGATAGACCGCACGCACATTCGGCGGCAGCTTCTGATCCGACATCGGAGAGAACGCCGCGAGCTCGGCACCTTCACGCCGGAGAAGATCGAGGTTCTCCTGAAACATTGTATGCAGCGCGGCATCGTCGGCAACTGCGACGCGGCAGATGCGGGACTTGGTGGCGAGCAGCTCCTTCTGGAAATCGAGGACCGGAGCGGTTTGCGCCACCTGCCTCAACTTATCGAGCGAGAGGCATTTCTCGATATGCTCTACGGTCGCCATTAATCTCGGCCGGGAGATGCCGGCACCATCCGGCAGATCCGAATGGTAATCGACTAAATCGGCAGAGGCCCGGGGCACAATGCCGATCAACGCGGGTCCGCTCCGTTCTTCCAGATCGAGAAGTGCACGGCGCTGACTCTCCAGCGCCGCTGGCGTTGAATTAACAATGATCACCCCTCGGACGTCGAGATTCCGATCATAGTCGGCGAGGCCCGCAACCATCGGAACGATCGATTCACGGAGATCCCCGCCCTTCACAACGATGATCGTAGGAACCCGCAGTGCCGCGAGTAATTCCGAGGTGGTGCTTACCCCGTAACCCGCCGGCAGCCGGTCAAAAAGGCCTTCGTCGCCCTCGATCACGAGAAGCTCAGCGCCTGCCGATACCCGGACGAGTAATGGCCGCGGATCGAAACCTCGAGGCACATTCCATGGATGAAGCGTGTAACAGAGGCGGCCGGATAATCTGCGATACTGTGCCAGCTGTTCAAGCGGAGCTCCGAGCTTGAGAATCGCGACACTTAGCTGCTTCTTGCGGAGCGCGCCCAGGATGCCCGTTACGAGCGTCGATAGGCCGTGATTCCGTCCGGGCGCTACCAACGCGACTCGTGGCACCGTCAGTTTCGGTGTGCGTTCTTCCTCAGCCGGCTCGCTCTTCAGTTCTTCCATAGATCCGCCGTTCGAAACGGCATACACGTCGACGGGAGTGTCCGACTTTGCTGCAAATGCAGCAACCGGCTCAGCGGACAAACGCTGGCGGCGGGGATGCTGCACGGCGCAAAGCGCGACCTAATCGAGCTTCGCGAGAGCCGGGGCGCCCTTCTTCTCTCTCCAGTTCGGGAGGCGCTTTGGACGTGATTGGTTCACGGAGCTCGCGCGCAGTATCACCAACCGGTTCGTATTCGTTCCCTTCCGATTATTGTCGACGTTGAAGCAGTTTGCGAGCTTTGTGAACTCCTGCTGATTGATCAGAACTTCCTCAACACGGAAGCGCCTCTCGCCCACACGCAGATGCTCTGCCAGTTCGGCCACCACTTCATCCAGATAGATCATACCCGCCGATGTTTCGACCTCACCGACTTCAATGACGGCATGGCCGCCGGGCTTCAATACCCGCAGCATCTCGGCCATCACATCCTCGATGAACATCGCCCACTGTTCGAGCGAGTTGCACATGACGAGATTCTCTTCACAGCTCTCCGGATGAACATCGGAGAACCACATCTCAAGCCAGTTGTCGGTGAGATAGTCGACCTTGTCGAGGAACGGTGGTGAAGTGACGATCAGATCAACACTCTGATCGGGAGCCCAATTCAGTTTTCGAGCGTCTGCTGTTTCCACGCGCGCGCCCGAGATCGTTTCGAGGTACTGCGAAGTGAAACCATCACGCAGCGCTTGAGCCGCTTTGCGGATGATTCGCGGAGCGACAGCCCGGTAATCGGGCTCTTGGTGACGCCGTGCATTGATCGACCGCTGACTTTCCGGTGGAACTGAGATCTGTGGGAATGAGTACACGGAGAAAAATCCGGGTGAGTGACCGTGAAGCCGGGAGAGTGCAACGAGCTCAATGAACTCGAACACCCGGTCATTGCGTTTCTTGATCGTGTTTCGAAGATTCAGCAGCTCGCGGTAGGTATCCGGGTGGTAAAATGGCTGGAAGAGATCTTTGTATCCGGTAAGCGTGACCGGACGGCGGAAATCGACGTCATTCAGCGCCAAGACCACCTCGTCGAGCCGCGCCGGGTTCAGCTTCGCCCGGACGATACGGGCCGAGAGCGGGTTAATATCCGAAGACCAGGGAGTCCGGCCGAGGAGCGCGGCCTGGAGAGCTGTCGTGCCGCGGCCGCCGAACGGGTCAAGAACGACATCCCCGCTCTTCGAGAATCGGCGGATGCAGTAATCAGGGAGCTCAGGCTTGAAGCTTGCCCGGTAGCTGATCACATAGTGCATCGAGTGCATCTGGCGCTGCTCGCTCGTCCAGAGCTCCCCCACGAAACGGGGATAGCGCCCTTCCTGGCTCTTGACCTCGACTTCTCGTTCAGCTCGCTCTCTCATTTTTCGTTCCCGTAGCAGTGAATTTTGGAAGCTAGCACCCGTCCTACAATTGCGCATTAAATTAGTAGGTTACTTCAAGCGGGTGAAACTTCGAAATTCAACCCGCTGAAATTATTGCGAAGCCGGGAATTCTCGAAGGTTAAAGAAACGGGAATTCAACAAATAATTGTGATAGGGGTGCCCGCTTTCGCGAGGCGCCAGCAAACCGGACGGCCTCAACTTCTCTTAATGTGCGGGCGCGTGCGACTCGCTGCTGGGTGGAGCTTTCGACGCTGCGGAGCCAAGTGGAATCCGAACCGTAAATCGCGATCCGTGACCGGGACGGCTCTCGACGGAGATCTCACCTCCGAGAAGCTCAACCTCCCGCTTGGTGATTGATAGCCCGAGACCGGTTCCCGCGAACCGTTTCGTATAGGAGTTATCGACCTGTTTGAACGGTTCGAAGATCTGACTGATCTCCTCCTCCGAGATCCCAATCCCAGTATCGCTGACAACGAGGAGCAGCGAGGAAGTGGATTCGACGATCTTCAGCTCTACGGTGACTTCCCCGACCGGCGTGAATTTGATCGCATTCGAGATCAGATTCAGCGCGATCTGGCGGAGCAGCTTCCAGTCGGTGACTGCCGTATCGCCTTCATGGGAGCTGCGCAAACCGACGGATTTCTCACGAATCAGCGCACTCGAGGTTTCGATCAGCTCGTCGAGAAACTCAGAGAGGCTGCATGGCTCAAGGCGCACTTTCGTACCTTTTGCCTCGAGCTTCGAAAAATCAAGGATATTATTGATCAGCTCGCGAAGCGCTGTCGCGTTGTCGACCATCCGGCGGATCACATGGGTCACTTCATGATCCAGATCGCCGTAGCCCCCATCGAGAAGCAGATCGCCAAAGCCAATCAACGCATTAACGGGCGTTCGAAGTTCGTGTGAGACATTCGCAACGAAAGCGGATTTCGACTCTAGAGCTTGGAGTAGCTCCGTTGAAAGAACCTTCCGTTTCTCCACTTCGTGGAGCAGCGCTTGATACTGCCCGGCATTTTTCAACGCGAGGAGCGCGTTGACGAGAAGGAGCTTCGAGTAGTCGAGATGCTCGTCATCGACGGTGCCTTGAAGCGCGAGATAGAGATCGCTTTCGACCTCGCCGGAGAACGGGATCAGCGTAAATCCGTGCGAGCGAATCACAGTCCGGCGCCGCCGGGGCAAAGGCGTTTCGATCGATTTCTTTGTATCGATGACACGCTCAATTCCCCGCAGGAGAGTGTGGAGCAACTGATCAGTGCAGCGTTTCTCGGCGGACTCGGCCAGAATTCGCTTCGCGCCGCGGGAGAACACAAACACGCATTGGACTCCGCAGAATTGCCGCTCGGCATGCACTAAGCCCCTGAGCACAGCCCGCCTGCTCATCGCACCGGAAAAGAGCCGGCTCAGCTTCCGCACATGCGCCGCGAGATTCAGTTTTGTCTGAAGAGTGACCTTCGCGCTCTCTTCTTGACGTGCGCGCTGCGTAAGATGGCCGTAGAAGAGCGACACGATCCAGAAGAACGGTAGGCGAATGAGCACATCTGTAGTGAGCAAAGCATCCGCCCCCTCGAGTCGCTCAATCATGGCGAGATAGACACAGCAGATCAGAGTAGCGCTCCAGAGCAGCGCCTTCGGCGTCTCGCTCAAGGCGGCTGTCATAATGACGAGGAAGTACAACAGGAAGAAGTCGCTATTGACCTGGCCCGTGATGTAAATGCTCCCCGAAACGATCAGCACATCCGCACAGACGAGGAACCAGTCGAAGCCTTTTCGGACAAATGCCGCAGCCGGCAGCATCATCAAGAGAAAGTTCGTCGCAAGGAGCGAAACGATCACTGTGTGACAGAGATTCGAGTCGGAGGTCCGCGCGTTAAAAAGGATCAGTGCGGAGCTTGCAAGAATGAGCACCCAACGAAGAGAGACGACTGTCTTCTTCTTCGATTCTGAGCTCCGAATCTTGCGCACCTTCATGAATCGTATATCGGACGAACGCGCTATTGATTGGAGTTCCACCTGAAGTTTCGGGGGCTTCGGCGGGAAGTGACGAATTCCCTCCATCGGGGGAACCCGAGAACGAGCTGGACAAGCTAACCTCTTGAAAATATTATACCCTTCGCTCTGCGCGGCATTCCTTCCAAGCCGGCGCATTTTTACGGTGGAGGAGATGCAGAGGAGAAAATTTCTTCAGTTTGTCGGTGCCACCACCTTCTCGCTCTTCGAACTGCCCCGGATCTCCGGGCCAAAGTGCGCAGCCGCGGAAGTCTATCGGGGTTTCACAACCTTCACCTCGCCTCCATATCCGATCCCGCTGCCTGCAGATGGCGGCACGGATCTGACCGATCCCGAAAAGTTTTCGAAGATTGTCGTGGTCGACGATCTGATTGTGCCGCCCGAATTCGAAAAGCAGTTGCTCATTAGTTGGGGTGATCGCGTCGGACCGCCCGAGAGTCCGATTACAATCGGATATAACTGCGATCATCTCTCGATCGTTCCTCGCCGGGGGGTGCCCGGAGAATATTTTCTGACCATCAATCACGAGTACGTCTCCATTCGTCCGTGGATGCAATCACTGACGCAGGTCACCGGCCGCCCGGTGCCGAAGCTTCGAGTGTATCCGGATGCGCAGACGGGAAAGGACAAGCCGATTCAACAGCTGCGACTCGATGACATGCTCTTTGCACTCGATGGAAGGCAGTCGATTGGGGGATATCCGGACTTTGCAGCGGCCGCAGACGAACTCGCGACGGCGATGTTCGACGAGCTGGGCGTTTCGATCGTGCACCTGCGCGAATCGGGGGGAAAACTGCAGGTGCTCCGAAACTCGAATCTCCACCGGCGAATCACCGGAATTTCGAGATTCAATGTTCCGGCGGCTCCCGTATTTCGCGGACCAGGCGCCCGGTTCCTTCCGGCCCCGCGAGGGACTTTTAGTAACTGCTCCGGCGCGACCACTCCCTGGAACACCGTTCTCACCTGTGAAGAGAACTTTCAGGAGCACCTTCCGGAGGCTATCACTCCGGGCGGCAAGCTTTTGGATACGCGGCCATACCAATTGGGAAGCTTGCACCCCGATCCGGAAAGCGGAATTCCCGCGCTCTGGTACGGTCTCGGAACCTGCCTGCGCGAGCCGCTTGATTCGCGAACTTTCGGGTGGGTCTGCGAGGTGGATCCGGAAACCGGAACGCTCGTGAAACACACCTCGCTCGGGCGCTTCCGCCACGAAAACGTGGCGTTGAGCTACCGGACGGGTGAGCCCCTTCGCGGTTACATGGGTGACGATCGGCGCGGCGGCCACATCTGGCGATTCCAGAGCGCGAAGAAAAATGGAGACCCCTCGAAGCTGCTTGAAGAGGGAGAGCTTTGCACCGCGCAGTTCAACCACGATTATTCCGGGCGATGGATTCCGATCGCCCTCACCACACCAGTTGTTCGACCGAATCCCGAGAGCACGTCCCTCGGATTTCTCATCCTTCCGAAGCGGCCCGAAGGTGGTCCGGTTATCGTCAGCAATCGTCCGAAGGTACGCGAAGCCCGTCAGGGAATTTCGGTTGCCGAGTGGGTGCAGTCGATCGAGAAGTATGCCGGAAAACCGTTCCACACTATTAAGCTTGCCGACCTAGTCGAAGGCAGCAACGACGAAGAGAAGCAGCTGGTTCTGCTCATGGACGCGTTTTTGATGGCGAACGCCTGTGGAGGAACACCGAGCGCACGACCGGAGGACCTTGAGGTTCATCCTCAAGACGGGAGTGTATTTATCGGCTTCACAGACAGCCGCGGCTCCGGAGAAGGTGCGCCCGATATCCGCATCTTCCCCGAGTCGAAAGAGGAGACTTCGCGACAGTACGGAGCGATCTATCGAATTGTCGAGAGTAGCAGTCCCGGCCAGTTCTCCTGGGGGAAATTCTTATCTTCGGGCGAAGTCGCCGATGGCGGGGCCGGGTTTGCTGCCGTCGACAATCTTGCCTTCGATGGCGCAGGAAATCTCTGGTTCGTCTGCGACATCTTTTCCGAAGCGCACAATCAGCCTCCCGTCGATCACGGGATGGAAGGGACTGCGAAGCTCAGGTCCGTGGGAATATTCGGAAACTCCTCGATGTTCATGGTGCCCACTTCGGGCCCCTATTCCGGGGTGCCGCGACTATTCGCGACCGGACCGATGGAAAGCGAGCTCACTGGAATCAATTTTCACAGCGACCCGCTTCTCGGCGAGCTTCTGCTGATAGCTGTTCAACATCCGGGGGAGACTTACGGACGCGGTACGGGGAAGAGTGAGATTCGATCGTTTTCTCTGCGCACACGACAGGGACGGAGCTTTCGACAAGAACGAACGGTGCCTCTTGGTAGCAACTTCCCTCATCTGCCCGATAAGCTGCCCCGTCCAAGCGTCGTGATCGTCACAAGGCGGCAGTGAGAATCCCAGGTTGGATATCATTCGGTTCCGGACCGAACCGTCCGTAGTCCTACGCTGAGAAGCGCGATGTGATCATTGCCCCAGCCAAGGAAACCGAATTCCGGCTGCGCGGGGCTCTGCTCAATCTTCTTTCGCTGACACTCGAGGTCGCCTTTCGGACAGGAGGTAATCGCGTCTGCTAACTGCTGTATATGAATGAACGGGAGCACCAGGGGAGTTGTTGAGGTGAACCCCCCTTTAGGGAAGCGTTTATGCACCATTTCTAAAAAGGATGCCGGTGGAGCTTTGAGATCATAGATCACCGCTCCCTCGGTCGTTTCCGGATGTTGCGCACGGAGTATAGGTGTAAGGCTCGGCCCGAAGGTAAAGATCCGAACCTTCCACTTCAGGCGTTCGACGGCTCGCATCATATTGTCGAGATCTCCTTCGTAGCCGATGTTCAGAATGGACTGGGCGCGATTTGAGTGCAGCCGCATCACCTGAACCGAAACATCGGACGCGCGATCGTAGACCTCCTCACGTGCATCGGGAAAAATGTGACGGACTCCGATGCTGCAGAGCTCACCGGGCTCTCCGTTAAACTTCAGAATGCCCGGACGAGTTAGCCCGTCACGCTTCCATTGCTCCGCCACGGCGCGGCATCCAGCTTCAAACTCCGGCAACGTTCGAAAAGCGTACGGATTGGTCCTGACAATCGATGTCGCACCAGCGCTGTAGATGAACATTCGCCTTGCGGCTTGAATCGGTGTCGCTACTGCCGAGCTGATTGAGCTGAACTCAGAATACACCGCGTCAACCTGTCCCGCGTGGAGCAGTGTCTGAACGGCCGTCACCGCCTTCGCAGTATCCATGCCGTGCTCCTCAACGAGGAGTGCACAGGTCCTATCGGGGTGGCGCTTATTGAACTCCTCGATGCCAAGTTGGGCACCGGCAATGGAGTGCTTACACCAATAGGCGTTGCTGCCATTAGTATCCGACAGCAATCCGATCTTGCATGCCGGCCCGTCAGCCCAGGATACTGACTGACAGAGGCAAAGCAGAAGGAGTACCCAAAAACTTGTGCGCATCTTCGGACGCTAGGTTAATTGGGCGTGAAATCCAACTGTTTCGAGCGGTCGGAAGCCATTTGGAAAATGGCTTCTAGGAGAATCTCCGAGCGGGCGGCTCTTTTTCCACCAATTTCACGCTGACAGGCCAGGATCTTAAGCACGACTGCCACTTGGCTCGATGCTCATCTGTTAGGAGATTCTTATGGCCACAGATGGTGTCAGCGCTGTACGCGCTTCCCGCGTAGAAAAATCTGAAAGCAAGAAAGTCCAGCCGGAGCGCGAAGATCGCACCGGGCGGCCGCCGCGAATCGAGCGGCAGGATCCACCGCCGCGTCGCAATGAGCCCGCAGTTGTTCGGACTAAGGATCGGAAGACCGATGACACACCTCCATACGGACGCCCGCGGCCAGCAGTCGAGCGAAGGCCCGAACGACGTCCGGAGCCGCCGAAAGCAGAGGCGGTGAAACCCGAGGCAGCGCCTGCTGCACCCGCAACTTCATCTCCTGCGGCAACTGAGACGAAGAGTGTTTCCACTCAAACGGAGGCCGCTGCGCCCAAGAACGCTCCTCCCGTCAAACGTAGGGAGCGGGTTCAGCTGGAGATCGGCAGAGAACTCGGCTTTGTACCGAAAGAGGTGAAAGCACCTGTCGTAGCCGAAGAGAAGCCGGCGGCGAAAGCGAGCGAAGCACCTGTAAAATCGGAAAGCTACCAATCGCCGGAGCAACAGTTAGAGCAATTTTTCGGTGAGCAGGCGCTCGCAACAATCGGTAAGTCCGAGTAGTCGAGCCATTACATCGTGTTCGGTTTCCATTGATGACCTGGAAACCGGCCGAAGAACGTTCGCATCTTTGTCAGTTCGGCAAGCGCGTCACGCTTAGGGCGCGATATGGATCTTGCGATTTTACCTTTACGAATTGCATTCTTCAACTGTCGAAGAGCGTTTTCGAGCCGCACGCTGCTCGTATCGAACGCTTCAGCCTCGTCGGTTATTTGGTTTCGCTGCAACGCGCTCACCAACTGATGAAGCTGATTGTGCGCGGCTATAATTGAGTTGATTGAATTCTTCGGAGAGGAAGCTTTGGTGAACGAGCCAATAGCTCTGTTCATTCGTTGGATGATCGTTCCCGGCGAGGCACAACCTCTCGAGAGCTCCGACGACGAACCTTTGATTCGTCGAGTGTCCCAGTAAGCTGCCGGCGAGCAATCAAGTGTGTCTGCAACACCGTCGGAATCATCATCTTTATCGATAGAATCCAGTTTTATGTCGGAATCGCTGTCCACATCCGGTACCGAGATCTGAATCTGCGCCTTGCCGCTGATGGCTAATACACTGACGGTTACGCCTGTCTGGCCATCGAAAAAAGATTCGCCTGGAGCGAGCTCTTTCAAAAACAACGAATGTGCGCTGAACCCCATTTCGCGGGAGACATGCACCATGGTTTCCCCTCTTTCCATGGAGATCATAAGCGGGCCCGTGAGCAGTTGAGGAAGTACGCGCGCTACGCTGAATTCTCCTGCCCCTGGATTCTGCCCGGCTGGTGCGAGGATCACGTCATAGAGTCCACGCTTCAGCAGGAACACAATATGCTCCGGGTTGATTCCTCCGAGCATAAAACGATCCGTAGTGGAGAGGTAGGTCCCACTGCCCATCACGCTATATGGATCGCCGTATTCCCCATCTGCGTCGGGCTCGGTATCGTTATCAAGATCCGCGCTCGCATGATTCAGGCCAAGATTGTGTCCGAGCTCGTGGGCAATAATGTAACTGCTGTAGTCGACCAGCCAAACGCTCGGTGCGCTGAAGTCTCCCCAGCTATAGTTCCCACACGGTTCGCTCAAAGAATCCGGCAATACGAAGAGAACGTGATCATAACCTAAGAGAGAGATCCCTTGAGCCTCAAGCAGCGATATCGCAGCATCGGACCACTCGCGATAACCACAAGCAGTCGAAGCCTGAATCACCACCGGCACAGGTCCAAAGACGTCGGCTTGCCCGTCGAGGTTTGCGTCGAAGCTGAAATTCACCAAGCCTTCGAGCCGTGCACCAACGGATTCAGGCGCGGGACTGAACTGTTCAAGGATTGTGTCTGCGGAAGGCACGTCGGCGTAGAGCTGCCCATTTTGATCAACCGTAAGGAGAACGATTGCGACCTGACGAGTTCGGGCATCGAGCCGGACTGGAAGTGCTCCTGGGATCCGAACCCGGAGTGCCGAGGTGTGATCCCGATGTCCGCCGCACATCGGTGGGCTCTCATCGGCAACGGAGAAGCTGCAGAGAGCAATCAAAACCAAGAATATGCTAAGCGGCTGTTTCAAATAGAGAACCCGGCAATGCCGGATTCATTTGTCGACTGGTTTCCGTGCCGCCTTAAGTGGAGATAACCCCCCGGGTTTGTTCGACGCCGCTTGGCCGGGAAAATCGCCATAACAAGCCTTACTGAGTCAAGTAATCCCACCGACTTCGGGCACCGTGCACTTTCAAGATCCGGAACAGCCACCGTCATCCACCGCCGGACCAGTCGGAGTCTCTCCAAAGCTCGCAACTCCTGTCACAGATTGGATTGCTCGTGAGGAAAGAACAGGGATGATTGATCCGAAGCGGGCCGCTGCCGCAAAAGCGGCCGCCGAGAACTTGGTAGGTACGTTGCTTCGCGAACTGCGGAAGGATCCTCGTCCGATCGAAGACAAGATTCTTGCCGCGTATCAGATTCTGAAACGCGAGGGCTATAAACTCGACGTCACTTACGACCCTAAAGCTCCAACGCACGATTCAATGACCGAGAGCTTGCTCCGCAAGCATTTGGATTGCGACACCACATCTGCGATCATTGTATGTTTAGCGAATGCCGCCGGGTGGAAGGGCGTCCAAGTCGTAGCCTACTCGGATCATGTCGCTATTCGATTTGCGGGGAAAAACTTCGACTACGGGAAGATCGAACCGGACAGCTACTACCTGCAGAACTGGGGAGGTAAGCCACCAGGCGAACGGGCGCTTGACGGATCTATCGGGATTCGATCCATTTCTTCCGGCCAGGTCGGCGTGATTTTGAGTGCATCAAAAAAGCATCGTGAAGCTGTTGCACACTTTACCGATGCCCTTACGCTGAATCCAAACGATCCTAGCGCGTTGACAAATCGTGGAGACAGCCTCACACAACTTGGAATGTACGGCCCGGCGATCTCGGATCTAAACAAGGCGATTGCTATCGACCCAAACTTCGCGGATTCATATGTACGTCGCAGCCGGGCGCGAATCGAATCCAAGGATGTGGCCGCAGCAATGCCTGATCTTAATCGAGCGATCGCGCTCGATCCCAAGAACGGAAGTGCGTTCCATGACCGGGCAGTGATCTCCTACAATCAGGGTAATTATACCCAGGCCATCAAAGATTATACGCAAGCGCTGAACATCGACGGCCCCAACGCGGAGCTCTTTCTCTATCGCAGTTCCGCGTTCCATAGATCCGGGAAGATTGATGATGCACTCAGCGACCTCGACCGCTCCATCGGGCTGAATCCGGGGAATAAACGTGCCCGTCACAATCGAGGGGCAATTCTCATGGACCGCGGATTTCTCGACAGAGCGCTTAGTGATTTCAATGAGGCGATTCGGCTCGATTCGAAATACGCGCTCGCATACGAGAACCGGAGCAAGTGCCTGGCGAGCCTCGGCCGGCATGCAGAGGCTGCGGCAGATGCTCGCATGGCGAAAAGCTTGCAGTAAGTCGGGACGAACCAGACCCCTGCATCGGGTGGTCTGTCTGCGCACTATCGACGATCATCCTCATTCGTTCCGAACTTGGTCTATCCCTGCTGGTTGAATTTCGCTTCGGAGACTTATGAAATCCTCTTTCCCCTCGAGCTCGGTATCCCGCACTTTCTCTACTGCCGTTGCCCTCGGACTTTCCCTTTCGCTTTCGGCTTGTGGAACTTCAGGCTCGGACGCAGATATCCAATACGCAGCCCTGGGAGCGAGCGATGCAACCGGTATCGGTGCCGACCCGCTGACCAACGGCTACGTTTACCTCATCGAGGACAACCTCCAAGCACGCGGAGCAACGACATCACTCACGAACTTCGGCATTCCGACAGCGGATGTCGATGAGATTAATCGTGCGGCACAAGCGATCACCCGGCTCGAGAATCCGGATCTGATCACGGTCTTTACCGGAGCAAACGACATCTCCGGAGGAATGGAAGCCGCTGAGTTTCGGTCCGAGCTCCACGACATGCTGAGGCACCTCCAGGATAATACCGATGCGTTCATCGTAATCGGCACATTGCCCGACATCTCAAAACTTCCGGCTTTTCAAGAGAATCCGAAAGAATCGGTCACTTCAGCGCGAGTGGCGCAGTTCAATTCCATTATCGTAAGCGAAGCGGCAGAACATGGAGTGGCGGTCGCCGATCTGAGCGACCTTCAAAATAGCGGGGAGCTGACGGATTCCGACGGATTTCATCCGAACAATGCGGGCTACCGGAGGATCGCTGATCGGTTTATTTCCGTCATTGATGCGCATTTCTTCGGGTCGTCAGCGCCAAGATGATGTTCGATTCCCCGCAAGCTTCGATTGGTTCATTAAGGAGCTTTAGATGCGCTCTGAAGTAGCGATCGAAAGTCCAGCGCCGACCTAGGTTCAGACGCGAATCCGATTTTATCGACTGACCGGAGGTCGAGCACTGCCGGCAGCTTGGAGGAGATCGTCCCTCCATACCGCTGATCCACTAAAGTCATTATTTCCAAACGACCATCCTAGAAATTTTTGACTTTCCCCCGTTATGGCCCGCCTGCTTGGGGTAAGCCGCGCCGGATACGACGAATGAGGGGGCGAGAGGAGTCTCCTCGAGCCATACAGCGTCCGTTTGACCTCATCGCTCAGCAGAAAGTTTCAGACTATTGCGAGGGATCGAAACGAGGTGCAGGGAGCCCTCTTAATCACCCGAAGAACCGGAGATCATTCCACTTTGTTAGACGCCACGCTCTATCAGCAGCTCGTCGATCGAAGAATGCACTTCGATGAACAGCAACGAATTCTCAAAGAAGCTCATAGGCCGGGTGACGAATCTTGAGTCTGCATGAAAGACTGAAATTTTGGAGAAGAGATGGAGGGATCGAGGTATAATTGCCGTTGATAGTAAATTGTAAGGAACCCAAATATCGAGCGGGATATGAAGTGAACAAAAAGGTAGGTGAATTGAGGATTAGGATTAAATCGTTGAATTTCGTCAGGCTGTACCTTCCTATTCGCCTCAAGGCATTGAGCCATGTGAGGACTTCGAGCATCGGCTGGAGTCTGCAAGCTTTTCATTTTTTCGCTTGGTGCGATGAGCGCGTTCCTGTTCATTCTCTAACCGTAAAATTAGATATGCATGTTTAATCCTTCTTTTTCTTCTTTTAGGCCCATTGCCCTCTCGGTCATTTGCATGATTTGCCAGCCCGCAGTTGGCATGGGTCTGACCACGGAGGAAAATTTTTATGGCCAGGTACTTGGCATTGCCACACCTGCCTTTGTGCCGGGTACAAGCAGGGGTCCGGTGTATGGGTACGAGAGCACAGTCAATACTAGCAGCAGCACTCCTTCGTTAGCCGCTTGGTCTGCCAATGGCACTATGGCTTTCAGGGCCGCCACTCAAAATTCCTACGCTGCATATGCAAACAATGCTGTGGGGAATAATTCTTCCCAGAGTGTTTCGGTGAGCGCTACGGGGCAGGCGGTGCCTCAAGCTGGCACGGTAATAGACCCCTCCAGGAGAATAGATTGGAGCCAGGCCGGAGTGGTAGGTGGAATTCCGGCACGTACTACTATTTGTGGCACGCTTAATCCGGGAGCCACGGTGGCGCAGATTAATTCAGCGCTGGCTTCCTGTCCGGCCGGACAGACCGTTTTTTTGAATGCCGGAACGTATGTCCTCAGCGGCAGCATTGTCTTGAATCAGGTAAGCAATGTGACTTTGCGGGGTGCCGGAGCGAATCGAACGTTCCTGAATTTCAGCTCGGCGAACAGCAACTGTAATGGTTTAGGACAGACGGCAATATGCCTCATCAACGGCGACGGCGGCAATTATGTCGGATCGCCTTCGAATCTTGCCTCTTGGACTGCCGGTTTTTCCAAAGGCGCGACTTCAATCACCATTAACTCGGTAAGCAGAGGCAGTATCAATAATCTGCGCACCGGAACTCTGCTGGTATTGGACCAGCTCGATCCCTCATCGGACACCGGCAATATTTATCCGTGCCAAAGCTCGGCCGATGCCGGAGCGGCAAACCCGTGCAGCCAGCAGGGTGCCAACGGCGTTGCCAGGTCTGGCCGGACGCAGTCGCAGCAGGTGACTGTAACGTCAGTTAGCGGCAGCGGTCCGTGGACTATCGGTATTTCGCCGGGATTATACTCGCCCAATTGGAGTTCTACATTAAGTCCGAATGCGTGGTGGTCAAACAATCTGCCCATAAGCGGAGTGGGGATAGAAAGTCTGAGCATAGATACAAGTCCGGCCTCCTCCATGTACGATAACGTCATGCTGCATAATGCCAGCAATTCCTGGATAAAAGGGGTGCGCATGATATCGAAAAGCGGTTCTGGGTCTGCCCATAAGCGCGTCCATATTTACCAGTCTTCTCATAT
This sequence comes from uncultured Bdellovibrionales bacterium, assembly GCA_964401925.1. Lineage (GTDB taxonomy): Bacteria > Bdellovibrionota_C > UBA2361 > SZUA-149 > JADYYL01 > CAYOAK01. The sequence goes on along the minus strand of CAYOAK010000019.1, from coordinate 1,196 downwards.
CACCGTGAGGGACAGTTATTTTTACGGTTCCGATTCGGCATCGGAAAGTTATGGAGTTGATGCTGGAAGCATTAGTTCCGACAACTTAATTGAAAATAATATTTTCCAGCATATTGCCACTGGGACGATTACAGAAAGCAGTACGGGAAATGTATTCGGGTATAATTATGCTGTGGATAATTTTTATAATAATGGAGCACCCAACTGGCAGCAGCAGGACGCCTTCCATCATGGCGGCGGAGACTATTACAATCTCTGGGAAGGCCACGAAGGCATAGGTTTTAACGGCGATGCCATCCATGGAACATCATGGATGCTGACGCATTTTCGTGATTACTTTAGCGGACGAGATCCTTCCACCAGTGTAGCAGTGAAAAGTCAGGCTACTTTCGCGTATTTCCCATTTGCTTACAGCCGTTATTATAATCTTATTGGCTGCGTACTTGGTACCCAGGGGTACCATACCCGTTACCAGACTGGAGCGGCCAGTGCGTCGGATTGCGGCAGTTCCGCTATGGCCTCGAAGTCGGTTATGGTTTTCGGATTCGGACGGCAGGACGGCACAGCATATTCCCCAGAATGCGGTTCAGGCAGCGCCACAGGAATTTCTAATGACCTCCTCGTCCAGTCTACCTTAATGCGTTGGGGCAATTACGCCGCTTGCACGGGCGATGCCAAATGCAATGCTGTACGCTTTGATAGTACGGAAGTCCCAAGTGGGATTGGGCCATATGCCAATCCCGTACCTTCTTCCGAAACTCTCCCTCCTTCCCTCTACCTATCGGGCAGACCCGCCTGGTGGCCAGTTTCCATACCGTGGCCGCCAATCGGTCCGGATGTCACCGGTGGAAATGTGTCTGGTACAGGCGGACATGTTCACCATAATCCTGCCGCAAACTGTTATTTGAATATCATGGGCGGAAAGACGGATGGTTCCAGCAGTGCCCTCTCCTTCGATCCTACCACCTGCTACGCATCTTCTGGCGGCGGCGGCACTGACACCACGGCCCCCTCCGCTCCAACAGGATTCGCCGCCGACTCCACCCCTTTGTTTCAGTGACGGCCGCAGAACTTTGAGATAGCGCGCTGCGCAAGTCTCTATCGAAATGGCAACGTCTTTCCGGGGAACCTCAAGAGGAAACGTAAGCGTTCCTCCTGGCACCTGAAGAATGGCTCATTCTTCTCGGACGAGAGGG
>CAYOAK010000018.1:0-26902 GCA_964401925.1 uncultured Bdellovibrionales bacterium | reverse complement strand
CCCGGCGACCCCGTCATCGCGCATGATCATGCTCTCGGTCAGCGCGTTCAACGAAGCCCACGCCGTCGCCAGAGCTGCTGCGTGGTTGCGGCTTTGAACTTGGAGGTTCGCTTGGCTCCAGAGCTCCAGCGAGCGGGAAGTTTGGAACCACGCTTCGTAGGTGCAACGCTCCATGATGCGTTTGATCCCACGAACGGAGCTTTCACGGGTCAGAAATTCCTGAGTACGCGCGCCGTTCTGTGAGAAGTCGCGTTGCCCCTCTTTCCGAACGGCAGCTGCTTGCTCGCTGTACATGCTTCGAAGCTCCGCATCGAAGCCAGCGTAGAGTGCTCCACTGCAAATCTGGCTGATAATGCTCCCGGGGCCAAAAATTCCACTTGCTGACTCGAGTGTGCTGTAGATGCCGTGCAGGATCGGGCCGTGACTGATAAACGGCACGAGTTCCTGGACCATTATGAGCGGCAGGCGCGGGTGAATCTCCGCAAATACCGTACGCAAGAAGTCGTAGGTTCGAACGTCGGCTTCAGCGTTCATCCGAGCTTGCTCCGCCCTGTCAACGGACCCCCAATCGGGCGGCTCGTGCGGGCCGAGCGCGAGAATGACCCGCGGCTGATCGGCAGCGCCGAACGAGACAAAACGTGCGATAGACAGCGCCGTTGGACGGCCGATTCCGCGAAGCTGCGTCAGGTCCGGACCGATCTCGAATCGGGTGCCGGCGCTTCTCGCCGACAGGATTTTTTGCAGAACTTCCGTCGAAATGACCGGGGAGAGTACGCGAGTGAGCTCCTCGGGGGGTGCGTTGTTGATGTTGATTTTCATCGTTCCCCTTAGCCGTGGGCCGAAGGGAACGATGGATAAACCTATAGCTGAGGGTTCCTCCGTAACGGCGTACCGACGCCGGGACGAAAGACCCTGTGCCTACTCGTTGTTGGTGTCAGCAGAGATCGTCGGGTGAAGGCGTAATGTAAGCCAAATCGAGAAAAAAATGAACTGACCTGCCTGTGCGACGCTATCCGGCGATGGATCGGATGAACCATACGATCAGGGCTATAATACCCAGCGGCAGCGCGATTGCGATGCTAAGCGCGGCAAATCCAAAGAGACGCGCAACATCGGTACTTGATCGGGGGCGAGGCGATGAAGAACCGAGCGCCTGTTGAAGAAGACGAGCGTTCCGCGAGTTCGCCTTGAAGGTGAAATCGAAAATATCTCCGAGTATCGGAACGACCCCGATGATCGAATCAACAACAACGTTTCCGACCATCTTCGCCAGCACGCTGAGCGGTACTCCGGCCTTGGCTGAGAGATAGACGATCATCGAAGAACTGATTGCTCCGGCGGCATCTCCCAACCCCGGGATGAGACCGATCAAGCCGTCGAGGCCGATCCGGAAAGACGTTCCGGGAATGGGGATGGAATCATCGAGCAGGCGCGCGAGCCAGAGCGCCCTCACAATATCCGGGTGAGTTGCAGCAGGTGCGGAAGATTGGATAGTTCTGGAAGCTTCCATCGTGCGGGCTTTTTTAACAGCATTCCACCATCAGACCGCACTCGGCATGATTATCCACAGGGATCAGGACCCGCGATGAAAGAGAAGCTCGAACGATTTAATCCGCTGGACCTGAGCACCCTCCCCTCGTGGTCAACCGGGCTCGTTCAGTTCTGGGTCGAGCGGATTGTCGATCCGCAGGGCGGCTACTTTGAGCGGCTCAACTCTGAATCAAGGCCAATCAACGATCCGGTACGCCAGCCGTTCGTGGTTGCCAGGCTGATTTTCACCTTTGCCGAGGCCTTCTCCCGAACCGGGTTGTACGAGTTTGAATCGGCTGCAAAGCATGGAATGGCATTTCTCCTCGACCGGTGCAGGTCGGAACAAGGCGGTTGGTTTAAGGCCATCGGATCTGAAAGTTCGGTACAGGACACCTACACTCAAGCTTTTGTTCTCCTCGCTTTCAGTAGCTATCTCCGCGTGTTTAAAGATCCGACGGCGGCAAGAGAGGCTGAAGCGACCTGGAGCTTCATTGAAGCCTTTTTGCGCGACGCACGTTCTGGCGGGCTGTTGGAGAGATTTGATCCGGAAGATCCCTCGCCGGTTTTCCCGCGTACACAAAACGCCAGTATGCACCTGCTCGAAGCAGCGCTTTCGCTCTTCAGCGTCACTGGAGATCGTGTTTGGTTGAATCGGGCAACGGAGCTGATTGAGTTTGCAACCGAGCACTTCATCGACCCTCGAACAGGCGGAGTAATCGAATTCCTGGACGAAGATTGGAGAGAATGGACAAAGCCACTGAAAACCTCTTCCGCGCCGGACAAAGCGGTCGCGGCGCGGCAGACGGGTCATGTGCTCGAGCGGGCAAAGCTCCTCCTCGAGTATTCGCACCTCGCGGGTGATCGATCGGCCGCGGCGTTGGCCGATCGGCTTTGTGACTTTGCCACCGGAGGTCTTGAGCTCGGTGGACCGCTTGCCGGAACTGTAAGTGACGGGCTCGACCGGGACGGTGTGTGCCTGAACGGCCCGAGGAGCTTCTGGCAGTCGCTGGAATTTCTCGCACTGCTTGCGGCGAGAAATCGGATCCTTGGGGAAAATGTTGAGGAACCGGTTCGAACGGTGCTCGCGGCAATCGAGAAGAATTTTGTTCGTTCAGACGGCGCTTCGTGGCACAACCAGATCTCCAATGAAGGGGTGCCTCTGGGAGATGGAACGAGCGCCGCGCGTTTGCTCTATCATCTCTACCCGGCGATCACTGCCTGTCAGGATCTGAAATAGAGCGATCTCCTATGCGTTATCTACTTTTCTGCTTATTTTTTTTCTGTGTAGTTCTCACCTGCGGGTGCGGCTCACAAAAGGGTTATGCGGGCCCGACCCGATCGGACACGGCATTGGTTCGATCCTACGGGATTACGATCACGGACATCAATGGAATCTCCGGGAATAACGGCGCAGATAGCGTGGTCGTCGCTCCCGGCCCAAATGTGATCCGGTTCACGTTAAACCGCTCAAACTATCGAGCGAGATCCGATACCAACCTCACTTTCGAGGTTCGCTTCAACGCCTTACCGAACCGCGAGTATGTGCTCGGCGGCCCTCCGGACGGCGGCGCGCTTTGCGCATGGGAGGTTAATCCGGATACTGGTGTGAGTGACTATAGAGTCAACGCCGGCTGTAGTACCGGCGCAGCCGCTCCCACAATGTAATCGTCTTTTCTGTAATCGTCTTTTCTGCATCCTCATTTTCCAGGCGTCTTTTCTCGGCGCCTTTCCCTCCCCTTCATTCTGACAGCATAAGCCTGGCGGAATCGGTCCTTAGCTAGCGCTGACGAATTATTTTTGATCCTGCGGCTCAGATCGTTGACCCTAGGGGATTCTCCGACGATGAACATCTTATCGGAACATTCCTGGGAAACGGGCCCCCGCAGCTCGGTCGTACGACCTGCGCCGGCGGAGCTCCATCTTCCTGGAATGTCAAAGGATTTACAGGTTTTTTCAGAGTTCAGGGAGCGGAGTGCGGAGCAGTATCAGGACGCACTGGTTTGGAAGAATAACTGTCGCCCTCTCTCTCATTTTCCTCCCCCATAGCGCTCTCGGTCAGAATCCCCCCTCGGGGACGATCGGTCTCCCCGGCGATGGCGTTTCGCTCTCCGGAATAGTGCAGACGAACGGAAACCTGCTTATCGCACATATCAACAGCCAGACCGGACAGCTGACTGTCTCGGAACGTCAAGGTTCGACTTGGGTGCCGCAGATTCTCGGTTCCGGCTACGGAGCGGGATCTTCGGTCGCCGTGACGAACCTCGGCAGTGAAGTTCATCTGGCTGCACTCGCGGCAGGCACCGGGGTCCTTTCCCACCACTCCAGGACTAGCGCCGCATGGAGCGGGGCAACAACCATCTCCTCGTCGGCGTCAGGAGAGATCTCGATCGCTGCTCGCGGATCGGAACTGCTCGTTTCCTTCTCGGACCGCACGAACAAAGATCTGATGCTCGCGCGCAAAACGACTTCGTGGGCGGTTCAGACTGTCGACTCTGCAACGGAGGACGTCGGAAGCGAAAGCAGTATTGCGATCTCGCCGACCGGTCAGATCGCCATCGGATATTATGACGCGACTCGAAAGACCGCGAAGGTCGCGCTCTCTCCCAGTGGTACGACATGGACCTTTTCTACTCTCATTTATCCTAGTGGATTTTTCGGACGCGCACCGCATGTGCGCTGGGCGCCGGACGAGACCGCTCATGTCGTCGCGGGCGATACAATTCAAAGCGACGTGGTGGGCGGACAAGGTCTCGTTCACGCACAGAAGCGTTCCAGTGGCTCGTGGGATTTAGAACGGGTCGCCTTTCCCCAACACTCGGCCCGTTCCGGATTGATGCTCGTCGCAGCTGAGCCGATCCGTACCGCGGCGATCACCCGCTCAGCCGGCACAAGCAGTATTTCGCTCGCAACACGCGATAGCAATGGATTGTGGGGAGGGGGTGCGGTCGCTTCGTCGACGTCCGAAAGTTATTCGAATCTCGTCGCACTCCCGAACGGCTCGACGAACACCCTGTGGATCGTCCGCTACAGCGCGGGGGCAAGCTCCGGAATCCGTTACTACGACTCCGCTGGAATCATCATCCCGCCGACTGTCACGCCAACTCCCACTCCCAGTCCCACACCGACGGCAACGGCAACCCCGACTTCAACACCAACAGCGACGCCGACTCCAAGTCCGACTCCGACAGCAACACCGGCTCCGACGCCCCTGCCGACGCCGGTTCCCACACCGAATCCTACTCCAACTGCGACGCCGATCCCGACTCCGAGCGCAACTCCGACTCCGAGTCCCACACCAACTGCCAGTCCGACGCCGACGGCGACTCCGGTTCCAACACCACTGCCAACCCCGGAACCCCGCACCGATCTTGATGGAGACAGCGATGGGTTGAGCGACGCCGATGAGGTAACGCGGGGCACGAATCCCGCGCTTGCTGATACCGATGGCGACGGCGTGTCAGACGGGCAAGAAGTGAAGGATGGGACGAACCCGCTGGATCGCTCGAGCTATATCCAGGTTCTCGGAACGAAACTCTGCACCCCGTGGATCAAGAAATCCGGGATCACGAGCTCTCTCGAGCTAACGAACGTTTCCTCCCGGACACTCGGAGTCCTTGTCTCGTTGAGCAATTCCTCGGCCAAAGTGCTCCGGACGAAGAGCCTCTCGATCCGGAGTAGAAGGTCGAGCACTATTTCAATCGATTCTCTGGCCGGAAGCTCGAATGCCACGAGCAGACTCGTCTGCGCGAGCCACTCCGGGGCAGCGGGCTCACTAACGGGCCGCTATATCGAGAAGAGCACAACGGCCTCGTCGATTGCAGCGAAGTCGCGTGCACGAAAAGCGGCGACGCGAAAGCGCTCGGTCCAGCTCCTGGCGCAACCACTCGCAAACGGAAAACAAGGCGTGCAACTTCTTGCATTCGAGCCCTTGGCGAAACCTTCGGGCAGAGCAAAATCGGCGGCGGACTCCGTACTCTCACTCGTAAACATGAGCCCAACAACCGTCAGCGGAAATATCACGGTGGCAAATTCAGCGGGCACAGTCGTCAATATTATCCGCACTAAGATCGCGCCGGGTGGAATCACGTTCCTCCAGTCCAAAACAATGAAGCTTCCGGCTCGCGGAAAGATCGAATGGCGGCCGGACAACGATCGGCTTCCCATCCGGGTTGTGCTTGAGCAGCAGATGAAACGTCAGAGCGGCTCTGCCATGGACGTGACTGAGCTTCGGCGGCACGAAGGAAAGATCCCCGCACTTGGCGAACGGGGTTTGTAAACCCGCTCTACTTGCGGCGCGCTTCCAGCTCTTGCCAACGCTCAAAGAGCTGCTCGAGACCCTCTTTCGCTTTTGCAAATCTCCGGCACGCATCCGCAAATTCTTGACCCTGCGTGGCTCCACCGAGATCGGACATCGCGGTCTCATGCTGCTTCAGCTCTTTCTCCGCGCGCTCGATCGCCTTCTCGACACGCTGGAGCTCCTTTAGTTCCTCGGCGGTAAGACCGGCCGGTTTCGTTGCTGCTTGTTCAGTCGCTTGAGAGGAACGATTTTCCCGGCGCTTTCCGCGTCGCTGTTGCTGCTGGGCCTCGCGCCACTGCGAGTAAGAAGAAAAGAATTCGGTCTCCCCATCCTCCACAGCGAGAAATCTCGTGCAGACACTGTCGATCATAAATCTATCGTGGGTGATCAACACTACCGCACCGGGGAAGCTGACGAGATTCTCTTCGATCACTTGCAGGGTGTCGATGTCGAGATCGTTTGTCGGCTCGTCGAGGAGCAGTAGATCTGCCGGCTCAAGCATCAGCTTGGCGATCAGCAGGCGCGCCTGCTCTCCGCCGGAGAGCTTCGAGATCGGCGTGTCGAGATGCCCGGCATCAAACCGGAACCGGCGCGCGTACGACGCAATGTGCAGAATGGAATCACGGAACGTCACCGAATCGCTGTCGGGCGCGAGAAATTTGCTTAGAGACACAGCCGGATTCAGCCCGCCGCGCTGCTGGTCGAAGGTGACGATTTTAAGATTCGGAGCGCGCCAAACGGTTCCGCTGTCCGCCTCGAGCGTGCCTTCGAAGATCTTCAAGATCGTCGACTTTCCACTGCCGTTCGGCCCGACAATTCCGAGCCGCATTCCACGGTGCAAGGCAAAGCTGAGGTGCGAGAAGATCTTTCGCTGACCGAAGCTCTTCGAGATCTCCTCGACCACCACGAACTGCTTCGTCTGCCGTCCGGTTCCACCAAAGTCGATATCGACCGATCCGACAGTTTGAGCGCGCGATCGTGCGGCCGTGAGCTCGGCGCTGAGCGCCTCCGCTTTTTGAATCCGGGCGGAGGATTTCGTCGTCCGCGCCTTAGGCATTCTCCGCAGCCACTCGACTTCGCGCCGAACTGTATTCGCAAGTGCCTCTTCCTGCTTCGAGAGCTGTGAGAGCATCTCGTCACGCCGCACCAGGAATTCGGAATAGTTTCCATCGACCGAGATGAATCCTTTTGGGTAGCGGCGATTGAGCTCAATCGTCCGGTTCGTCGCGTTTTCGAGAAAAACTCGATCGTGGCTGATGACAACGACTGAGAACGGCACGTCCTGGAGGAACTCCTCGAGCCAAAGAATCCCTTCGAGGTCGAGATGGTTCGTCGGCTCATCCAAGAGCACGAGATCGGGATCTTGAACGAGTGTTGTCGCTATGGCCAAACGTTTGCGCCACCCGCCGGACAACGTGCCGGCCTTCTGCTCCGGATCCTCGAACCCGACGATGCTGAGAATTTCTCCGGCTTTCGAGTGACGCTCCATCTCGGAAAGCGAGCGGGCGGCCGCCTCATACAGAATGTGCTCGACAGTCTCTTCCGGATTGAAACGCTCGGTCTGCGGAAGATAAACCGCTCGAAGGGCTCGTCTGCGAATGATCTCTCCGCCGTCAGCCGGCTCCACCCCGGCGAGGATTTTAATTAATGTCGATTTTCCCGCCCCGTTCGGCCCGATTAAGCCGATACGCTCCTCTTCGTGGATCGAGAATGAAAGCTCTTGGAAAAGGGGGCGTGCCCCAAAGGATTTACTGAGGTCAGTGCAGGTAAGGAGATGCGACATAGGGAGGGGTGTATAGAAGGAGATCGCCTTAAAAAGCGAGCCTCAATGAGACGTTTACTGCGAGGAAACAGCCGGGGCCGGTCGATAGCCCGCAGCATTTCGTGTAGGCTCCGCATTTCGCCCTCTCCCATCGCCCGTTCCTATCGCACGTGAGCAGACATTGAATCGACCTCCTGGAGTTGGGAACTCAAGGAGGACGAGGATGACAGGTGTAATAAGACTTCTTCCTGCTGGGCGTGCCCAAGGCGGTGTTCAGCGGGTTCGGGTCCTGGTTATTGACGATCGAGTGCACACCTTCCCCCGGCCTTTTGCGGGGGAGCAACTGTTCACCGACGAGATCGACGGCCACGAATTTTTCGAAGCGAAAAATCGTTGGTGCACGGAAGCTTGGCGGATCCTCGGCGGCGATGCTGGTGTCGCAGAACTCCGGCGGGCAATCTTCGACCGGCTGAACGAAAAGTATCCGGTCAAGCTTGTTAAAGGGCCGGACGACTTTGAGCCGTGGCTCTACGTTCCGGCGGATCGAAGCCCGCATGTGTATGCGGTGCGTCTCAAGTGGAACGCGAGCCTTTGGCAGAAGGCGCTGATACGTCAGCAGTATCTGCGCTTGATGGCGCTGAATCGTTCGGACGAGGCGGCATCCATCATGGAAGAGTTTCTGAAAGTGAGACCGGCTGAAGACGCAGAGCGCGCTGCGATCGGCGCCCTGGACGCCCTTAGATCACTCGAAGGTGTCGCAGCCCGACCCGCTTCGAATGCTCTATTCCGAATTCTCCCCGAAATCCGCAGGGAAGAGACTGAAGAATGGAGAACCATTTTCAATCTCACCGACCTGCCCTGATAGAGGTTCCATCCTCACCTCTCCTTTTTTCCGCTAACTCTTTGGGAGCCTTACCGATAAAGACGCTTCCGCGCCTATGCGTCCGGCCGGCATTTGTTTTCGGTTCGGTCCGTTGTTACTTGAGCGGGGTCACCCGTCTCGGACATTTCCACAATGGTCGGCGCTCACTTTCTCGGAATCGATGTCGGCAGCTCCAGCGTGAAGGTCGCCGTCTTAGACGCTGAAACCGGGAAACTCATCGCCCAGGCGCAATCTCCTGAAACGGAGATGGAGATTAGCGCACCGCAGGCCGGCTGGGCCGAACAGGATCCGGCAAGCTGGTGGGAGAATCTCGTTCTTGCTTGCCGGAAGATTCAACAAAGCGGTGCTTACCGGAAGGATGCTGTCGCCGGAATCGGCATCTCCTATCAGATGCACGGGCTCGTCCTGGTCGATCGCGACGGTCAACCCGTTCGCCCTTCCATCATTTGGTGCGACAGCCGCGCAACTCCGATCGGCGAAGGCGCCGCCTCAACCCTCGGCGCAGATTGGTGCCGGACAAATCTATTGAACAGCCCCGGCAATTTCACTGCCGCAAAAGCCGGCTGGGTTTCCCGAAATGAGCCGAAGAATTTTGCGCGCGCTGAGAGCTTGCTTCTTCCCGGGGACTACATCGCCTTCCGCCTCAGTGGTGAACGCTGCACCACTGAGTCCGGTCTGAGTGAAGGAATTCTTTGGAACTTCCGCGAGGGCCGGATCGCGAGTGAATTGCTCCAAGCACTGGAGCTCAAGGGTTCTTTAATCCCGAAGGTCGTTCCAACTTTCGGGTTACAAGGGGTCCTTACGGCGGAGGCAGCGGCCGCACTCGGGCTTCCCGCAGGAATTCCCATTTCGTATCGCGCCGGCGATCAGCCGAACAACGCATTCAGTCTCGCCGTCTTGAATCCTGGTGAGGTCGCGGCAACCGCCGGGACATCGGGAGTGATCTATGGAGTGACCGCGTCACAGATCGCCGACCCACTCTCGCGTGTGAACACGTTTCTGCATGTGAATCATACGGCGGAGCAGCCGCGAGCGGGCGTCCTCCTCTGCCTGAATGGTTGCGGCATTCTGAATGCCTGGTTGCGAAAACTACTCTCTTCGAAAGAGCAGCTCTCTTATGAGGCGCTCAACGGACTCGCTCAGGCCGCTCCGGCTGGTTCAGATGGACTGCTTGTCTATCCATTCGGAAACGGATCTGAACGAACGCTTTGCAATCAGCTCCTCGGCGCATCGTTCGAGGGATTAGATCTTACGCGCCACACGACCGGGCATCTCGCGCGTGCGGTTCAAGAAGGGATCGTCTTCGCGTTGAATTATGGGCTCGAAATCATGCGCCCCCTCGGCGTCTCGAGCGAGCGGGTACGGGCCGGGTACGCGAATCTTTTCCTCAGTCCCCTCTTCCGCGAAATCTTTGCAACGGTGACAAACAGCTCGGTCGAGCTGTTCTCCACAGACGGAGCACTTGGTGCGGCGCGCGGAGCCGCCGTCGGGACCGGATTTTACGGAGCGCCCGAAGAGGCTTTTATCGGAATGCAGCGGCTCGAGGTTGTCGAGCCCTCGAAACCGCTGCGCGGACAGTACAGCGAGCGATATGGGCGATGGCTTGAAGGGCTCGCTGCAAAATTGAAGTGATATTTTCATCAGGAGAACCTATGGCAACACAAAAACTACACAGCATCTGCCGCTGGACATTTCACGCGGGCAAAGGCGGATTTCAACCCGGCAATATTCGTCCTTCTTGGGGCAGCGCGCAGTTGAGCTCTGCGGGGTTCGTGAAGATCGTGCGAGAGAAGATCGCGCCGAGGCTTCCGAAGCATATTGAGCTCGGCGTCGAATTCCATTTCGACACCGAAATCAATCAACAGTCCGTAGCCGAAGTCGCAGAGGCAATGCAGGCAGCGAAGCTTTCTCTGGCAATGATCACCCCGGGGGCCCATAGCCATTATGGCTACGGTGGAATCTGCTCGCTGGATCCGCGCGAGCGCGAGGAAGCGGGCGTTCTCGGTAAGGGCACCGTCGATCTCGCATACGGCGCTCTGAAATCGGTGTGGAACAAAGATTGTCCGCCGACGCTCGTTCTTTGGAACGGTGCGTATGGATACGATCTGGCTTCGAGCGCCGTGAAAGAGATGTATCAGAATCTGAAGAAGGGACTGGCAGACCTCTGCAAGTACGAAGCTTCTAAAGGCGGCGAGCTCTATATCGGGATCGAGCCGAAGCCGAACGAGGGACATCCGGCGATGCTCCTCCCGACCGTCGCAAGCGTGATCGTTCTGTGGCGCAAGATCGCCGACGAATTCGGCGTCTCGCTCGCGAAGAAAGGATTGAACAAAGAGTTTGGGCACTCAGAGATGATCGGTCTCGATCATGTTTACGACACCGTTGAAGAGCTCGACAACAACATGGTCGTGCACACTCACCTGAACAGTCAGGGCTACAATGACGGAATCATTCTCGGCGGACCTGGGAAATACGATATCGACCATGGCACGCGTATCAACGGGATGAACATCGCCATTGCACAGCTGCTTCAAGAGGCCGGCTACAAACGGTGGTTCGGTCACGATATGCAGCCGCGTCCGTACGACAACGAGATCCAATCGGTCGACCGTGTTGTCCGCAGCATCTTGAGTTGGGAAGCTTGTGAGCAGGCAGCTGCCGGATTCAAGAAGCCTGAGCTTCTGAAGCTTCTCGCGGCACGGGAGACGGCGAAGGCCGAGGATATGATCCGCGATTCCGTCACTGCCGCGTATCGCTTCTTCGATGAGATGTACGGGCGATAGAACATTGCAGGAGTGAGCTCGGCAGGTAGCTCTGGCCGGGGCAAGTAGTAAAAAAGAGGGGCTCCGTAGAGCCCCTCTTGGGAATAACCCAAAGCGCTCAATCGAGTTGTAGACCCCAGACGCTTACTGAGCGTTAAGCGTGAAGTTCACATCGATCTGCGTAAGGACCTCAACGGCTTCACCGTTGAGCAGTGTGGGGCGGTAGCGCCATTGCCGGACCGCATCCATCGCGGCCGCAACAAGAAGCGGCGGGCCACTCACAAGCGTCAGGTTCACTACCTGTCCGTCGCGGCTAATCACCGCCGACAACCGGACTGTCCCCTGCTGCCTAATGCTTCTCGCAAGTGCCGGGTATGCCGGTTTCGGTTGCGAGAGAATCTTCGCTGCCTGGACATCACCACCCACCCGCACGGGGCCAGTCGGCGCAGGATTGGCCTTCTTCACCTCTGCTGGCGGCGGTGGTGGTGGAGGAAGTGGGATCACATTCCGCGGATCTCCGATGCTCTCCGGAACTCCGTTCGGCACTCCTCCTTCTTTCCCTCGCGGATCTCCACCTGGAACACCTACCCGCGGCTCGAACTGCGGCGGGTTCGGATCCTCCGGAAGATTCTTCGCCACTTCCGTTGGAACCTTCGTCGGCGGTACAAAGACCTTCGGCGGTTCCGTGGGTTTGGTGGGCGCAGTCTTCGGAGCTGGATTCCCCGCCGGCGGAGGCGGGGGAGGTGGTGCGAGCGGAACAGACAGCGGGATCGACGCCTTCGCGACTTTCAGCACATCCGGATACATCATCGGAGTGAGAACCGCGGCAGCGACAAACATCGACTGCCCAATCAGAGAAACAACAACCGTTACCGGCCGGCGGGTTGAACCGCGGCCTTCTAAACCTTCAAACATAAAATGTACCTCGCGGTGTTGGATTGGGAGTGAGGTACACGGACGTTGTTCCGGCGGGCTCTACCTTCAGGATAGTTTGATTGAGGAGCATATCAGCGTCCCCTGTTTATCTGGGAAAAGGCAGGGCTGCCGGTTACCGTCTCTACTCCGCCTCTGAAGCTACTGCCGCGCTTGTTTAAAGCTCAACAAATATAAGCCGAATGCCACATCACGAGCAGATTTGTGCGATTTGCAACATTGCAGAAGGGCTCGGAAAATTACTCCGGCACGCTCACCCCGCGCCTCGAAGCGCCGATCTGTGGCTGGAACGGGCGTCCTGCTGACGGGGCATTCTAACGGCACCTGCGTACAAAACTTTCATACGCGGTTTTCTCTCAGACGTTTTGCTTCGGTAGGTTGGAGATAGAGTTCTTCGCCGGGGCCGGGTGCGCCACCCGAGCCCTTCGGAAGAACTTCCTTGAGAGTTGAAAGGTTCTCAGAAACAGGGCGCCGCATTTCAAATTGATGATCGCAACACTTGAGCTGCACCGCGTGTGCTGCTGCTCAACTGTTTCGATCTCCGCTTGAGAGGGTGGCACTTGCTTCAAAAGGTTTACGAACGAGCATCGGGCCTCTCCTTGCTAGGAGATTGGCTCCGAAGAATGGCGATCACCTGGTTCCAGATTGACGAACTGGAACAACAGTCCTGGATGCTTCAGGCGACTCACCTCGGAACGAGCCTTGTTTCGACCGTCGTGATGCTTTTCAGCTTCGGAAAAATTGAACGGATCGAGAACCGCTTGGTAATCGGTTCCTGCGCGCTCGTTGGTTTCGCAATCAGCGCACTACTAGCGTACCTGGCCTGGGCCAGAGCACTTACCTGGTTCTCGATCGCGCTCATCTGGACCGCTGGTGCCATAGTCGGCGCGGTATCCATCGGGCATGGAGCACGCTACCGGCGCGAAATCGCCGGCGCGAATCAGCAGATCATGAATCTTCACATCCAAGGATTCAGTATGCTGGCGCGCCTGGTCGCCGGCGTGTTCGGCGGCCTTCTAGCTGCGAACGGAATCTGGGTACTGCTGCTTATCGATGCTTTTACCTATCTTCCGCTGGCGCGCATCGCGTTCACGTTCCGGCCCCTCAAGCCGGAATCGGCGAAGGATGAAGATCCCAGCAACGCATTTGAAGGGCTGCGCTACCTATTCGGAGAAACGCGCCTGCGGATGCTAATGATCCTAAGCATACTCAGCGGCCTGACGGGTGGACTGCCTTTCATTCTCACTGCAGAGATTGTGAAGGTCAATTTCGGAGGCGGATCATTCAGCTATGGAGGCTGGTTGGCCGTCACTGGATTTGCCGGATCCCTCGGTGCAGCGGCGGGGCGTCATCTGCTAAAACGGAACACACTGCAGGGCTGGGGGTTTTTCACTAGCTATTTCGCAGTCCCGTTCTCACTGATCGTTGTTGCTTCGATGACTTCCTACTGGTGGTACATCGCTGCATACGTCGGTTTTGTGTTCGTTTCAGTGCCGGTAGATTCGCTGCTCGAATCGGAGTTTTCTCTGCTGCCGATCAGCCGACTAAACTCTGTGCATCGTGCGCGTGCAACCGTTAACAACCTGGGGCTCCCTGCCTTATGGTTGCTTATTACGTTCGCCGGCGCACGGTTGGGATTGGGCCCGAAACAGATTCTCTTCTGGGCTTCGGCGTTCAGTCTCGCGGTGCTCACTGCTCTGACTTTGTATTGCTGGAGAACGAACCTGCTTCACGAGATCATTCGTGGAAAGGTCCAGTCTGAGCAAAACGAACTCATGCTCATAGAGGTTAGATGACGGGCGATAAACGAATCGTACTCATTCAACGTTTTCTAGAACTCTCTCAAGGAGTTCTTTTTTTTATAGATTTCCGCGATTTTTCCGATCCGGGCTTCGGAATCTTATCTCCGTCCCCGACTCTTCCGATAAGGAGGTATGCGGAACGCCTTCCTTGCGCTGCTGGGAATATTTGGCTGGTGGTACCTCTGGCATGAGCCTGCGGTACATCCCTATCCACTGACGAATCCGCTCAGGGCGCCGATTCAGACCGAGCCGGAGAACGAATCGCCTTGGAGGAAGGAAGAGGGCGTCATCACGCCTCTCGCCGATTATCAGGTGACCGCACGCGTGCTCGGCGTTGAGCGTTATCGATTTGACGCTGGCGCCGAGTTTAGCCCCTACGACTTCGCGCTCGGCTGGGGTGAGATGAGCGAGTACCGGATCGCGGAACAGCTGCGCATCAGACAGAGCTTTCGTTGGTACTCTTACTCTTGGGATTCTGACGGTCCGCCGATTCCGGAAACCGCGATTGTTCGGAACAGCAGCAATCATCATCTCGTTCCGGCGACCGCCATGGTTCGCGATGCGCTCGCGAAAGTCCAACCGGGGGATGTCGTTCATCTGACCGGGAAGTTAATCCGAATTGAGAAAGCCGATGGTTGGAACTGGCAAAGCTCTCTGAGCCGCGATGACAGCGGTGGCGGTTCCTGCGAGCTCATGTGGGTGGATGCCGTTGAACGCCGAAGCGTGCACTAGAAGTCGCGCTTGGAGAACTTTTTACATCTCAAGGATGGGAATTTGAAAAAGAGCTTCTAGGAGTGGCCGGCCTGCCGCGCTTCGAGCTCACAGCGCTGCTTAATCACTTTCAGAATCGTCTGCTGAATGTCGCTCATGAGAAAGTTCGCCCAGAGTCCCGCGTAAAAATTGAATCGCGTAGAAACGGTGAACTGGCTTGAGAGGATGAGCCGAACCTTTTTCCCGTTGAGAGGAAGAATCTGATAGGTGCCGCGCAGGACATCAAAATACCGGCCTCCGACGGCCACATGCTCGTCGAGCGTCGTGGTCGGAATCGAATTCGGGTCGACATCAATTGTG
Organism: uncultured Bdellovibrionales bacterium; assembly: GCA_964401925.1. Lineage (GTDB taxonomy): Bacteria > Bdellovibrionota_C > UBA2361 > SZUA-149 > JADYYL01 > CAYOAK01. Next base: position 11,862 of record CAYOAK010000018.1, on the reverse strand, counting down.
AATGAGAGCAATCGCTCGGGCTCCCACTGATCGATCGTCTCAACGAACACGAGGCCGCGCTCGAACGAGGCATGGCGGACGCCGCCCACTCCCTCATGGGAGAGCGTCGCCTCGACAGGCTTCGGAAAGCCCATCCGGTAGAAGAAGCCGTCAAGCGGCTCGTGAATCGGTTTGATTCGAGTGATGTTCGACCAGACAACCGAAGGGGGCGCATCGATATCGATTGAGGTCAGTGCTCCATCGTGTCTAACCGGCAGATCGTAGAAACTTTCCGTGTAAGCGGAAATGAACGGAAGTAAGAGCAAGGTGGCGAAGATGCCGCTCGAAACTTTATTGCGATCGTAGCGAGAGAGGATGAGGCCCGAGACGATCCCTCCGAGACTCGACAGCGGCAGGAAAACAATCGCGGCCGTGATCATGCAGATCGCCCCTTCCCAACCAACGATGAGAGAGACTACGAGCGACGTGCCAATTGTTCCCCACGGGGCGAAGATCCGGAAGAGCCAGCCTTCCCGCTCTTTGGGAGTAGCAAACCAAAGTGTGACGAAGCCCAGAATGAACGGAAGGATGAAGACAAAGCCGAAGGACATTGCGCCCCACAGCTCTTTGAACATCTTCAGCCGAATCGCGAACTGACAGACGGCGCCGTACGATACGCCGAAACCGATGGCGACAAGATACGGAATGTTGCGCGGCTTAATTGTCGGCATAGAGCGGAGGTTGGGAGCATTCTTCCCGCGCTTTTATCGGATACGCAACCCTTCCGTCGGATGCCGGTGAGGGGAATGTCAGCCTGGATCGGGGCCGTCCTCTGTGGGCGCGCCGGTGGGCGCGGGGCTCGGCGTAGGGCTTGGCGCAGATACCGGAGGCTTGTCGACACCTGAGAGTCCGGCCTCCTCCATGATCGACTTCATCTTCTGCTCAGAGAAGTTGCTCAGCTTTGACTGCAACTCCGCCTCGAGCTCGAAATATTCGGCGACACTTTGCACTTTCTTCGGAATCGAGCTTCGTTTCGTGAGGTGCCGGCGGACAACCTTCTCAAATGCCGCCAGCAGGGCCGCAGGTGTCGAATCCACTTCGATCGACTCGATCGTGATGTCCGGCGGCCACCAATCTCCGGGTGATTTAATTGTCATCACCGCGGCATGTGAACCATCCGCGAAATATGTGCCGCAGCTGAGTCCACAGATTATCTCAGCGGTGTGTTTCCAAAACGGAAGAGTGATCGGGTAGCCACCGAGGCCGAGCGGAATGAATATCGTGCGAGGCATGCGGAGATAGCTAACCGCGGCAACCCGCTCTGCGTCGTCGGATACAAAGACTGCACTGTGGCTGCCCCGGTAGCCCACGGCGAAGAAGTCGTTATTGTAGAAGCAGAGGCGTTTGTAGCCGCTGAGCTCCGACTCCACCTGCTCGACGACTTTCTTCATCGCCGGTGGCAGGGCATCAAAGCTAACCACTTCGCGTCGCTTGTTCCGTTGGACTTCGCGAGTCTGCGCATCGAGCGCCAATCCTTTTCGAAGCCCGGCGATGATGAGTTTGAAGTAGAGGATTAGGCCGATGACGATCAGCACGATCGTTGTCATCCAGTTCATATGGAGTCGCTCCTGCTTAGCCGGAGAAGGATCGGCCCCCGGCCGTGAAAGCTTAACGCCGCAGGGCGGCTCCCAAGATGCTCAATCGGCTAGGCAGTTTGCATCCGCAGACGAAACTACTTTGGCGGACAGACCTTACTGTTTTTGCAATCTTGAACCAGCTGCGCGAGTCCGGTTTTTACTGTCACCACCGTCTGGGCCACCCCGCGCTTTGTCGTTTTCGAGACGATTCGCTTACGCTTGAAGCAGCTCTTCACCTTGTTCGCGAGAGCAACTGTCTCTTTCTCCATCATCTTGAACTCGGGCGAGAGCTTGGTTACCTGCTCTGCATAGGACACGGTCACGCATGAATCGCTGCACACCTGAACTCCCTTCGTGAAGATAGATTTCCCTTCCGAACGAATCTGATTGTACGCGCGAGTCACTTTCTTGGTAGCCGGCAAAGTGTTGATACCGCACCTGTTCTTCGATGAGCGTTTGGACTCATCCTTGAAGCGGGTAAAGATCAGCTGGGCTTGGTCGAGCAAACGCTTTTCGAAGTTCAGCACCTCTTCAGTTGCAGCTACTGTGACGCAGTTGGTCGTTGTCGGGCATTGCGTCGTATCGGTGATACTGCCGCCACAAACTCCGCACGCATCGACTTTCGCGCCACCAAGGGTGATGCCCGCACAATCTTTGCATGTGCTGCCGTCACCCTTACACACCCCGCATAGGTCGAGAGCGGCAGTCCCGAAGGGTACACCTGCGCAATCGAGGCACGAGGAACCATTTCCGCCGCATACTCCGCACTGGTCGACTTTCGTAGTCCCATTCGGTGTTCCCGAACAATCTGCGCAGCTCGAGCCATCTCCAAAGCAAACGCCGCAGGGGTCCTTTGCCTTGCCGTAATTCGTCGCACTTGGACACAACCCGCACTCGTCGATAACGGGCACATAACTGTAGCCCGGGGGACCGAACAGGCAGACGCCGCAACTATCCTTTCCTTTACCCGCGTTCTGACTTTCCAGACACACACCGCATCCATCGATGACCCGTCCCTGTGCGTTCGGCACCGATGTGCATCGCCCATTCGTCGAGAGAAAATCGAGGACAATATCCGGTGCGTTCGAATTCGTCAGACCATTGAGGGTCAGTTGCACCGCTCCGATCTTCGACAGATCAACCGCGCCCGCCGGACCGAAAGCGGTCTTTGTAGCAAACGTTCCGCCCGGAGCCGGAATCGTGTCAGTTCCCGAATTCGTAAACCGCGAGAACGGTATGGTCAGCGGCACCGCCGTCAGAGAATTGATGGACTGATCGAGAGTGATCGTGAGGTCAGAGAACTTCTGCCCCGCCCCATTGGCTGCGTCGTAGAGTCGAATGGTCAGATCGATCGGCTGCGAGGCAGGGAAATCGAAAAACTTTGCCCCGAGCAGGATGGCCGTCCCGGCATCTTGGAGTAGATCGATCGAAGGCAGTCCGTTTGGAGTAAGAGTTGCCGCATTCCCATCACCGTCCCAGCTCACCACCCCCAGTCCGTTGTGCGCCCCCTGCGTGTATCCCAACGAGTAGTCCGTATCGCCGCTAAACTCCGGATCAGGGAAGGTCTCCAGGCGCGTCACACCCGCACCAAAGGTGTTCTTAATGGCGAACAAAGTCCGCACTCCCCCGACCGCCCCCACATTCGCAGTGGTCGCGCTCACTCCGACGCCCGAGCTAGACGAAGTAGCCGTCCCATCCCCGAGAAACTCATCCAAAGTGATCGCACGCGCTTCATCACCCACTGCCAAAACCCACAAGCCCAAACACACACAAAGGGAAGACCAGAATTTCAACCTGCGGTTTCATGACACGCCCCCTGCAGATTCAGCCAGACCCAAACTCCAAAATCCCAAGCCAAACCGAATCTTTAACCAACATAAACCCAGCTCCCACTCCGCACCTCATTTGTTGGGGTGTACCTTTGCCGATGCTCGGATCCGACAGGCGAAAGGCTTACAAAGTTGGGGTGTACCAGGGGTGCGCACTCGGCACCGGAGCTTTCGAGGTGGTGACAGAACTTGGATCGGTTCCAATGTTGGGGTGCACCAAGCAAAGAGGGCCGGGACTCAACGGCAGAGCTCGTTACAGCTGCTGGACGATCTGCGGTATAGAGGGCGCTGAAGTGGTAGCACGAAAAGTGTTTTGACTGCCTCCAGTCTGAGCGGACCGCCGCGCAGATTGGAGGTGGATGATGGTTTTTGGATTTGACGAGGCGACTCTCCTCGGTCAGGACACTCTGATTGCGCGCGTATTGGAGAAATACCGCACTCGGCAGACTGACGCGAACGTCCAGCTGCCTCTCATGAGAGTGCGATCGCTCTTCGAGCCTCGACGCCCAGAGGCGCCGACCTTTGCGTTGAAGGAAAGCTTGACCGCGGAAAATCAGTTTCCGCTGGCTCTCTTTTCGGCGATCTTAGCCAACCTGGCGATGGGGCGCGGCATCTTCAAGTCGAAGCTCGGCGAGTTTCTCCTTGAGTGGCTGCGAGCCGCTGCTCAGCAGGGAGTGACGGCGACCTCCGCGCGTTGGACCTTGCCCGAACACACGAAATATCTCCTCCAGATGTTCGCGTCGCAGCTGCACAGTGTTCCGCTGGAAGCTGGAATGGCGGCACGAGCTGAAGCCGCGTTCGGAAAATTGTCCGCCGGAGACCTCCTCCCGCCGGGTGCCGGACTTCTTACCCCGGGGGCCGGGCCAGAGGAGATCAAAAACATTCACACTCTACTCGTTGGGCAGCTCGATGACAAAGAGTGGTTGGCAACGCTTTCGGGAATTCTTGCCGATGCCGGATCTGGCACCGGCGAGCGTATCGAACTTGAGGTGAACGAATACGCCGGTCCGTTCGCCTATCTCCTAGAGCGGCTTTACAAGAGTCGCTTTCGGGATCAAGCACTCGAAACGCTGAGGAAACAAGCGTGCGGATATCTCGCGCTGGGCCTCGATTCCTATCGCAAGCCTCCGGTGATTTTCGAACCGGCCCATGTACGTATGATTCTGCCGCTTTTCGGTCCCGAGGCGATCCCATATCTGCAATGGAGCACTGCGCTCTACTTACGAAACCTGCTCTCGAATTTCGCGCAAGACTTCCATAAGCAAGTGCGTGTCCAAAACATCAAGCACCTCGACTACCGTGCAATGAGCGAAATCGCGGATCTTCTCGACGACTGCATTAGCCTTCTCGAGGCTGGCGAAACCCTGAGGGATCCTGTGCGACTGACCCAGAGCGTCATTGAGGTCGGTGATCCGCGAAAAGGGGGAAAGCGAGGGATGGTTCCGCAGAACTGGAAAGATCTGCAGTACTGGATGAGCTTCGCAGCCGGCATTTCCGCAATCTACGCCGACCTCCGTAGATGATTCCTGCTGTGGTGCTCACCGGCACTGAGCACACTAGGTTCGATTCGTGCACCCTTCATTCCTTCGATTTCAACCCGTCTTCTTCGTTTCCAACATTTCGGCAGGCGGCACCTGTGGGCTGCCGCTGTTTATCTCCGAAATCTCGCGCTCTGCCGAACGACCACGCGTCGTTCTTCGCCACCACACGTCTAGCAGCGCAGTCGTAATTGCAAGGACCATCGGACCCAGAATGAGGCCGGCCGGTCCAAACAAAGCGATCCCGCCGAGGATGGCGATAAATGTGGGTACAGTATGCAATCGCATCCGATCGCCGACCAGGTAGGGGTACAGCACATTATCTATCGTGCTGATGGCAAGCATTCCGAATGCCACCAAGATCACCGCCTTCGTCGCGCTTCCCGTTAGGAACAAATAGCCGGCGATGGGGCCCCAAACCATAAAAGTGCCGAATGTCGGAATGAGGGCGGTGAAAAATGTCATTAGAGCCCAAAGTACAGCCCCGTGAATTCCCAGAATGACATACATCAAACCGGCCATCCCGGACTGAACAAACGCAACCGTCAGGGAGCCGTTCACTGTCGCTACCATCGAACTGTTTATGCGCGAAAGAACCGCCTCGGATTCGGATTCTGAAAGCGGAAGCAGGTGACGAAGTGTATCGTATGCACTGTCGCCATCGCGGTAAAAGAAGAAAAGTAGAAACAACGTGAGCACAAGCTGCGCGCCGACGATGAATGAGCTCGTCAGAATTGTCGTCGCCTTGCTCGCGACAAAACCAGCACCGGCCTTAAGCTGATCGTCGAGGCGAAAACGCTTCTGTGTCCAGCGAGAGATCTCTCCGATCACGGGTAGCGATTCAACACGCTTCTGAAATTTCGACATCCCACCAGCGTTAATCGCTTCGACCGTCGCAACTCCTTCTTGGACCGCGTAGGTGGTAATCAAACCGGCCGGGATAATAATAAGCGCCGCCACCAGCAGCACCGCAATTCCGGCACGCAACGATTCATTCGAGACTTGCCTTGCTAACCAGCGGTAAGGGCGTTGGGTTGCCGCGGCAAGGGTCGCCGCAAAGGCAAGCGAAGTCAGAAATGGCAGGATGATTCTGAAGCAGAGGTAAAGGCAGATGAGCGTAATGAGAGCAAGCAAAGATGTAAGAATCCGTTCACGTGTGAACAGACCATCGCTTTCTCCCTCCTTCTCGGCACCTGCGCTCAGCACTCGAAGCTCTCTCACTTGTCCTCCAGCCGAGGAATTTAACCGTGAGATACCTGCGTCCGCTGTGATGTCGCACAGCCTGCTCACTGTTCCACCGGTTCGCCCGGTAATAGAATAAATGACACAAACATTACCGGGGCTTAGCCGCGCTTCCGGTTCGAGAATGGGTTAAAGCCAGGCTCGCGATCGACCGATCTTATCTGTTGAAAGGAGCGGCACCATGGAACCGGTCGGATCAAAAGTTGGGATCTCATCCCTGCTTCGCGTGTTGGATCTCGCAAAGGCGCAACAAGACGCCGGTGCTGCACGCACGATCAGTCCGGGAATCGGCTCCCCGGATTTCAATCAAAACAATTTTGTTCGTGCGATCGAAAATCATATCGACGAATACAATCATGGTCTTGGCAATCTTCACCGAGAAGTAGATGCGACGATCGATCAACGAGATAGCGAAACATCAGCATTGCTCGCGTCTATCGATCCCGATGCCTCCGCACTCTACGCCGGCTACTCGACACAACTGAGCTACGACAATCGAGCAAGATTTGTGGCGAGCCTAAGCTATTCACTGCGGCAAACAGTCAACATCCGCGTCGATTGATTTAGCGCCATTAGTCCACGCGGCGGCCAGCACGCTTGTCTATGACCCGCTGGACTCTTGCACTCACACCACCATAGGGCTGTCGTAACACCTGAAGGGTCTGTGCCTGTGCGGTCGAGAGCTTGGTGCGGCAGATTTCGATCAACAGCGGCAGGGACTCGTCGGCGAAAGTGCGAAGATCTCCACCGACTTTCCGCAGTTTCTGCATACCAAGCCGATATCTCGCATCGTCGCCAATCAACGTCGAGCGCCCAACCTCGTCGATTTCATAGAGCGCTTCGTCATAAAGCAGGGTCGCCGCCGCGCGCTTCCGCGCTAGCGCATCGGCCGCTTTGATCCGATCCGCAACTCCGGTCGTCGCGACGACACTCGAAACGGAGAATGGCTCCCACAACACTCCGTCGATGCCGCGCACGACACCGGCGGCCACATCTGAATCGTTCTGGCCGGCGCGCTTTTGCACGACAACCAGCGCCACGGTCCGTCCGCAACGAGTTTTACGCGCAGCCCGAATGAACTCATCTTGCTCCGCTGCAGGCATCAACCCTGAAAGAAAGATCACGTCGATGTCCGCATGTTGCCGAGAAAGGCGCTCGATTGCCTCGGCAGGATTGTTGCAGAGATCGACTCGTTCAAAAACGCTCGACGCCGACGCAGCGGTCTTCAAGCGCGTGCGCCGGGTCACGTCCGGCTCGAAAACGAGCGCAACATATTTTCCCTCAGCCATAAATCACGAAAGCGGGATTAATTGATCAAAAAGGATGTTCGTCAGAATCTCCTTTAGCTCCGGTTTAAGGCCCGAGATCTTCAGTGATCCGCCGGATGCTCGGAGCTTTTCTTGCGCTTGGATCAAGACATTCAACCCATAGACGCTCGTGGCCCGGCAATTCTCGAAACTGAGCTCAATTTGCGTTGCACCCGTGAGCACGGCGTGGTCAATCGAACTGCGCAACTGATCGGATTGCTCTTGTTCGAACAATTGATCCGGCACGACGATAGTCGTTTGCTCGCCAATACTCATACAACCCCCGGCAAGTGTAGACTAGGCTGGCATAGCGCTAATCGTTTGGGGGCGAAAGCGAATCGCGCGCGCCGGTCTACACCCGGTTCCGCGCTCAACCAATGATCATTGATTTCAGCCGTCTGCCTGCCTCGTCCAGAGCTGCAGCGGGGGGACCGAAAGAGAATCGCGCATGAGCGCGGAAACGGGACGGGCGATTGGGGCGCCTGTGTCCCGGATTGATATCGAAGAACTCGCCCGGCACGACGATGAGCTTTTCTTTGAGCGCGCGTTCAAAGAATTCCATGCCGGTATTTAGTCCGTCCGGAAGGGCGCTTAAATCGCCCCAGCAATAGAATCCGCCCTCGGGCTCCGGAATAACTTTGATGCCAACTGCCCCCAATGCGGCGAGCAGCAGTTTGCGCTTCTCGCCAAAGGTGTTCTTGATCGCAACAGCTTCGCGATCTGCAACATCCCGCTTCACGAGCTCAAGCGCGGCCCGCTGCATCGGCCTTGAGCAGCCTCCATCCAAAAAGCTGCCGGCGGAGGCGAGTCCTTCAATTATCGGCCTGGGGGCGACAGTCCAACAAACGCGCCAGCCAGGATAGCGCCAGTTCTTCGTGAGCCCATCGAGGATGATTACACCATCCTCGTTTACATCCTCCACATACTGGGCGGCCGAAACGGAAACAGAATCCGAACGATAAATGTAGTGACTATAGAATTCGTCGAAAATCATCGTGCAGCCGACTTCCCGCGCAACCTCGACCCAGTCGCGCAGCGACTCTCCCGCCAACAATTTGCCTGTCGGATTAGAAGGGTTCGACATCAACACGGCGGAAAGCCCGCGGCCCAGGATCTCCGAACGGAGCGCTTCCGCCGGAAACTCGTAATTGGTCTCAGCATTAAGCAGCATTGGTATCGATACGAATGATTCGAACGATTCTAGGAGCTCCTCATAAGCTGTGTAATCTGGGAGAAAGTGACCGACATTTGTGCGGCCGATGGTGGAGATCACACGAGTTAAACCCGCGCGGCCGCCAGAACTGATCGCTACGTTTTCGCGAGTGTACTGGCTTCGTTTTCCAGATCGATAGCGCTCGTTGTAAAGCGCAGCAACCGCGTCACGCAGCTCTGGCAGGCCGTCTATTGGTGCGTATTCCTGATCCTCGGGAAGGATCTGGAATTGTGTCACACGCTCGGCACTACCGGGTAAGGGCCCGGTTTCTGGCGCGCCCTGTCCAAGATTGATCCACGATGGGTCTGAGGCTGCATATCCATTTCGCGCTGCCTCGGTCATGACATAAATAACTCCGGTCCGGGGAACGGGTCGAAACCCAGGAGGTGGGGAAGCGAGGACTCTGCGGCTCATAGGGTCTCCGCTAGCGAAAGCTCCGCAAGTGGTCAATCCAGTTCTAAGATGCGAATGGTGTCGGAGGCGGCAAGTCGTGGCCTTCGGAGTTTCGTTTACCGGGACCGAGAAGTGAAAGGCTGTCGACTGACAATTTGATTCAGTGCGGAGACAATCCAGATCGAGGACAACGCTGGTGGCTGTCAAAGCTATTGCGGCGCACCTGCGTGGTTCCAATGTTGGGATTGAGTTCGCCCGAATGACTTTGATAACGGAGCGCGCCAAACTGGCGATACTGCGTGAGAGCTGTGCGCTAATGAGAAAAAGCCGGTAGCCGCCTTACTGCGGGAGTTTCGCGTTTCAATCGAACACAGCCTGAAATCTAAATATGACCCGAATCATGTCGTCAGGCCTGTCGCTTAGGCGAGGAATGAGAGGCGTTACTCCCTTGCGTGCTTGGGAGGCGGAAGGAGAGTGTCGTAAGTGTGACGGGGTTCTTGGCGAGCGTCCGGAGGGCTGGGAAGCGGCTACTCAAGTATGTCTTCGGGCAGCGGCGCAAGACGCGAGGAATAACCGGTCAGGTTCTGACGAGTTTAGTCGGTGAAGTTTCGTGTAACTTTGAATGTTTCGTTCACGACTGAGAGTGCACAACCTGCAGCTTCCTTGTTCCTTGGGATCGAGGGGGTAACTTATCATTTTGCTGGAGAGAAAAAGCACCAGTCGAAAATTTTGCGGCGCTGAAAGGTAGTAGTATATCCACCGCACCATGGAGAACTTTCTTATGAATGCTTTGAGAACGATTTTGGTTGTTTTTACGCTGCTGACGTTTTCGAGCTGCGCCGATTTGAATGCGCCATATTATCCGCCCGATCCTTACTACGGGAATGCTCGTTACGATGACAGTTACTATCGTCAGCGTGAGGTCGACCGACGACGAGCTGACGACAGAGCATATCGGCAGGAGCGGCGAGAGATTGAACGAGAACGTGAGCGCGAGCTTGCGCGTCAACGGGAGCGACTCGAGTATGAGCGGTCGCGAGCTTCACGCTATTCTCCCCCGCCACCGCGCGCAGAGCGTTGTCCGTCGGGTTTTTCGCCAAGTGAGAATAAGTGTAGCGCCGCGGAGCGCCGTCGTGGCTGTAAGGATATCCGGATGCCCGGTGGGTTAGGTTGCGTACGCCGGTAGACGGGCGCTGACGTGCTTTTCGATCCTGTCTCGCACAGTTTTGAAAAGCGCCACCCCGTCCTGGTCAGAATCCGTATTCGGACGCAGTTCTATTACGAGCACCCCTTTACTCGCAGTACTTCCAAAGGAGCTGGAGATACGGGTCATTGTCTCTCCGGTCGTAGACGTCCCGCTCTCTAAAACGGGAACAGAGCTTTCACGGGCGGAGAATGCAGCTTTCGCCAAACTACGAAGGATTTGGCGATCACCGGCTTGTTCGCCGATCGACACAGCAAGCTTAAATTGGTCGCTGTCTGCATCCTCGATGCAGATCATGCCACGCTCGATGCCGAAGCCAGACATCACCTCGGCTCCGAGTTCCTGCAACGAGGTCAATCCGTCACCGTCACCAGCATAATGAATACGCTCTAAAGGTCTTTCCCGAAGAATCTGGATTCGCGATTCCAAAGGTTCCTGCCCCTTTTGCTCCCGCGCGTGTTCGTGAATGAGCGACCGCACTTCCGCTTCGACGTCGGCACGCTCAAGGCCTCCAGTGAGCTCACGCAGTTCAGCATCGATGGATGCTCGAGAGTATGGGAACACCTCCGGGTGCATTCCCTTACCAATCGTGTCAGCAAGCTCGGTGATCTGTCTCAGCCTTCCCGGGAACTCCGTGACATCCACTTCGTTCCGATCTGCTTTCAATGCTGCACCGATCGCTGACGAGACATTCCAGCGCGAGCCAATTTCAAAAGCCAGCCCAAGCGGTGTCACACCGAAGCAGCGCTGAAACGCACCTTCTCGCTCACCCTGTGTCGCGTTCATTCGAACGATTCGAAGAAACACAGCCTGATAATTCCAGATGAGAAGATTAAATCCGGTCTGTCGAATTAACGCAGCCGACAAGGCATCTTCCATCGAAACAGCAATACCCAATTTCGCCGCCGCCGCCGCAATGATCTCCGACGCATAAAAGCTCGCAAGCGAGCTCTCCAGAGCGGCGCGGAGGACACCTCCACCACGAACGAGGGTGTGAGGGGAGACCTGAGTTACTGAAGAAGGAAGCAGATTGGCGAGCTCCCACGAGCTTAGCTCATACATACTCGCGATCGGTGAGAATCCGCCCCGACCGGAATTTCGCGCTGCCAGCGAGGAGCTCAAATGGGAGCAAACTGCGAGATCGCTCTCAATGAGCGAAAGCAGAGAGGGCATATCCGTTTCCGGCGCACCGGCACTTCGCCATTCATTCAATCGAAGAATTGTGTGCGTGTGAGCAGGAAACCACCCGCGCAACACATGCGCCAAAGTGCTCGCCAACTTTCTGCTCCGCTCATCGCTTCGAACAGAAGCCAATCCAGCTGAGATCTTTCGTCCCATCCATCCCTCCTCCACCACCAAACCAGACAACCGCTGCAAAGCCTGTATCGACACCTCCAAGAACTCCCTAAAGGCGAATCTAACTCCTCACCTTTCCGACGATTTTAGCGGTCTGCCCCCCGCCCCCCCGCTTGGTACACCCCAACCTTGCGGGGGGCGGAACCGTGCCTGACGGCGATAGA